>SABY01000087.1 GCA_009928785.1 Clostridia bacterium | reverse complement strand
TGCTTTCGCAAAATAAAGTGTCTTTTCATCTTTATAAAGACCAAGTAATTTTTGAAAAAGCGGAAGTGACAAAGGACAACGGAAACCCTTACACCGTTTTTACGCCCTATTCACGCAAGTGGCTTTCAAAACTCAATACGCAGCACCTCCAGGTCTATCCTTCGGAGCTGCATCTCGACAATCTTTATCAGCAAGCTATTGATGAAAAGTTTGATTTAAAAAATGCAGGATTTCGGTATCAGCCATCGGGAATTGCTGCACCCACCATCAATCGCCAGCTTATCAGCAAGTACGATCAAACGCGCGACATCCCGGCGCTCGACGGCACTTCCCGGCTGGGCGTGCATTTGCGTTTTGGCACCATCAGCATCCGCCAACTGGTAGCGCAGGCACGAGAACTAAACGCCACTTTTTTGAACGAACTCATCTGGCGCGAGTTTTATATGATGATATTGTGGCACTTTCCGCAGGTGGTCGGCCAATCCTTTAAACCACAATACGACAACATCCGGTGGATTAATAACGAACTGCATTTCGCCGCCTGGTGCCAGGGAGCCACGGGCTACCCCATTGTGGATGCCGGAATGCGGCAGCTCGCCCAAACCGGATACATGCACAACCGCGTGCGGATGATCACCGCCAGTTTCCTTACCAAACATCTGCTCACCGACTGGCGCTGGGGCGAGCAGTGGTTTGCCGACAAGCTGCTCGACTATGAGCTGGCCAGCAACAATGGTGGCTGGCAATGGGCAGCAGGAACGGGCTGCGACGCGGCTCCCTATTTCCGGGTTTTCAATCCCTGGCTGCAAACCGAAAAGTTTGATCCGCAACGGCAATACATCCGCCGCTGGGTTTCCGAAATAGATTCTACTTCCTATCCGCAGCCCATCGTCGATCATAAGGCGGCACGGCAGCGTGCTTTGGATGCTTACAAAGCAGCGCCAAGCACGGGGCAATGAGCGATGAGCGACGAGCGACGAGCGATGAGCGATGAGCGACGAGCGATGAGCGATGAGCGATGAGCGCCGAGCGATGAGCGATGAGCGATGAGCGCCGAGCGATGAGCGATGAGCGATGAGCGATGAGCGATGAGCGACGAGCGATGAGCGATGAGCGATGAGCGACGAGTGATGAGCGATGAGCGACGAGCGATGAGCGATGAGCGATGAGCGATGAGCGATGAGCGACGAGCGATGAGGCGATGAGCGACGAGCGATGAGCGACGAGCGATGAGGCGATGAGCGATGAGCGATGAGCGACGAGCGATGAGCGATGAGCGATGAGCGATGAGCGACGAGCGATGAGCGATGAGCGATGAGCGATGAGCGACGAGCGATGAGCGATGAGCGATGAGCGATGAGCGATGAGCGATGAGCGATGAGCGATGAGCGATGAGCGACGAGCGATGAGCGATGAGCGATGAGCGATGAGCGATGAGCGATGAGGCGATGAGGCGATGAGCGATGAGGCGATGAGCGATGAGCGACGAGCGATGAGCGACGAGCGATGAGCGACGAGCGACGAGCGACGAGCGATGAGCGACGAGCGATGAGCGATGAGCGATGAGCGATGAGCGACGAGCGATGAGCGATGAGCGATGAGCGGAGAGAAGTGAGCGGAGAGCGCGGTGCGAAGGAACAATGTGCTGAGCACGAATCGAAGAAGCGAGCAAAGGTGGGTTTCCGAATGATAGGATTTTGTTGGACACGCGGGTTTGAACGAAGCGGGGGTTTGAACGAGGCTGCGCCTCGTCCGGTTTATTTTTACAGGCTTTGCCTGTTGTCAGTTACGTTGGAGTTTCTTTGTAAAGAAGCAAGGCGCGGGACTCAGAGCGCAGGGTGCGAAGAAGCAGGCAAAGCCTGCAAAAATAGATTCAACTTAGGCATAGCCTAAGCTGAACTTTAACGCTGCTGCGAATCAACAGGGAAAAGTTAGCAAAAGGCATCAACATTTTTGTCTGATTATTTTTTAAACATCAAAAAATAAGTTATGAAAATTTCAATAGGTTCTTCCCTCCCACCCTTCCGCCTGCCCGACCAGGATGGTAAAATGATCGACAGTACACAACTGGTTGGCGAACGCCCGCTGGTGCTCTACTTTTATCCCAAAGACGACACGCCGGGCTGCACAGCACAGGCATGTAGTTTCCGCGATACGTACCAGGATTTTCTGAACGCCGGGGCACAGGTGGTCGGCGTTAGCTCCGACGATTCATCGTCGCATAAGGCTTTCGCCGAAAAGCATCGGTTGCCCTTTACACTACTGAGCGACACCGATGGAAAACTGCGTCAGGAAATGGGCGTTCCCTCCGATCTGCTGGGGCTGTTGCCCGGCCGCGTCACTTATGTGATCGATCGCCACGGAATCGTCAGACATATTTTCAAATCGCAGCTTAACGTAAAACGTCATATCAGCGAGTCACTTGCGGCTTTGGAGACAGGACGAAAGTAGGTGGTCATAAAATCACAGAATAAAAAAACCACCAAGCGGTTTACCACAACGCATCAACATATTTATCATAGCCCCAACGGGGCGATATCATCAGCCAGGCGCTGCGCACCTGGCTGTTTTTTGAAAAATGATTTGAAACGCGATCATCAAATTGAAAATAAAAAAATTACGAAGCGTACCTGATTTTTTGATTACAAGCAGAGGTATAGAAAATAGATTCCCCTCCAACCAGTTGGCGAGTCGAAAGTACACATGTGGAAGTTTAAATACGGTGATTTCCATTATAAAGACTCTCCCCTAAAACCCCGATGGTTTCAACAGCAACCTTACGCTCTCATTCGGTCTTTACCACACATGAAAAAGATGCTTATTTTTGACAAATCAATTTCTATCATAATTCAACATCATGAAGATTGTCATTATTGGAGCTACCGGATTTATTGGTAGCCGGCTGTTTTCGTTTCTCGACAAGGAAGAGTACGACCTTACAGTGGTAACACGCCACGTGGAAAGTGCGCGCGAACAACTGGGCGATCATGCTGAGTTTTGTCAGTGGGATGGTGAGAAGAGCGAGGAGCTGGATAAGATTTTTAAGGATGCCTGGGCTGTTATCAACCTGGCAGGTGAAAGTCTTAGCGGCGGACGCTGGACCGAGGCCCGCAAAGAGCGCATCCTGCAGAGCCGGCTCAACACCACTCATGCAGTGGTGGAAGCCATCAATCGCTCCGAAATAAAGCCGCGGGTGCTACTGCAGGCTTCGGCCATTGGCTACTATGGTTCGCAGCCGCAGAGAATCCTCGATGAGGATTCGGCAGCAGGCAACAACTTCCTGGCACAGGTAACCCGGCAATGGGAAGCCGCTACCGCAGGGCTGGATGCCTCGGTGCGGCTGGTGATTTTGCGTACCGGCATCGTGCTGGGCACGGAGGGTGGCGCTTTGCCACAAATGGCAATGCCTTTCCGGTTTGGTGTGGGTGGCCGAATAGGTTCAGGAAAGCAATGGTTTTCGTGGATTCACCTCGACGACGAAGTGCGTGCAATTCAGTTTCTGCTCGAGCACAAAGAAGCCAGTGGCGCGTATAATCTTACCGCCCCGGAGCCGGTGAAGATGAAAGACGTGGCCAAAGAGCTGGCACGCGTGCTGCATCGCCCCAACTGGCTGCATATTCCAAAATCCCTGATCCGGCTGGTAATGGGGCAAATGGGCGATGAGATGCTGCTGGCAAGCCAGAAAGTTGTCCCAAAGCGATTGGAGGAGGAAGGATTTTCTTTTCATTTTGAAGACTTTCGGCTGGCGCTGACGAATATCTATAACTCGTGAGCGCGCGGAGTGGGGCGAAAGACGCGGGGTGAAATATCGAACCGCAGAATATCGAATCTTGAATAATGAAGTAAAGAACGCAGGGAGTAAGACGTCAGGGGTTGTGCAATAAGCAAAGATTTTTATAAGCCAAAAACAATTTTGTTTAACAAGTGTTTGAATCGCTTAAACGTAATGAATGAAAAATAAAATTTTTATTAAGTCGATCATCAGGCAACTATCGCTTACTTTTTTCCTTGTCGGAATTCTCGCATTTCAGTCCGTGGCACAATCGGGACGAATAGAAGGCCGCGTGTTTGATGCACGTACCAATGAGCCGCTGCCATTTGCCAACATTATCCTTCGTGGCACCAACATAGGCACTACTTCCGATCTGGATGGTAACTTCATCTTTACAGGCGTCACCCCCGGCTTTACGCAATTGATGGCCAGCTCGGTGGGCTATGAAGTTTATACTTCTGAAGATTTTCTGGTTACCAATGCCAAGACTTCGTTTGTTAATCTTCCGATGACTTCTACGACGGTAGATTTGGAAACTGTGGTGGTGCGTGCTTCACCATTTGTGCGCGACCGGGAGAGCCCGGTGTCGTTGCGGCGGCTTAACATTTCGGAGATAGAGCGCAATCCGGGTAGCAACCGCGACATTTCAAAGATGCTGCAATCGCTGCCAGGTGTGGCTTCTACGCCGGCACAGCGCAACGATGTAATTGTGCGCGGCGGTGGCCCGAGCGAAAACTCTTTTTATCTGGATGGCATCGAAATTCCTACCATCAACCATTTTTCGACACAAGGAGCTTCCGGTGGTCCTGTTGGGATTATAAATGTGGACTTTATAAGGGAGGTGAACTTTTATTCCGGCGCCTTTCCAGCCAAACGCGGAAATGCGCTTAGTTCGGTGATCGACTTCCGGATGATTGATCCCAACAAAGACCGCTGGAACTATCGCGCTACGCTCGGAGCTACCGACGTAGGTTTTACGGCCAACGGCCCGCTTAGCGATAAGTCGGGATTGATCTTTTCGGTGCGCCGCTCCTATCTGCAATTTCTTTTCGATGTACTTGGCCTTCCTTTTTTGCCCACATACAACGACGTGCAGTTTAAATATCAATACAACATCAACCAGAAAAATCAGCTCACCATCATCGGGCTGGGTGCGCTCGACAAAAACCGGCTCAACACAGGCATCACCGATCCCGATGAGGAGCAGCAGTTTATCCTGGGCTACCTTCCTGCCAACAACCAGTGGAGCTATACCGTGGGAGCAGTTTACAGGCACTTTTCGGCCAATGGCTTTCATAGCGTGGTGCTAAGCCGCAACGTATTGAACAACGAAGCTTACAAATACCTCGACAACATTGAAGAACCCGACCGAAAGACTTTTGATTATAATTCGACCGAGAGCGAAAACAAGCTCCGGTATGAATACAGCGGCCAACGCTCCGGTTGGGATTACAACTATGGAGCAGGCTTGCAGCTTTCCAATTTTACCGACAAAACATTCCAAAAGCAATTTATCCAGGGTGAAGTGGTGACGTTTAACCGCGACGCTGACTTGTGGCTTTGGAGCTGGAGCGCCTTTGGGCAGGTTAGCCGCGCCATTTTTCAGGAACGCCTCACACTTTCGTTGGGCGCACGCATGGATGCCAACGACTACAGCAGCAACATGTCGAATATGCTTCAGCAGTTTTCGCCGCGGCTCTCGGCCTCATATGCACTGGTCGAAAAATGGTTTGTAAATGCCAATATCGGGCGCTATTACCAACGCCCGGCCTATACCACGCTGGGCTTTACGGACAACACCGGCGACTTTGTGAACAAAGACAATGGGTTGAAATATATCCGAGTGGATCATATGGTGGCAGGACTGGAACACCGACCTGGGGACAATTCGAAAATTACCCTTGAAGGTTTTTATAAATTGTATAACGACTACCCGTTTTCGGTGCTCGACTCGGTGAGTATCGCCAGTAAAGGTGGCGACTTTGGGATTTTTGGTAACGAAGAAGTGGTATCGACTGACAAAGGCCGGGCGTATGGTTTTGAGCTTTATGCCCGCGACGCCGACTTCTATGGTTTCAACGTGATACTTTCATACACCTTTGTGCGAAGCCAGTTTGAAGACAAAAGCGGTACCTACATTCCGGCAGCCTGGGACAACAAGCATTTGCTGAATCTGACCGTGCTGCGCGGACTAAAGAAAAATTGGAACATCGGTGGTAAATGGCGTTTTGTGGGCGGCACGCCTTACACACCCTTCGACCCGGATGAATCGAGCCTGGTGGAGGCGTGGGATGTGCAGGGCGGCCCTTATCTCGACTATGGTCGCTTCAACACACTGCGCCTGACGCCTTTTACGCAGCTCGACGTGCGCGTGGACAAACAATACTTCTTCGATCGCTGGTCGCTGATGGTGTATGTTGACATCCAAAACATCTACAATTTCCAGAGCGAAAGTCCGCCGGTTTTGATCAGAGAACTTGACGCGCAGGGGCAACCGATTATTTTAAACCCCACGGCACCACCCAATGAGCAGCGGTACCTGCTAAAAGAGCTGCAAACTACCTCGGGTACCGTGTTGCCAACAATTGGTGTTATGATAGAGTTTTGATTTCAGGGCAACGTTTTTGTCCGTGGCCCAGGTTTTCCGTGGCCCCGCCAATCCGTAGCCCCGGCAATTCGTAGCCCCGGACATAGAATGATAGGAGCGGCACCCCGGCGCAAGACGGGTAAAGCGGAAAGCCCGCCCGGCCTCCCAAAAAAAACAAGAAGAATAAAATATGTTACGATTATGAAAAAACAAATTAAGTACTTCGGATGGACAGTAATGGTGCTGCTGGTGACGACGCTTTCGGCTACAGCGCAGCGCAAAAAAGCAGAACAAATTGAGGTGATACGCACCAACGCAGATGGCATGGGGCGCGAGATAGTGGTGACGGTGACGCCCGGCGAAGCGCACAACCACCCGATGATGGCAATCTGGATAGAGGACACTGCCGGCAATTATCTGCAAACGCTTTTCGTAAATGAGTCGGTGGCGAAGGGCTATTTTAATTATGCGCAGCAACAGCAGGGAAAATGGCAGCCCGGCGAGCTGGTGCGGCCGGCATCGTTGCCTGTGTGGGCGCACAAGCGCAATATTAAAAATACGTTGGGCAACTTTATGCCAACAGCACAATCGCCCGTGCCCGACGCTTATTCAGGTGCAACACCTCCGGCTGGCTTTACTTTGATTAGCCGATCCGATAAACCACTATTGGGGAAGGTTGTAATACTGATGGAGATAAACCAGTCGTGGGACTGGAACGAATACTGGACAAACAATAAGTTTCCTGACGACGCCGATTACAAAAGCTCAGCACAGCCATCGGTGGTTTACGCCGCCGCCATCGACATGGATTCATCTTCTCAGAAAATTGTTATGACGCCAATCGGACACGGACATTATGCGGGGAGCACCGGGGAGCTTTTCGTCGATCTTACCACGCTTACCACAGCCCGGCAGATAGTGCAACAGGCCACGGTAGAGGTGAATTAATAAAACACGGATCAGGCGGATCTCTGCGCCCTCTGTGGTTAAAAAAACCAGTCCGCTAATTCACACGAATTAAACGAATTCACACGAAAAAGTTATTCCCGTTATTTTTTTGACAATGTTCGGTAGCTGGCGGACGATAGAAGGTCGCAGCGAGGGTACAACGTTGCATCCTGTATCTTTGGACGGCAGGAAAACCCAACAACACTAAGAAAATCTTCGGAAACTTTTCTCTGTGTCCTTTGTGTCTTCTCCGTGCCCTCTGTGGTTAATTTCCTGGCGATTGAAAACCGCGTTCCGGTTCTCGCTGATTTTCGCTGATTGTTTTATCCGCGACTATCTGCAAATCCGCGTCACTTGTCCGACCACCGGCGGAACCGCGTTCTATTGGCGTTCTGATTTCGTTTTGCAGGAACACCGTTGTTTCGCATGGCTGCATGATTTTTATTCTACTTTTGGCGACCTGATAAAGAAATTGCATTGTGACACGTATTAAGAAAATAAAATGCCAACCTGGAATCTGGCTGATAGCGCTGATGGCTTTGATGGGCCTGACATTTGCTTGTGCGCTTCATGCACAGCCCGCTGATACAGCTTATGCTGCTTTGCGCAATCTTGCCGGTGAAGTGTATGGCACCGACGATCTGCTGGTGAACGGCAGAGGCTACTCACCACAGCATTACAACGCTGCCAGACATCCATATTTTAATTCAGAAGATTTTACAACCGGCAGCCTCACCGCACAAGACAAATTTTTCGACGCGTTGCCGCTGATTTACAACATCGCCGCCGATGAGCTGGTGCTGCGCTATGTGCCGGCAGATGGCAATACCATTTTTGTTGTCCTCAACCCGCGGCTGGTGCAAAGTTTCGATTTGGAGGGGCATCATTTCATCATTCTGCCTCCATTGCCGGCTCCGGCTCCGGCGGGTTACGTGGAAGAGGTTTTCGACGGCAGTTTTCTTTTTGTTAAAAAATACACCAAAACCTTCGTCAACAACTACTCGCCTACCACGCCGCATGGCAGCTTTACACGCCGACAAGCTACACCATATATTATAGCCCACCAAAAAGCTACAAAAATTCTGAGCCGCAAAGACCTGCTGCGTTATTTTGATGAAAACAAAAAGGAGATAAAAGCCTATCTGCGCCAGCATCATAACAAATACAAGAAAGCAACGTCAGCACAACTGACCTCACTTATGAATTTTATCGACCAGCTTTCGCAAAAATGAAATACCTGCCGCTCTTCATAGGAATATTGCTGGTGCTAATGGTAACCACCGCTGCCGGGCAAAGCGACTCGCTGCGCGTTACAGCAGATTATCACAATCTCCCATTTCTTATTTTTATAAAAAAAGCATCTGATGAGCTGAACGTCCGGTTTTTTTATCCCGCCGATTCTGTACCCGACATACGGATGAAAGTGCTCCAGCCGTCCGCCGATCTGTTGCAGGTGTTGCGCGTAAACCTGGAGCCGGCAGGATTTTTTGTTTCGATGGATCGTAATGGGAATGTGTTCGTCAACCGCGGGCAGGCCATTGCCACCCGGCTTCCCGACAATTTCTTCAGCCTGAGCCAGAAGTCGCCAGCCGATGCTGATAGGAACACTTCGCCGGCAGGCAGCGAAAAAGATTTTCTGCGCACCAACAACGAATATATCGCCCGAACTTTTACCATCGGCAACCGCAAGGCCGGCGCACGCTATGCCTCGGCGGCTATTGGCGGACAAGCCCTAAGTTTTAACGACAGCACTCCCCTGCCCGGCGCCACCCTTTACATAGAAGAGTTGCAGCGTGGCGCCGTAAGTGGCGAAGATGGCAGCTACCAGTTGGAGGTGCCGAAAGGAAAATACACGGTTGTGGTTCGCAGCATTGGTTACGAAGAATCCAGGTTTAAAGTAGAGGTGCTCTCGGCGGGCGATCTCGACTTTTATCTCCTCAAAAAAGTATTTCTGATGGAAACCGTAGAGATAAGCTCCGAAGCCGAACACAATGTGAAAAGTGTGCAGATGGGCATGGAGAAGCTTTCGCTGAAAGACATCAAGGAAATCCCCACCGTACTCGGCGAGCGCGACATTATCAGGGTGGCGTTGCTGCTGCCGGGGGTGCAGTCGGTGGGCGAAGGAGCTGCCGGCTTCAACGTGCGTGGCAGCCCCGCCGACCAAAACCTGTTCGTCATCGGAGGCATCCCCGTCTATAACACGTCGCATCTTTTTGGTTTCTTCTCGGCTTTCAATCCCGACATCGTCAGCGATTTTACGCTCTACAAAAGCAGCATCCCGGCTCAGTATGGCGGGCGACTTTCGTCGATTTTCGATATAAAACCTTTGCAGGGAAATCGTGAGAAATTTGCAGCTCGTGGCGGCATCAGCCCCATCACCGCCCGCATCATGGCCGAAGGGCCTGTTATAAAAGATAAACTTTCGTACATGGCCGGCTTCCGGTCCACCTACAGCGACTGGGTGCTCAACTTTATAGATGTACCCGAAATAAAAAATAGCAGTGGCAACTTTGGCGACGCTGCGCTTAACTTGTATTACAACCTGAATAATAAAAATCAGATAAAGATTTTTGGATACTACAGCTACGACCAATCGCGGCTTGCTGCCAAAGTTGACAATAGCTACCAGAATGCCGGAGCAGCGCTTTCGTGGTTTCACAGCCTTTCGGCAAAACACAGCTTCGACGCCTCGCTGGTATATAGCAGCTACACTTTTAGTGAGGATAACTACGAATATTTTATTTCGGCTTACCGTGATAATTATCAACTGGAACATCAACAAGCCAGCCTGAATTTTCTTTATCAGCCAACGGATGCGCATACGTTGCGGTATGGCGCCACCACGATTCTTTACAACATCGACCGCGGCAACCACCTTCCGCTCAACGATGCTTCGCTGGTAACCCCCGTTGACCTGGGCACGGAAAAAGGCCTCGAAAGCGCGCTCTTCGTCAGCGACGAATGGAAGGCTACTCCCTTGCTCACCCTGGCCGGCGGGCTGCGCTACAACCATTTTGCGGCGCTGGGACCATCCACCGTTTTCCAATATACCGACGGCGCTCCCAAAATTCCGGAAAACATCACCGACACCTTATTTTATAATAACAACCAAATATCGCAAACCTATCAGGGTCTCGATCTGCGGCTCGCGGCGACCTATCTTTTGAATGAAAACATTTCTATCAAAGCCGGCTTTAACAATCTGCACCAGTACATTTTTATGCTTTCCAATACCATCGCTATTTCGCCGGTGGATAAATGGCAACTTAGCAACAGCAACATCGAACCTATGCGCGGTGAGCAATATTCGTTGGGTATTTATACCAATCTGGCGCGGCAGCTATATGAGTTTAGTGTGGAAGGCTATTATAAAAAAGTACACAACCTGGTGGAATACAGAGACGGCGCCGAACTGGTGGTGAACCAATATCCCGAACAAGACGTGCTGCAAGGCAAGCTCGACGCCTGGGGTATCGAGGTGATGCTGCGTAAGCCTTACGGCAAACTCAACGGATGGATCAATTATACCTGGAGCAACACCTCGGTGCTGGTGGATAACAAAATTACCGGCGAGCAAAACAACTTTGGAATAGCCTACCCGGCCAACTATGACAAACCACACGCAGTAAATTTGGTGGTAAATTATAAAATAAGTAAGCGCATCAGCTTTTCGGGCAATGGGGTGTATGCCACCGGACGCCCCATCACCTACCCTACCTCCATTTACTATCAGGATGGGCAGAAGATTCTCAACTATTCGCTGCGCAACGAGTACCGCATCCCCGACTATTTCCGCACCGACATTTCACTAAAAGTAGAAGGAAATCTGCGTAAGCGCAAATGGCTGCACGGCGCATGGATATTTTCCGTGTATAACCTTACGGGACGCAAAAATGCCTATTCCGTTTATTTTAAAAATGAGGAAGGCAGCATCAATTCCTATAAGCTCTCGATATTTGCCGTGCCTATTTTTTCGGTTACCTATGATTTTAAACTGGGCAACTATGCGGACTAAACACCTAACGATTGCCATTTGGTTTTTTTTGGTGGGAGTGATGGTTGCCTGCGAAGAGCCTTTCGATCCACAGCTCAAACCCTCCACACAACGCCTGCTGGTGGTGGATGGGATGATAACCAATGAGCCGCCGCCATATACAGTGCAGCTTTCGTACAGCAGCGATCTGAAAAACCCAATGCTCATCCCTGCCACTGAGTTTCAGGTGTGGGTGCAAGACGACCAGGGAACGGTGATCCCGTTTACACAAATGTGGCCGGGAACCTATAGCAGCGCTGCCGACGGGCCTGCGGGTATCTCTGGACGAACTTACCGGCTCATGCTTACATCGTTTGACGGAAGACAATATGTTTCGGCGCCGGAAACATTGCCCCAGCCCGTGGCCATCGAGTCAGTCGATTACCAAATAGAAACCATCGAGCCTGACAACCTGCCCTACAGCCTTACGGGTTTGCAGTTTTATCTCACCACCCAGCCGGCCTCCACTGACAGCACCTACTTTGTATGGCAACTTACCGAGGCCTATAAATATCAGGCCGACTTCAAGCTGAATTATCTTTATTCGGGCGGCTTACAGCTTGTTTTTAATACTGATTCGCTGCGAACTTGCTATAAATCCCAGCTCGTGGAAGAGCTTTATCTTTTTGATGCATCGCGGCAAAGTGTGCCGCAGGTGGTGGATTTTCCGCTCAACTTTGTTTCCACCGAAACGCGCGCATTCACTTTCCGCTATAGCTTGCTGGTGCGGCAGTTTTCGATAACCGCCACAGCTTTCGACTTTTACCGTCTGGTGCAAGAGCAAAACAACTCTGCCGGCCAGCTTTTCACGCGGCAACCTTTTCAGATAAAAGGCAACATCACTGCTGTGAATGTGGCCGACGAAACGGTACTCGGCCTCTTTATGGCGGCCTCCATTACCGAAAAGCGTGTTTTTGTGGATCGTCCCCTGCAATACTTCGAATGGCATTATCCACAGTGCGATGTTTATGATTACGATGCCTATAAGTTTATCTGGACCTATCCACCCGAATCGTGGCCGCTGCTGGTAACCCGCGGCCCCAATGGGCTGGCACTGCCCAGCACGTTTTGTATCGACTGCCGGCAACAAGGCGGCACGCTGGAGAAACCCGATTTTTGGGAGGATGAATAGACGGCTCGGAAAGCATTAGCACCCATAAATCAAGCGGAAGATGAAAAGAAGAAAAGATCGTAGATTTGTAATTTTAATTAAAATAGATTCCTTAAAATGAAAGCCAAAGAACTTTTGTTCGACTACATAAATGCATCCATTGATTATCAAATAAAAAATGGTGAGGCATTAACCACTTTAAAAAAAATGGAAGATGATAAATTTGATTTAATCATCACCTCTCCCCCCTACAATATTGGAAAATCCTACGAAACCAAAACCACCATTGAAACCTATCTTGAAA
Source organism: Clostridia bacterium (assembly GCA_009928785.1). GTDB lineage: Bacteria > Bacteroidota > Bacteroidia > Bacteroidales > 4484-276 > SABY01. Next base: position 4,460 of record SABY01000087.1, on the reverse strand, counting down.
CACAGGAAGAAATAATTGAGGAACTTGTAAGGGTTCTGTCTGATAAAGGGAGCCTGTGCTGGCAGGTGGGCAATTACGTCGATAAAGGTGAGATATTCCCGCTGGATATTTTCTATTATCCTATTTTTAAAAAATTCGATCTTAAGCTTCGCAACAGAATTATCTGGCACTTCGGCCATGGCTTGCACGCCTCCAACAGATTTTCGGGAAGGTATGAAACCATTCTTTGGTTTACTAAAACTGACGATTACATTTTTAATCTTGACGATGTGCGTGTACCAGCCAAATATCCGGGCAAAAAACATTTTAAAGGCGACAAACGAGGAGAGTTTTCGGGCAATCCAAAAGGCAAAAATCCTTCTGATATCTGGGAGATAGTGGTTCGGGACTGGGAAAAAGAGCTTTGGAATATTCCAAATGTTAAATCGAACCACCCCGAAAAAACCGAACATCCCTGTCAGTTTCCGGTCGAATTGGTCGAACGTTGCATCCTTGCTTTGACCGAAGAGAACAGTTGGGTGCTGGACCCCTTTGCAGGTGTTGGCTCTACTGTGATTGCAGCTATCAAAAACAACCGGAATGCAATAGGCATTGAAAAGGAAAAAGCGTACTGTGAAACTGCAAATGATCGGATAAAAGATTTAAAAGAAGGCAGATTAAAAACCCGGCCTATAAACAAACCCATTCATACTCCATCCAAAACAGACAAAATTGCGCAAATACCACAGGAATGGCTCGAACCTGAAATATTTGGAAAGGGAAACGATAGATGAAAATAGCTCAAAAGTTCTCCCATCTTAACGGAGAAGAATATTTGATCGTTCACCACAACGATTTGTACCAGGAAATTAAAGATACAATAGCATCAATAAGTGCAGATAAGTTCCGAACAAAATTCAGCAAAGAGATTCGGAAAAAAGGACATGCAATTTTATCACCGATTGAACTTAACAAGGAATTTAATTTCCGATTCCATGAAAAAGGTTGGTCAGAGAGTAGGTATAATTATTACATCACGCTCAATCGCGAACTAATGGAAAAATCCGTATCGATGCCGGCCAAAGAACAAAAAGAGTTTTTGATTTCAAATGGTGAAGATAAGCCCATTTATAGTTACAACCAGACGGATTTTGTAAAAGATAAAATTGCTGTTGAAGTCCAGTTTGGTAAATATGCATTTGTGGCTTTTGACTTATTTGTGAAACACATGCTTTTTTACACAGGCGGAGTAGTTAATCTTGGTATTGAAATTTTGCCAACCAAGGCAATGCAAAAACAAATGAGTAGTGGTGTGGCTTACTATGAAGGAGAGGTTTATAACGTGATGCGACAAGGACGAAGCAGCCCTCCGGTTCCGTTGTTGATCCTGGGAATAGAACCTTAGCAAACAAACACAATCAAAGTCGATCAATAATTCACTGCCAAACTATAAAAACCTCTAACAAGCACATCGGAATCTATTCGTGAAAAAGTTTACCACGCTCAAATATTTTGGCTTCATCATGCTGACCATTCTCCTCACCCAATGCGAGGAGAAGTATGTGCCCGATCTGGGCGATCGCTACAGCGAGGTGCTGGTGGTTGACGGGATGATAACCAACGGGCCGGGGCCTTACCAGGTTCGTTTGATGCTTTCGTCGCCTGTGGATCACCCGGAGATGACGGGTTTGGCAGGCTGCACTGTTACTATGAGTGATGATGCAGGGAATAACGAAACCCTCACTTCCGACAGCGCCGGATATTATCATACGGCTGCCAATGGACTGCAGGGTGTTCCAGGCCGGCAATATCAGCTCACCATTGCCACCCCCGCAGGCCAGCGATATGCTTCACAATGGGAAATACTCAAAACCCCCGTTCCTTTCGATTCGCTTTATGGAGAAATCGGGTATCAAACCGTTCAGGATTATCCTTATCAGTTGCCGGGTTATCAATTTTATCTCGATGTTTCGGCTTCCGCCAATGATTCTGCAAATCTGCTTTGGCGCCTCACCGAGACCTGGCAATACCAGTCGGACTTTAAACTTTACTATATATATGATGGCGTGATGCACCCCGTAAATTTTACCGATTCGCTGCGCGATTGCTGGAGTACCAATAAGCTTCAGGATATATTTTTGCTCGACATGCAGGAACTGACGGCACCACAAATAACACATTTCCCGCTGCATTTTCGTGGCACCGACACCCGCAAACTTTCGGTGCGTTACAGCCTGCTGGCGCAGCAACTGAATATTTCGGCGGCGGCCTATGGTTTCTGGAAAACCATCCGGGATCAAAACAGTGCCGGCGGTGAGCTATATACGCGACAGCCCTATCAGTTGCGCGGCAACATTTATAATATGGATAATCCCGATCTGCCGGTTTATGGATTTTTTATGGCAGCGGGTGTAAGCCAGCATCGCATTTTTATTAATCGTCCGGCAGGAATTGTGTCTTTTTATTATTCCCAATGCGAACTCAACCAGGCCGATTATGAGCGCTATGGTACATTATTTATTGGTCCGCCACCACCACCCGACGATCCGGCCTTCATCACACAGGACGCCAACGGCGGTCGCGCGTTACCAAGCCCCGAATGCATCAACTGCCTGCTAAAAGGCGGAACAAACCAAAAACCAGATTATTGGAATTATGATTAAACAATCGACATATAAAATTCTCCTGCTGACACTGGCGCTCATTGCCACTTACACAAATATTCAGGCGCAGGTATTGAAGGACGAAACCACCCAAAGGTTGGTGGAGCAAGTGGATGAGCAAGGTATCTTTTTTACCGATCGCAACATTTACCTTTCGGGCGAACCCATCTGGATCAGCGCTTTTGTATTAATAAATAACTCCTTTGCTCACCCGGCCACCGGAGAAGTGCTTTATGTACAACTCATCGACGCCACCGGCAAAATCATCAGCAAAGCCAAATTTCCGGTGGAAGGCAACCACTGCCAGAGCGCCCTGATTATTCCTGAAGAAACTTTGTCGGGGGCTTGTGCTTTGTACGCTTATACAAATTACCAGCGAAATCTCCCGGCGGACATACAGTTTCATATTCCCATCACCATTGTTAATCCTGACTATACCCTGCCTTCGTCCGAATCGTCAGTTGGCCATTCTGCTAATGCAACTGCTGAAACCAAAACCTTAAAGGTTGCCACCAATAAGCAAATCTACGCGCCCCGTGAGGAAGTTCAAATGACGATAGCAAACTTTGGTAATCGCCTGACGGAAGTATGTGTGGCGGTAGTTCCTGAAGGAACATCTTCCAATCCGTTACCACTCAAAAATGAAGTGAAGAACAGCGGGCAGCCGGAAGAATTTTTTATGGTTCCCGACATCCGTGGGGTGAGCATCAGCGGCCAGGTGAACAATAAAGATGATCATCAGCCGGTGGCTGATGCAGAGGTGTATATGGCCGTGATGGGTGCCGACCCATTGTTGCATATTTCAAAAACAAAGGCGGGAGGTGTATTTTTATTTTCGCTCGATGGCCTGAGCAACATGCGTCAGGTTTTTATTAATACCAAAAACACGGCTGAAGTTCCCCTCGAAATACGTGTCAACAACGACTTTGCTACAAACCTGCCACTGCCGGAACATGCTTTTGCCATCGACACTTCTTCGGCAGAACTTCTGCAGCAAATGTTTATCAACCGGCAGGTAAGTCAGGTTTTTGATGCTAATAAAGTCGCCTCCTCCGTCCCACAAAGAAACCCTTTCCCGCTCTTTGGTAAATTCGATATTGTGGTGCGCCCCGACGACTACATCAGCCTGGCATCGCTCACGGAAGTGTTTTATGAAATAGTTCCGCCGGTTTCCATTCGCAGCCACGGCAACAGAAAATCCTTTGTCGTTGCCAATTATACCACCAACGAAGTGCAACCCAACGACCTGCTGCTGCTCGACGGGGTACCGGTTTTTGATGTGGAAAAAGTGCTCGCGATTTCTCCCGCCAACATCGAAAGCATCAGCGTTATCAATCAAACCTATTATTTGGGCGATCAGCGGCTCAACAACGTCATCAGCATTCAAACAAAAACCGGCGACTTTGGCGGTTATATCTTCCCCGAAAATGCCGTCTTTCTCGAATATCAAACCTACAGTCCTCAGATTCTTTTTAACGCTCCCAGTTATCAGACTGACTTGCTCAAATCGTCTACCTTGCCCGATTTCCGCACCACTTTGTTGTGGCACCCACAGCTTTTGCTGCCTGCTGATGCCAGCCAAAAAATTAGTTTTTATACTGCCGACAACAAAGGCACTTTTCGGGTGTGGGTGCGCGGAGTAGCTGCCGACGGAACCATCGTTGCCACAAGCAGCGTGATCCAGGTAAAGTGAGTTTGGGGGATCAATGGCTTTTTATTTGTAACTATTTAGCTGATGGAATTAAATACTAACTCATCTTGACCCCATCCCCTGCCTCCCGATAATCGGGACAGGCTTTCTCCGCCATGTGGCGGAAA
>SABY01000227.1 GCA_009928785.1 Clostridia bacterium | reverse complement strand
AGGAGAAGGGGAGCGCCGGCGCACTGGCCGCTGCTGTGGATAATCCTGGACGCTTGAAGAAAAGCCGGCGTACAAGTCGCTGCTGGTGGATGATTTTGGGTGGGAGAAAATGGTGGAAGGTTGAGGAATAAAAACCTTATTTCCAAACATTTAACCTTAGTTAAAAAATAGCACATCTCGCAACAACCTTATTACCTTATCAATTGCTGCAAATTCGTGTGAATTGGCTTAATTCGTTGTAATTCGTGGATTCCCTTAATTATCCGCAAATTTGATGACTTCATTCACCAACCGGGCGCCAGCACACAATCCGCTGCTTTGCATGGTTTCGGGCGAAGGATGAAATTCTTTATCCTCCAAAAATCAATAACCAATAGTAGCATTAATTTTCTACTTTTGAAAACTTAAAAAAATGGCAACAATGGTAAATCCTCAACACAAACGGCCTTTTGGTATCCGGCAACGCATCGGCAGCTTTGGTTTTGCCTTTAGAGGTTTACGGTATTTGTTGGCAACGCAACACAATGCGCGCATCCATCTGGTGGCCACGATTTTGGTCATTGCAGCGGCTTTTTATTTCGGTTTGGCTGCCGCCGAATGGATTTTGCTGCTGATCGTCGTCGGGATTGTATGGGCTGCCGAAGCCATCAACACTGCGCTGGAGCTAATCATCGACATGGTGTCGCCGCAAAAGCATCCGCTGGCCGGGCGTGCCAAAGATGTGGCCGCAGCAGCAGTGCTTATCACCGCCATCATTGCAGCTTTGGTGGGTGTGATCTTATTTGCACCCCACGTTCTCAATAGGCTTTTTATCTGATTATTAAAAAATAAAATATTCATTAAGATGGTTGAATAGAATTCCAAAAATAGATGACCCCATCCCCTGCCTCCCGATAATCGGAACAGGCATTCCCCGCCGGTTGGCGGAAAGGGAGACCAGCCGCACAAGCCGCTGCCGAGGTCAGTGCGACGGCGTTCTCTCCGTCAGCTGACGGAGGAACTAAAGGGGGCCTTAAATAGCGACACAAAAAAGAGACTGATTAAAAAATTAAATAAGAAATGAAAATCATTGCCGAAAGCGGATCCACCAAGACAGACTGGGTGATTGTAAAAAATCATACCGAAATGATACGGCTTACCACCGGCGGTTACAATCCCAACTACTTCCCGCCGTCGGCGCTGGAGCAGTCGCTGGCAGAGTTTGCACACCAACTGGACGCGGCGCAGGTGGCCTCGATACATTTTTATGGCTCCGGCTGTTCTACGGAAGCTTCTCAAAACCTGGTAAGCGAAATTCTGAAAAAGCAGTTTGCGGCAGCGCAAGCCGAAGTGCACCACGATTTGTTTGGTGCGGCGCGCGCGCTCTTTGGGCGTGGCAGCGGCATTGCTTCTATCCTGGGCACCGGCTCCAGCAGTTGCGTGTTTACGGATGGAGCCATTACCGAAGCGTTGCCATCGCTGGGCTATCTGCTGGCCGACGAAGGTAGTGGCGCCGATATTGGCAAGCTGCTGCTGAACGCATATTTTAAAAACGAACTACCGACTGCTGCGCAACAAGAATTTGAAAAAGAATATGCCGCCGAGCTACAGGATTTTATCCCGCGCCTCTACGCGCGCCACGACCCGGCCAGTTTCATCGCCTCTTTTGTTCCTTTTGTGGTAGCCCGTCGCCAGGAAGATTTTGCGCAAAAGCTGGTGCGCAAAGCTTTTGATAATTTCTTTGATGAAATCATTACCAAATATGAAAAAGCAGGGAGCTATCCTTTGGGATTTGTAGGCTCGATAGCGCATCTCTTTGCCGACACCTTACTCGAAACAGCTACCAAACGTGGCATGCACGTCAGCACCATCATCCGCAAACCCATCGACGCGCTGGTGAAGTTTCACTCGGCGTAGCTGCGCAGTGAACCTGAAATGGATTTGACTACAACAAAACCTTGTTGGAAAATCTGTCTTGTTTACAGCATTTTGGGGATCAATTAAAAGATTGATTGAAAAACCAGAACATTTAAAAAATACGGGGGCTTTGATAAAATGACGGTAAACCCCAATCTCCCGATCCTAAAAAGTTAATAATTCTTAATTTCCCCGACTTAAACAAATTGTTCTTGCATTTATCAAATTTTTTTATTTAATTTCGCCTGGATTTGTAAGTTTGAATGCGCATGATCGAATTTAAATAAATTTTTTATTCATCTTAAAAACAAAAACATTTATGAAAAACTTTACAAAATTCACCACACTGCTGTTGGTACTATTTTTCACCAACAGCCTGATCAGTCAAACTCTGGAAAGCCCTTGGGCTTTGTATCCAAGAGAATGGAGACTAAATGACAACCCACCAGTAGTAAATATCTTACCGGGAGCTGATGCAAATTACACTGGCTCATACGTTGACGCCAACGCTGCCTATGATTCAAATAGAGACTTGCTTTTTTACATATTTGGCGAGAACCTGTATGATAAAAATGGACGGAACATAGGATATATTCCGATTTGTGCTGAAATTTTGCCAGAAATTAACATTGTTCCTGTGCCAAGTAGCAATCCTCCTGTGCCAAGTAATCAGTACTATGTAATTTATGCAACTACCTGTTCACCCTCACCTTCACGTGTTTATTATTCAATCGTAACATGTGCGAATAACTCATGTCAAATTTCCAGTACTGGAAATCTGATTGCTGAACATGCTGGAGGAAATCTTGTGGGCATTGCAGTTTCTCCCCTGATGCCCGACAATAGTCACCGCCTATACATATCCGCAAGGGATGGTGTAAAACGATATAAGATTAGCACTAACGGAATTATTTTTATTGAAACTATTTTAAATTCTTCGTCTGAAAAATATCAAACCCTACAATTAGAATTATCCACCGACACTAAAAAACTTGCTTGGGGTAGTGTATTTGTCTATGGGTCAGGCTATGATTGTAGCAGGCTCAGCATCATCGAATTGAATCAAAATGGAAGTTATGCTTCTGATTATTCAATACAAATAGCCGATGGGGTTTATAATCCAAATAAAAGTGCAGTAATCTCGGGTGTAGAGTTTTCGTATGACAATACAAAGGTATATGTTTCAATACAAGGAGGAACCACATCAAGCCCATTCGGCGGATTGTTCTGCTATAATTTTAACACACCCGAAGTAACCAGCCTTATTTACGACGACTATAGTACTACCCACCTTCAAAAGGATGCAAAAGGGAACATTTATGCTATTGCAAATGATAGGAAAAATTTGGGAAAAATTAATACCTTAGAAAACACCTTTACTGCTTCATCAATCTCGCTTAACACATACAGCAACGGGTTATTTATAATGAGTATTAATTCATTACCAGATCTAATAGATCATTTTGATCTTGAAGCAACTATCAGCATTGTACCTGAATCATGCGCTAATACCTATGATGGGGAGGCTACGGTAA
>SABY01000226.1 GCA_009928785.1 Clostridia bacterium | reverse complement strand
GGCGAATTGACACGAATTTTTACACGAGACAATTAACGGTGTCGCTTTGAGCGACGCCGTTAATGAAAAAACCGCTTTGAGCGACGCCGTTAATGATGCGAATCCAAAGCAACGCGATTCGTTTGGCCAACAACCCTGCTGCCAGGCGGAAGCGCTCCCCTCTCCAATTGGAGAGGGGCCGGGGGTGAGGCAAAAAAAAGCCCGCTGTGCCTTTGGGGCATAGCGGGCTGCGTGTGTTCTGGTAGTCAAAAAGATATTATAACGCCGGAGCCTTTGCGGGCTAAAGCTTATTACAGGCTATTCGGCAATTTTGCGGCGGTTGCGGATGTATTTGCGGATGCCATAGCCGCCGCCAAGTGCTGCGAGGATAAGCAGTCCGCCATCGATGGCCGCGCCGCCGCCGGCAGGCTGGTCGCCGGTTTGGCCGTGCTCGCCAGGTGGTGGTGGTGGCTCGCCGTTTTGCGAGAATGCAAGTGGAGCGATCAGCAGCAGTGTGGCCGTAAGTCCAAGATAAAAAACAGAGCGTAGCTTTTTCATAGTCTCAATTTTTTGCTAAAATAACAATATTCGCTAAGCGCCTACACTTCCTGCTCATTTTTCGCGACACGCCACTTGCGCACGCCATAGGCTGCGCCAAGCAGCGAAAGGATTAATATTCCTTCGCCGATGGGAGCGCCACCGCCGGCAGGAGAAGAGTTGTTAAGACCACCATGTTCACCTGGAGGCGGCGGCGGATTCTGCGCTGCTACGGGCATAATAGTAAAAAGGCTGATGACTAAAGCCACCACGGAGAGGCGGAATATGTTGATGAAATTTTTCATATCGTTCGTCTTTTACGGGTTATTAGTTTGATTTGATAAATACCTTTTGTGTAGCCACGCCGGCAGCGGTGGTAACTTTGACGATGTACCAGCCGGTGGGCGTATTCAGCGCGATCTGTTTCTGCCCGTCTATTACCATCGTATTGGCATACACCTGCTGACCGGTAATGTTATAAATACTGATCACTGCCTGTGCACTTTTGGCGCTGCTAACGAAAACCGACTGGCCATGCGAATAGATGGAAGTTTGTTCCAACCCAATATTATCATCGATGCCCACAGCGCCAAACTTGAGTTCAAAACGGTTGGGATCATCGCCTTCGGAGGAGGTGAAGCTATACACCGGGTTTTCGGAAAGGTTGGTTACAATGTCGGTTTTCTTATCGGTAAGATAAACCGCATGAGCCGGGATACTTTCCTTCAGTTCGATGGTAAAGGTCGTAGCGGCATTCTTCACAAAACCAAGTGGGATAACTTTGCCGGTGGCCAATTCGGGAAGGCTGTTGGTGGAAAGCGATTCATCACCCACTATGGAGTAGAGCATAGGTGCATAACCTGCCAGGAAGCGTGAATCATAATCAAAATCAAAGCCTTCGGTAGCCATTGGGTTTACAATAATCTTGCTTTCCTGTGCCGAGCCACCTTCGGTTTCAGCGGCTACTAATACTAATTTCTCATTGCCTGATTTAAAGAACGGTGTAGCATCATGTACCCGCGAAACTGCCGGTATGGTAAGGCTGGTTGTACTACTCACCTGCACCATAAAGCCCTGGGCTGAAGGAATAATACCAGTAGAAGCTTCGATGTCGGAGTAACTCTTTCCTGCTTCACTCCAAACTTTTGCAACACCTGCCACATTATTTAGTGTCCAGTTGCCGTCGTTCCATTTGAGTGCGCTGGCAAACGGATTACCCAATAAATTCCATCCATTGTAGGAACCACCATTTGTCGTTAGATTGGCTCTGGTTTCATCGGTAGCATTAAGTTCACCGGTAAAGGTTTGTGTGATGCTTGCTGCTTCGTAGGAAACCAGATAACCCTGGCCCACATTGAAGTTGGTGGAATTGCCGTTCCATGCCTCAAAACCAGCAGCTTTGTAGTTCATCCACATATTGGTTGATTCTTCCCAACCATATAAATCGTAACCGTTTCCGGCGCCGGTAGTTGCAAAAGCCGAAATGGACTGTGCCGCAACCGGTGAGCTGATTTGGTGCCAACCTGCATCCCATCCACTCCAGCCACCGGAAAGGTAGCGTTGTACACTGGCATTTACACCGGCAGTGCTGTGGATCAGCGAGCCGGTACCCGATGCGTCAGATTTAAGCAACAATCCAGAAGTTCCTGCATTGTTGGTAAAAGTGCCACTAACAGTGAGTGAGCCATTCGTTTGAATAGTTAATCCTGCGCTGCTTTCGATGGTTAAATCTCCTGCCGAACCTGTTATGGAAAGAACTGGCAGATTAGTAACTGCCGGAATGGTTACTTCTGATGCAAGAACAGGAATACCGTTACTCCAGTTTCCGGCTGTGCCCCAATCGGTATCAATACTTCCGTTCCATACAGTGGCAGCATAGAAAGATTGCTGGTTGTTGATTACTCCTTGCGTGTTTGTTGCAGGAGCCATCCATACAAAGTCGGAGTAAACTGTACCAACACCTGCTAATTGTAAGGAATATCCTACGGGAGTAAAGCCATCTTCAGAAACTCCAATATCAACTGATGTTATACCATCGACAGCTCCGCCACTTCCTAGAATTGAGCCTTCGTAACTTAAAAATTGTCCGCTAATTAAATTGCCTTGGTAAGAAATTGCCATCCCATCTGATGCGCCATTTTGAATGCCGTTTTCGGGATATGTATAGGAGTAAAAGGTGAAATCACCGTAGCTTGTACCAACAGTAAATTCATCTAATGTTTTGGTGTCATAAATTTCACCATTGCTACCATTCACAAGATAAACCGCAAAATCAGATAGCGCGTAACTACCTGGATTTTCCAATACCACTTCAATAAACTCATTAGCATCAGTACCATCATTGTCATAATGAATTTCATTAACCCAAATATTCGGGCCGACATAAGCACTTGTTGTAGCCGTAGCCTCCTCAATCGTTCCATTCGTTTTATAATTAATTGACGCAGCACTTCCGTTGTAGGGATAGATTTTGAAGAAATAGTGAGTGGAAGCTGCGAGGCCGGTGAATTGAAAGGTTCCGAAACCGGAGGCTACATTTTGCACCAGCAGGCTGTTGGTTTCGGCAGTACCGTCAACCGGCACGGCAATATCTCCATAGCTAACGTTGCTGCCTTTGATCAGATACCCATCGGCTGCCGGTGTGGCATCCGTCCAGTTTACGGTAATGGCACTGCTTGAATTGGCTGTGGCGCCAAAGCCTGTGGGGTGGGCGGTGGGTTCGGTGGCCAAGGTGTAAAAACTTGATTCATCGGAGAGTGTAGTCCCGATAGCATTGGTAGCATACGCACGATAAAATATCTGCGAACCTACAGGTAACGATGTTCTGCTGTGCGAAAAGACACCGGTTGATGTTCCTCCCTCTGCAAGTTTGTTATCAGTGATGGTTACACCCGCACTTGTTTTCCATACAGTTCCTCTTTCGGTAATGGAGCTTCCG
>SABY01000225.1 GCA_009928785.1 Clostridia bacterium | reverse complement strand
ACGCCGGCGTCGATGATGCGCTTCACATCAGCATCAAACATGGGCGGGGTTAGCCGAAATTCGGGAATTGCGCCGGAAACCATTCCGCCGGGCAGGTTGCGCGCTTCATACACTTCTACATCGAAACCTGCCAGCCGAAGAAACCAGGCGCACGAAAGTCCCGAAGGACCCGCGCCAATGATCGTTGCCCGTGGAGGAGTATCCGCACGGTTTGCCTTAGCGGGTTGCCAAGCTCCGACTGGCGCATGCTCCGCCACCACCCGCTTTACCTCGCGGATGAGTACCGAACTGTCGTAGTGCATGCGCGTGCATTTGGTCTGGCACAAATGATCGCAAACGGCCCCGGTAGTATCCGGGAAAGGATTGGTGTTGTGAATGATTCGAGCGGCGTTGGTCAAATCCTGATGTGCGGTGAAATGCATGTAGCCAGGAATATCCTGATCTGTGGGGCAGGCCGACTGACACGGAGCGCTGATGCAATCGAAAAAGCCAAGTGGGCGCCGCGTTTTTATATCGGGCGGAAGCAGATGTTCATTGCGGTAAGCCGGATCATTAATAACTCTTTCGGCATAAAGATTCAAATGTGAAAATTCCGATAAATCAGAAACGAAGCGATCGGGCTTTCGCAAGTTGTGGATGTATTGCGCAAAGCGCCCATAGCCACCTGGTTTTAGAAGATCGGTGCAAACTGTCACCGGCGCCAGACCAGATTTAACGAGGTCAGAAAAATTAAAAGCATCGGCGCCACCACAAAAGGAGATGTCGAGATTTTCATCAAAATCCATTTGTAGTTTGCGCGCCAACTGCACAGCAATAACATGCAGCGGGCGGCCACTCATGTACATCATTTTTTGACTTTCGTCAAAAACATTCCGGTTGTTGATGCTTTCGAGCGTATTGGTGAGCTTCAGCGAAAAGCAAAGATGACGATCGTTGGCCAACTTTTGTAATCGGCGGATCATGGGCACCGCATCGGCGTATTTCAGGTCGTGGGCAAAAGCGCTGTCGGGAACCTGCGCACCAAAGCCTGAACGCTGCGTAATTTCCTGCACCATATCTTTTCCCAACAATGTCGGGTTGAGTTTGATGGCGGTGTGGAGCTGGCGTTCGCTAATCAGATATTGCGCTATCTTTTCGATTTCGTCGGGCGGGCAGCCGTGCATGGTCGAAAGTGTAATGTTATCCGACAACATAGGTGCGATTTTTATCTCATCAATTTGCGGATAAAATGGCCGTACTGCCTCAATTTTTTGCTGCAACATTTCACCGGCATCTTTCATTTTATCGAGAAACCACTGCACGTTGCGCTGCATGATGCCGGCAAAATCATATCCCACGCTCATATTAAAAATAAAACCTGGCATTTCTTCCTTTGCACCATGCAGCTTGTGATTGAGAATATGGATCAAAATCCAGGCATCGAGATACTGGCCGAACGATTCGTGAATTTTCAGCTCTTGCGACCATTCGCAATTATACCCTTCATCCTGCATATCGATGCAAGGCTTCGATACTTCCAGTTCATCGAGGGTCTGTATGGTTTTTAGTTCGATAAAACGGGCGCCGGTGAGCCAGGCGGCAACAATGTTTTGCGAAAGCTGTGTATGCGGCCCTGCAGCCACACCGATGGGCGTTTCGAGCAATCGGCCAAAACGGTTCATGCGAAAAGAATCGCTTTTGTCAGGATTGAAGAACAATGCTTCGGGAATTCCGAGAATCTGCCCGGCTGTAGCGTGCTGGTGCAGGATAAGCCGGAGCAAATCAGTGAGCGGCCATAATGTGAATTTGTCAGTCATGCAGGAATTGTTGCGTGAAAATGGAGCGTCAAATTTAATGGAAAAGTAGCAACGATGAACGATTTTGCTAATTTTGGCTGCTATACAAAATGATTCTAAATTTTAAAAGTGGTGGAAAGTTCTGTTATCATACTTGCTGCGGGATTTTCGGTGCGCGCCGGACAGCCCAAGCTGGGCTTGCCGCTGAGCAATGGTGAAACCTTTCTGCAGCATCTGGCAAGCTTTTATGCGGCGGCAGGTTGCGAGGAAATTATTGCTGTGATAAATGCAATAGGTATGCAATGGCTAAAAGATTATCCGGTGCCTTTGCCGGAAAAAATAAAGTTGGTAATAAATCCACATCCCGAAAAGGGCAGATTTGGATCGATACAATGCGGCTGCCAGGCTTTGGAACATGACCTCCCTTTTTTCATTCATAACATCGACAACCCAACCATCAACGCGGAGCTGACTCAACAGCTCCTGGATGCGCTGAAAGATTATGATTTTGTAAAACCCGTCTATCGCGGCAAAGGCGGCCATCCGGTGTTGCTGCAACCTTACATGAAAAACAAAATAGTGCAAGTTGCTGATGCAGGGCTGCCTCTCGACCCTTCATGCATAGTGAAAGGCAATTGGTCTGTTGAGTGTGGGTATCATGCAATGAAGTCTTTTTACCAAGACAATCCTATGATAACAGCCCTATTCAGCAGCAACTATACAATAACTATGGGGGTGCTCAAGGCTTTGAAGGAACTACACCTTACAATTTATGATGACATTTCCCTCATTACGTTTGATGATCCTCCATTTATGGAGTTGCTCTTGCCCCCCCTTACCGCAATTGAACAGCCAGTAGAAGAGATTGCCTACCATACTGCAGAGTTCCTGCTGGATAGGTTGAGCAACAAGTATGCAGGAAAAGGCAGGACAATCTATTTGGAAGCAAATCTTATCCTCCGTGATTCTGTTAGGAACTTGCACTGACCTGTTGCCCATCTTATTTGGTTGCAATAGGCTCTTGTTTGCTCTACTTCACATACCTCTTGCTTGAATTCTCCCTACCAAAACTCGCTTCACCTGTATCACAGACATACCAGTCCTGTTCGCTATTGGTATCCTTATAGCTGTCACGGCATAGTGTGCGTGTGGAGGTGCTATAGGTGGAGTCTATCGCTTTTTCTGCCAAGGGGGAGTTCCACTGTCTGTTTGCACTGAGCAAGTGTGCTCCTTTCTCTGTCTCCTGGGCCCCAAAGCCCCCGTGGGTAGAGGTTGTCCTGTTGCTGTAGAGTACGGCATCGATGATGGGACTCTCCCAATCTGGGGACTCATAGACAGCAAGACATCCATTGTTGGAGCTAATACCCCCAAGTTTTTCTGAAGCATAGGGACTTTTGGCTTTTCCCATCTGAAAATCAATGACGATATAATCTCCACTATGCACATCCTCATCACCGAGGATGCACCTATCCTTGGTATAGGCTCCTACTCCACTGGTAATGGTGAGTCCAGCAAGGTTTCCCCCTCTTGTAACCAAAAGCTCGACTCTGTCGGGATTGTTTGCCGAACCCTTGGTGGAGAACTCATTGATGATAACTGATGCCCTATTGGGATTGTTTGGCCAGACTGCAAGCTCAAAACGGGTACTGTTTCCCCAAAGGTCCTCCACCCGACCCTCTACCTG
>SABY01000086.1 GCA_009928785.1 Clostridia bacterium | reverse complement strand
GTTTGATAGTAATAATACAGCCCCTGCACGCCCATGAGCGGCGTAGTTTCTATGGCGTAGTTGCTGCTTATCCAGTTGTAGGCTTCCTGAACACGGGGGTCGTTTTTATCGACACGGGCATAAATCATGCTCTTCAGGCCGGCGTAGGTCATGCTTGCATAAGAGTTGGAGCCGCCTGCTTTGCTAACGCCAGGGTTGTACATAAATCCGCCGTCGTTTTGTGCATACGATTCGGGATTTACGTTTTGAAGATTCTGGCAACGCGCCAGAAATACCAACGCTTTGTCATAAAAAAGTTTTTTGCCCACGATCCTGTTTTTCTCTTCGTCAGTCATTTTCTTTTCAGGATCATAAGCTTTGCGCTCGTCGATAGCCATGGCCTCGATAGCCCATTGGAGGTTGGATAGGTCGGGACGATGTTCGCCGTCATAACCCATCCCGCCATAAAACAAACTGTCGGTAGTCATGTCGAGGCTTTCGTCAACTTGCAAACCCATTAGAAAATCCTCGGCATTTTTAATAATCTGATCGTATGCCGGATTGTTGGCATCTTTAAAAGCAATCAAACAGATAGAAGTGTTGTAAGTGGGCATGTCGTCGGTATAGATGCTGCCATCGGGTTTTACGCAACTGCTAAGAAACGCAAAACCATCGGCAATCATGGGTTCCGACTCACTGATACTGGGGTGGGCACGCAAATACGACGAAAGCACCAGCCCAGTAATGGCCGGGTAGTGCTGCCACGAACCGTCTTCTTCCTGTTGGTCGTAGAGCCATTTTAGGCCTAATTTGATAGAATGATCTATCTCCTTGGCCAGTGAGAGTTCAACTTTAGGGTCTGATTCCTGAGCAATAATACTTTGACAGGAAAATAACAGAAGAAAAATCCAGGTGTAAATTTTTAATTTCATAGGCTTTATTTTATCGTTTTGATGATTAATGTAGCAGGCTCGCCAATGATCAGGTTTTTGGTTTTATTTACATAAAAAAGTTCATCGTCGAATTTGGATTGCGAGTTAAGCTCCATCAGCGCAATGGGATCGGTATAGGTGGCAATCATCGTTACATCAGGATCGATAATCACATGCCCGCTGCGATGGGTCACCGGCCCGCGAAAAAGCCAGGTGGAATTTTTGAGCGCCTTTTTGGTTGATTCATTAAAAACAAAATGCTCTAAAGGCTCAGTTACCTGTTTGCCGTTGCGCTGCAGGCTTAAGAGAATGAGTACGCTGTCGCCAGGCGTTTCGATGGTAGTAAAGTTGGATAAAGGATCGGACTTGGAGGGATCGTCGGGTTCCTCATTTACCGGATCAAGCCCAAGCAGCAACAGCGCCGTTTGAAACTCCAAAGGCGTCACGGTTGTCGAAAGCAGGCTCTCGTGCAATTTACCTTCTTTGGTGCAAAGGATCACTTCGAGTAAACCGTCGTTCATGTTAACTATACAAGGCAAAGATATGCTCCCCTCCTCAGTATCGATGACGACATCGTTGAGCTGATAGGTGGTATTGTCTTTCTTTTGCAACACTGGCTTCCCTGTGGCATCCTGAGCCTGCGCCACCAGAGGCATTAAAAATATAAGCAGGCTTATTATTCTTAGCCCACAACTTCCGGGATTCAACTTCAGCCTGCCAGGAATTCGCCCTCTAAAGGATTTGTAATCAGTTTGCATAATGAAAAAATTAAGTTGAAAGTGATTGCGGTTTTTTTAGAGACACAATAATAACAAAATTTCAAGTTCTTGGGAAAAAAACTAAAAAGATTTAACATTTTATTAGCATTCATGAACCAAATAGCTGTCGTTGTTGACCTCCCGTTTGAAAAAACTTTTGATGGATTATAGTAAAAAGCTATTTTGATAGATTTTAAGCCCAACGTATTGATTACTAAAAATAAATATTCCTATCACCCCATTAAAGAAGGCACTTTTTAAGCACCACCATTAGCTAATTAATGCTTTTTAAAATTATTTTTTTGGTCATCAAAATCTTTTAATTCTAAATTTGCTGATGAAAAACCTAATAAACACGCTTATGAAAAAGATTTTAAACCAGCAAAAAAAATTCTTACTGCCGGCAGTTTACCTCCTTCTGCTACTATTTCAAAATCCTATAGCAAATGCCGCCTCCGGTGAACCTGACACCTTGCGACAGATTACTATGGAAGAAGTGGTGATCACCGCCAACCGTTACGATCAACAGCTTATCAACACTGGCGCCTCTGTAGATGTGCTGCGTGCCGGAGAAATTAACTTGTTGCCGGCACAGAATTTTACCGGCATTCTCAGCTATCTTCCGGGGATTTACACCACCTCCACCGACGGCATGGGTCTCAACCCGCAGATCAGTATCCGCGGTTTTTATGGTGGTGGCGAAGCCGAATATATTACTGTATTGGTGGATGGAATACCCGTGAACGATCTGGAGTCGGGGCTGGCCAACTGGAACCAGATTCCGCTTAACGAAATCAGCCGTGTGGAACTGTTGCGTGGAGGCTCCTCCACCATTTATGGCGATGCCGCCATGGGCGGCGTAATAAATATTAGGACTACGAGCGCCGGAAAGCCTTTCACCACTGCTAATATCGGCTATGGCTCATTTGGTTCCTACGAGGTAGGCGCAGCGCATGGCGGCAAGTTAGGCACAGGGAGCTACGAGCTTTACGCAAATCACACTGCTACCGATGGTTTCAGAGACCACAGTAACTGGAGCACCATCAACTTTGGCGGCAAGGTGAAGCTGCCCATCAGTCGCCGCTCCACCCTCAACTTTAGTACATTCAATCAAATTCTTTCGGCAGACGACCCCGGTTTCCTGCTTCAGCAGCAAATCGATACCGATCGCAAACAATCGCTTCCATACTTCCGCCAGGACGGACAGGACGTGAATAAATATCTGGCCAGTCTGGAGCTGCGTAGCCACGTAAGTAGCAACACCGACCTGGGCATCAGCCTTAGCTACCAGCACAACAGCAAAGAGAAAATTCGTACTTACGCACAGATTCCCAACATCCTTATACCCACGGGTGAAGGTTTTTATCCCGCAGGATTGTATGACACCACTGCTTACGGCGACACCAAAAAGCGCAATCTCGACACCGACCAGCTCAATTTGGCCATTCGTATCCACAGTGAAATTCCCGACGCCGGAGTGCGCATCACCGGTGGCATTGAGGCGGGTTATGGCGGCTACACCAGCGAATATGCTGACATTTTCAGAGGCTTCGAAAACGATTATCAAAACAATTATACTCCCTGGGATTCGCTGGATACGCGTGGCGATGGCTATCGTTTTACCGTAGCAGCTTACATCAACGGCGAAATACGCCTTGCCGAACCGCTCACGCTACTTGCTGGCTTGCGCTACGACCTGATTTCCGACAAATATAACGGCAAAGTTCCCGACACTTCCATCAATAAAACCAATTCGGCTTTAAGCCCAAAAATAGCATTGAACCTTAGCACCGGAAAGACAGACAACTATTCCGGAAGCATCTTTGTGAGCTACGCCCATGCCTTTAAAGCTCCTACCATCGACCAACGCACCGACCTGAAAAGCCTCAATTATTTTATGTTTTTGCAGGCTGGCCCGGCAGTAATCCCTATTCAGATAAAAGCTGATCCATTTGCCAATGCCAATCTGAAGCCACAAACAAGTTACAATTACGAAATTGGTACTTATCAATACTTTAAGTTATCAGACAATCTTACCGGCGAGATCAGTCTTGCAGGCTACCTGATAAAGGTGAAAGATGAAATCGACTTTGACCTGATGACGCAGAAATACAAAAATATCATCGATACCGAACACACCGGCCTGGAAACGAGTATTAAAGTAAATGTGCGCAAAATCTGGAGCGGATTTGTGAATTACAACTATACGCAGGTTGAGTTTTCGTCGGGTGAAAATGAAGGCAAAAGTCTCAAAGGAATTCCTCAAAGCGTAGTTTCGGCGGGCATATCTTACGCTCCAGAAAAAGGTTTTGGGGCTTCACTGTTGATGGATGGTGCCGGCAAGATATATCTCGACGATCAAAATTCAGAAACGCTCAGCGGGCACACCACCCTTAGCTCACGCCTACAATACAATTTGTCTTTTGTAACTTTTTATCTTGATGTCCGAAACATCTTCGATACTTCTTACAACGGCACCGGCTATGCTTTGGATGGCGTAAACTATCTGTATCCCGCCGCCGGGAGAATGTTTTTTGGTGGAGCAAATTTCAGTTTTTAATTTTTTAGGCTCAATGAAAGATACTGATGCAAAAGTATGCGGGCTTTAGCCCGCCGGTTTCTGGCAGTGCTTTCTGACCCCGCCCTAAAGGGCAGGGTTACTGAGATACTACAGATGAGCTACACACAATAAATAATATCAGAGCCATTTTTTAGAATACCTAAATATTATGACAAAAAATATACTTTTCCTGACGGTTATATTATTGGGCTGTGCTTCGGTTCTTTCGGCACAAACCATCTCCGGAACGGTGGTGGATACCAAAATGGACAAACCGCTCAGCAACGCTACGGTAGTGATAACCGAAACCGGCAACGGGGTTTATAGCGATGAAAAAGGTTTTTACAGCATCGATGTACCTGCCGCCGGAACCTATACCATCAGTGCTACCGTGGTGGGTTATCAACTGTCCCGACAAACCATTGAGGTGGGTGCCGCCGGCATCAAAGATTTCCACCTTTACCTGCAGCCCACTTTTATAAAGCTCAACAACGAATTTGTAGTCACAGCGCGTCGCATCGAAACCGGCAACTATGCTTCACCGGAAGCCCTCACCATACTCGATGGCACCGACCTGGAGCATGAAGCGCCACGCACGGTTCCTGAAGCTTTGCAGGGAACGGCGGGAGTCTTTATGCAAAAAACCAATCACGGTGGCGGCTCGCCGATTATCCGCGGCCTCACCGGACACCAAAACCTGATGCTGATCGATGGCATCCGCCTCAACAACGCCACCTTCCGCAGTGGCCCCAATCAATATCTCTCTACTGTTAATCCGGAGATGATTCAAACCATTGAGGTAGTGCGCGGTGCCGGCTCGGTACTTTATGGCAGCGACGCACTGGGCGGCGTGGTAAATCTCATCACACGCGCCCCGTCCTTTGCTTCGCAGGGATGGAAAACCGGCGGCGAAGTGTATGGCAAATACATGACCGACGACATGCAAAAAACCGGCGGCGTACGCATCAACAGCGCCACCAGCAAAATGGCCGTCACCGCAGGGTTTGTTTATAACGATTTTGGCGACATCATTGGTGGCGACACCACCGGCAAGCAAATCCCTACCGGATACCAGGCAATGGCCGGAGATATAAAGCTGCGCATGAAAATAACACAAACAAGCCACCTCATCCTTGCTTATCAATACGACAAGCAAACCGATGTTCCGCGCTACGACAAGATCATTGTTAATTACGAAAAATATCATTTCGACCCACAAATTCGGCAACTGGGCTATGCACGATTTATTAACGAATCGGATAACAAATGGATCAAACAGACCTCGGCCACCATTTCCATAAATCAATCCAACGAAACCAGAATCCTTCAAAAGCGTGGCTCGCAAACTATCACCAATGAGCACGACCTGGTAAATACGTGGGGCGCAACAGTTCAAGTCAACTCCTACCCGACCAACTTCTGGCATTTCGTCTCGGGAGTAGAATATTATTATGATAAAGTGCACAGCGAGGCGGCGAAAATTGAAGGCGGCAACACCACCCCCAAGCGTGGCCTCTATCCCGATAATGCCACCTCGTCGAGTGCAGCAATATACACTTCGCACACGGTGGACTGGCACAAGCTGAGCTATATTGCCGGTGTACGTTTTAATGCCATAAGTGCAAAAGCCACGGATGCAACTTTTGGCGACCTCGATGTAAGTCCATCGGCCTTGGTTGGAAACGCTTCGGTGGTATATCATGCCGGTAAACATTACAATATTATTGCCTCGGTTTATTCGGGATTTCGTGCTCCAAATATCAGCGATCTCACCGGCTTTGGCAGTTTTAATTATGGTATAAAAGTTCCCAACGCAAATCTAAAACCGGAGAAATCGCTCAATCTGGAAGCAGGCACCAAGATGCTTTACGAAAACCTGTCGGGATCCTTATTTTTATACCAAAACAATCTCACCGATCTCATCAGCAGTGTTCCCGGCACCTGGCAGGGCAGCGACAGCCTGGACGGTGAGCGCGTTTATACTTCGGCGAATTTTGAAGAAGCCCTGATACGTGGCATCGAAGCGCAGTTGCAATATGTTTTTGATAGCCACTGGTCGGCAGATGGAAACATTACCTACACGTATGGCGAAAACAAAACTGCCGATGTTCCTGTGCAGCGCATTCCGCCGCTCTTTGGTCTGTTGGCTGCAAATTACCGGCACGACAGCGGGTTTTGGGCACGCCTGGAATGGCAATCGGCTGGAAAACAAGACAGGCTTGCTCCTGGTGACATAGCCGACAGCCGCATCCCGGATGGTGGAACCCCCGGCTGGAACGTCTTCAATCTGCGGGCAGGCTACCAGTGGCAATGGCTGCACCTCACCGCCGGTCTTACCAATCTGCTCAACGAAGACTACCGCATCCACGGCTCCGGCGTCAACGGCTATGGCCGTAGCGCGTGGCTGGCTGTGAAAGTGGCTTTTTAAATTCGTAGCTGAATTCTGGGTTGAGTTCGTAGCTAAGTTCGGGATTGAGTTCGTAGCTAAGTTCGGGATTGAGTTCGTAGCCAAGTTCGGGATTGAGTTCGTAGCCCAGGCCTTCAGGCCTGGGATTTAGAAATTTAATTTTAGAAACGAACAAGGGCATTCATGCCCTTCCAAAAAATAATGATTATGACACACACGTACTCTAAATTCGTGTGGGAAGGGCGTAAACGCCCTGAGAGAGAGAGATGGGTGAGCGCATTTTTTCCCAGCGATGAATGGCTGGGCTATGAATAAAGCCATGAATAGCCGGACTACGAATGAATGGCTGGGCTATGAATAAAGCCATGAACGGCTGGGCTACGAAGAAACGGCTGGGCTAGGAATCCATAGCCCAGGCCTTCAGGCCTGGGATTTAAAAATTTAATTTTAGAAACGAATAAGGGCATTCATGCCCTTCCAAAAAATAATGATTATGACACACACGTACTCGAAAATCTGGGCGCATTACGTTTGGTCAACCAAAAACAGGGAACCGCTCCTCAGCAACATTCTAATTGCTCAACTGATCGCTCATTTCAAAGAAAAATATCCGTCAGGTGGAGATATTTACGTGGACACTGCAAATGGTGTTTCCGATCATTTTCATCTGCTGATTGGGCAATTGCCTGTGATGAGTGCCTCGAAGGTGGCTGATCAAGTCAAAGGTGAATCTTCGCATTGGATCAACAGTCACGACTTTATTTCGCAGAAGTTCGCATGGCAAAATGGATTTAGCGTCTTTTCGGTTTCTCATAGTCAGATACAAGCGGTGAGAAATTATATTTATAAACAGCAGGAGCATCACCATTATGAAACATATTCCGAGGAAATAGCGAGATTTTTAAAAGCTCATGATATTTATTTTAAATAAAATAATACTGAAGAGTCGGGAAGGGCGTAAACGCCCTGAGAGAGCGTGGGGTGAGCGCGTTTTTTTTCCCAGCCATGAATGGCTGGGCTATGAATAAAGCCATGAACGGCTGGGCTACGGACTATGAATGGCTGGGCTATGAATAAAGCAATGAACGGCTGGGCTATGAATGAATGGCTGGGCTATGAATAAAGCAATGAATGGCTGGGCTATGAATAAAGCAATGAATGGCTGAGTTATGAATAAAGCCATGAACGGCTGGGCTACGAAGAAACGGCTGGGCTATGAAGAAACGGCTGGGCTATGAATAAAGCCATAAATGGCTGGGCTATGAATGAATGGCTGGGCTATGAATAAAGCCATGAACGGCTGGGCTATGAATAAAGCCATGAATGGCTGGGCTATGAATGAATGGCTGGGCTATGAATAAAGCCATGAATGGCTGGGCTATGAATGGCTGGGCCGGGTTACGAATCCATAGCCCAGGCCTTCAGGCCTGGGATTTAAAAAATAGAATTTAGAAACGAATAAGGCTACGAATCCATAGCCCAGGCCTTCAGGCCTGGGGTTTTAAATATTCAGCAAATGTGTAATCCTTTCTTACAACCGCAAAATACCGATGGCAATAATTAGTTCTACTTTTGTCGGAAATATTAAAACATTATGCAAATCGTATTTTTAAGAAGACCAAAGCCCAAAGCCTTTGAATACAAGCCATTGTATTACAACGAAGAAAAAGAGCGGCAGGAAAAGCGGCGTCAGGAGCTTGCAAAGTCGGGCACCGGCGACACTAGTTTTGTGCGCGGAGAGATAGACCGGCGCTGGCGCAAAGTGGATCGGCAAAACCGCAACAAAGCCCGTGGCTTAAATCTGCTGGTGTATCTACTCATCGTTGCCCTGCTGGTGTATTTTATCTTTTTTGTATAACAGGGCAAAAGCAAAGCATGTCAGATATTATTCGTTTGCTTCCCGATTCGGTGGCTAATCAGATAGCGGCGGGTGAGGTAATTCAGCGTCCTGCCTCGGCAGTAAAGGAGCTGCTCGAAAACGCCATCGACGCTGGCGCCACGCAGATTGATCTGGTGGTGAAGGATGCCGGCAAAACGCTGGTGCAGGTTACCGACAACGGCTGCGGCATGTCGGTTACGGATGCCCGCATGGCTTTTGAGCGACATGCTACTTCCAAAATCAGCTCGGCCAACGACCTCTTCAGCATCCGCACCATGGGCTTTCGCGGTGAAGCGCTGGCTTCTATCGCAGCCATTGCACATGTAGAAGTCAGAAGCAGGCTAACGCAGGAGGAGCTTGGCACTTGTATCACCATAGAAGGCTCGGCGGTAAAAAGTCAGGAGGTTTGTCAATGCCCGGAAGGCACCACTTTTATGGTGAAGAATCTTTTTTATAATGTGCCCGCACGACGGCGTTTTCTGAAAAGCGACAACGTGGAGCTGCGCCATATTATGGAAGAGTTTCAGAGAGTTGCTTTGGCACAGCCGCACATAGCTTTTGGTATGTTCAACGATCGAAAGCCAGTGTTTCAGTTGCGCCCCGAAAATCTAAAACAGCGCATTGTGGCGCTGCACGGCCAAAGCTACAACAACCGCCTGTTACCTGTCGAACAAAAGATGGATACCTTTGTGGTGAGCGGTTTTGTGGGACGCCCCGAATATGCCAAAAAGATAAGAGGCGAGCAGTATTTCTTTGTTAATAAACGCTTTATGAAGCATGCCTATCTGAACCATGCTGTGGATAGCGCTTTTGAAGAGCTGCTTCCCGAAAGAGCCTTTCCGGGATATTTTCTTTTTATAGAAATAGATCCCAACGAGATCGACATCAACATCCATCCTACCAAAACAGAAATAAAATTCCAGGACGAGCGCCTGATGTATTCGGTGATACGCAGCGCAGTAAAATCAGCGCTTGGCAAATTTAGCATTACGCCGTCACTCGAATTCAACCCGGAGCCGTCGCTCGACCTAAGGATGCCCAGTGCCTCCACGCCGATCCGCAATCCGCAGATAAAATTTAATCCCGACTATAATCCTTTCGAGAGTCAGAAGCCGGAGCCTACGCCACGTGAGCAGAGCAACCGCCAGAACTGGGAAAAATTATATTCACCTCCGGAGGAAATCCTGCCATCGCAGCAGACGCAGGCTTTTGCTACCAATGCTACTGATGACGAACCCACCGGAGATCAGACTTTTTTCCAACTCCATCGCACCTACATCCTGTCGCAGGTAAAGTCGGGGCTGATGGTAATAGACCAACAAAAGGCGCATGAGCGCATCCTTTATGATAGATATGTGGAGTTGCTTAGCCGGCGCAAAGCCTTCTCGCAGCAGTTGTTGTTTCCTGTTACAATTGCGTTGCCACCTGCCGAAGCCGGATTGATGGACGAAATTTCGGAGGAGCTTCGTTTGCTGGGATTTGACATTGCGCCCGACGGCAAGCACCCGTTTCATTTTGTGGTAAGTGGCATCCCGGCCGGACATCCGCAAAACAACATAGGCACACTGCTGGAAGGTATTGTGGAAAACTACCGTACCAATTTGCTGGAACTCAATCTCGACAAGCACAATAACCTGGCGCGGGCGCTGGCTCGCAACGTGGCCATAAAAAAAGGACGTCCGTTGCACCAGCCCGAAATGAAAGCATTGGTAGAGGAGCTTTTTGCCTGCAAAGTGCCCGACCTTTCCATCGACGGCGAGCCTATCATCCGCATCATCGCCACCGACAAACTAATGCACGAAAGCCAGCCACAGTCGTGAACAAAAGGCAAATCATCAGAGTTTAACAATCCCAAAAGCAAGAAATGAATTATCAACAATATCGTCCACAAGGTTTTCTGGTTTTGCCGCCGGTAGTAAAAAATCTACTGATTCTCAACGGCATCATGTATCTGGCTACCATTGCGCTGGAGACCCGCGGCATCAACCTGGTAAAATACCTGGGGCTTCACTACTTTGCTTCGCCCGAATTTAGTCCCTATCAGTTCATTACCTACATGTTTATGCATGGCAGCTTCATGCACATTTTGTCCAATATGTTTGCCTTGTGGATGTTTGGCAATATCCTCGAAAACACCTGGGGCTCCAAACGCTTCCTGCAGTTTTACATAATTACGGGAATTGGCGCCGCTCTGGTACACGTAGCGGTGATATTCATCAGGCTACAATTTCTGGAAGGGGCGCTCACTCCCGAACAAATCCAACACGTTTACAGCGAGGGGCACGACGCATTGCTTCAGGGCAAGAATTATGTAAACGAACAGATGGCCACCATCAACGCACTCATCAACACGCCCACCATCGGAGCTTCCGGTGCCGTGTTTGGTATCCTGCTCGGCTTTGGTATGTTGTATCCCAACATGATGCTCTACATTTATTTCATGTTTCCCATCAAGGCCAAATACTTTGTGATTGGCTACGGATTGCTTGAATTGATCTATGGCGTACGCAATTCACCTGATGACCACATAGCGCGTTTTGCGCATCTTGGCGGGATGCTTTTCGGATTTATTATGATCAAATATTGGAAACGAAAAGGCGTTTATTAGCATCATGATGTACCAGCAACCCAATCCTCTCGACGACATCAAGCGATTTTTCAAACGCTCCTCGGTATTGCGCAAGCTTATCGTCATCAACATCGGCGTGTTTATCCTGGTGAGCCTCGTCAACCTGTTTTACTGGCTTTTGCAAATGCCCGACCACCCCGAAGGCATGAGCAGCATCTCGATAGCAGCTTATTATCTGGCTGTTCCGGCCAATCTTTCCTCGCTGTTGATGCGCCCCTGGACGCTGCTCACCTACATGTTTCTGCACGAAGGCTTTTTTCATATCTTTTTTAATCTGATGGTGCTTTACTTTGGCGGGCGCATCTTTATGGAATATATGAACGACCGCAAGCTGCTAAGTACCTATCTGCTGGGCGGACTGGCCGGCGCCATCTTTTACATTGCCGCCTTCAACATCTTCCCGGTTTTTGATGAAACGCTGCAATATTCTGTGGCAATGGGAGCTTCGGCGTCTGTGCTTGCAGTGCTGGTGGCTGTTTCTACATTTGTACCCGAATACTCGGTGGTGCTGTTTTTGTTTGGGCGCGTCAAGCTGAAATATCTGGCGCTGGCTGTTATCCTCATCGACTTGCTAAGCATACAAAGTGGCAATGCTGGCGGACATATTGCCCATCTTGGCGGCGCTTTCTGGGGTTTTGTGTATGTTACGATGTTAAAAAAAGGGAATGATTTCTCTATAAATTTTGGAACCATGAATTTCAAAAAGTTTTTCAAATATTTCACCAAACCTGCCAAACAAACTACCACGGGTTCGCCCAATGACCTCAATCGCCCTATCACCGATGACGAATACAACTTCCGGCGCAAGCTCGACCAGGAGCAAATAGACAAAATCCTCGAAAAGATTTCGCGGTCGGGCTACAGCAGCCTTAGCAAAGAGGAGAAAGCTATGCTTTTTCAGTCGTCGAAAAAACAGCATTAATCCGGCACGAGCCATGGCAGAAACCAAACCCGGCAGCAAAAAAAAATGGCTCTATCGTGCCATGCTTATCCTCAACTTCGTGTTTGTGGCAGCGCTACTGATTTCGTATCTTGCTCCCTTTACCCATCCCAAAATTACTACCCTCCCCGCTATGCTGGCCTTGGTGTTTCCAATACTGTGGCTCGCCAATGCACTATTTGCCATTTTCTGGATGCTCCGGCTGCGCTATTATTTTTTGTTTTCGTTGCTGTCGCTAATTATCGGTTTGAACATCTTTATGCGGATGGTAAGCATTAGCGCACCAGCGACCCGTGAGGAAACGGTGTCAGATTTCAAAATCATCTCCTACAATGTGCGGCTTTTCGACCAGTACAAATGGCGCAGCGATCAGGACTATTTTACGCGCGACGCAGTGTTTGGCTTCACCCATTCGCAACATCCCGACATCGTTTGTTTTCAGGAGTTTTTTCATGGCAACAACACCTATTTCCCTACCATTGGCCCTTTTGTGGCTGCCAGCGAAGCAAAGAATTATCATGTAGGATATGTAAAAACTGTTGGCGACAAAAAGCATTATGGCCTGGCTACTTTCACACGCTTTCCGATAGTGAATCGGGCAGAGATACAGTTTGAAGATGCCGTTTCCAACTCAGGGATTTTTACTGATGTGGTGGTGAAAACAGATACTATCCGCATTTTTAATTTTCATCTCGAGTCGGTGCGTTTTTCGCAAGCCGACTACAAATTCGTTTCGGAGGTCATCGATCCGGCAGTTTCGGGTCATTCGTCGAGTTCTCGCATCATTTTTTACAAACTACACAAAGCCTTCTTGCGGCGTGCGCGCCAGGCGGCGGTGGTGCGGCAATACATCAGCCAGTCGCCCTACCCGGTGATTGTATGTGGCGATTTCAACGACACGCCCGCCTCATTCGTTTACCGCACCATCTCCAAAAACCTCGGCGACGCTTTTCTGGAAGCAGGCACCGGGCTGGGAACTACCTACGCCGGCGGCCTTCCCTTTTTGCGCATCGACTACATCCTGCACAGCCCACAGCTCAAAGCATTACATTACCAAAAACATTTTGTCGATTACTCGGATCATTACCCTATTTCGTGCTCTTTTAGTTTGGAATTGGAAGAGTCCTCAGTAGGCAGGAAGAAAGTAAGCAATCCTCAGTAGGCAGTAGGCAGGAAGAAAGTAAGCAGTCCTCAGTAGGTAGGAAGGAAGTAAGTAGAAAGTAGTAGGTAGTAGGCAGGAAGAAAGTAAGCAGTCCTCAGTAGGCAGGAAGAAAGTAAGCAGTCCTCAGTAGGCAGGAAGAAAGTAAGCAGTCCTCAGTAGGCAGTAGGCAGGAAGAAAGTAAGCAGTCCTCAGTAGGCAGGAAGGAAGTAAGTAGAAAGTAGTAGGTAGTAATAAACCCACTGTGAACAGATTGTTTTTCGATAGGAAAAATTTATCTTTGCCAAAAAGAATAAAGCAAAATCATTGATGTCCGGTAGAAATAATAGAAACGAAATACCTTGAAGTAGATTCCTCACTACGTTCGGAACGACAGTCAGTTACGGTTGTTTGGGTGGGGGTTGGTGGCGGCTTTGCCGCCACCAACCCCCACCCTCAAAGAACACTCCAAAACCCTTGTCATTTCGATACCGAAATTTCGGTAAAGAAACCCAAATAGTTTACCGGACACCAATAAACCAAATATGGAAACTTTAGAAATTATCAAAGCGATGAAAAGGCTTCCTGTTAGCCACAGGATACTAATAATTGAAAGAACCTTAAAGACGATCAGGGAAGGTGATGCCAATAAAAAAATGACAAATGCAGCCGAATCAGTTTTTGACGATTACAAAAACGACAAGAAGCTAACGGCTTTTACGCAGCTTGACTATGGATTTTAGACTTACCTCCGAATATTCTCCTACCGGCGACCAACCCGAAGCCATCCGCCAACTGGTGGAAGGGTTGCAACGTGGCGACGAAGCACAGGTGCTGCTGGGTGTTACCGGCTCCGGAAAAACTTTTACGGTAGCCAACGTGCTCAATCAGCTCAACCGCCCCGCGCTGGTGCTAAGCCACAACAAGACACTTGCCGCCCAGCTATATGGCGAATTCAAACAATTTTTCCCCGATAATGCCGTCGAATATTTCGTTTCATATTACGACTATTACCAGCCCGAAGCTTTCATTCCGGTAACGAACACTTACATCGAAAAAGACCTTTCGATAAATGAAGAGATAGAAAAGTTGCGCCTGAGCACCACATCTTCGCTGCTTTCGGGGCGGCGCGATGTGATTGTGGTTTCGTCGGTTTCGTGCATTTACGGCATCGGCAACCCCGACGATTTCAGCAGCAATATTATTCATCTTACTACCGGCACAACCGTGCAGCGCAACCAACTGCTGCTCGATCTGGTGGGCAGCCTCTACTCTCGCAATGAGATGGAATTTAAGCATGGCACCTTTCGTGTAAAAGGCGATCACATCGACCTTTTCCCGGCTTACGCCGATTTTGCCTACCGCATCGTAATGTGGCGCGACAAAATTGAAGAGTTGTTGATTTTTGATCCGATAAGTGGTCGCGAAAAAGAAAAACGCGATGAAATCACTATTTATCCGGCCAACATTTTTGTGACCAGCAAAGAAAAAATGAAGTCGGCGCTCGGCGAAATACAGCAAGATATGTTTAAGCAAGCCGCCTATTTCAGAGATACCGGGAAAGGGCTGGAAGCCAAACGCCTCGAAGACCGCGTAAATTACGACATCGAGATGATGCGCGAGCTGGGCTATTGCTCCGGCATCGAGAACTACTCGCGCTATTTCGACGGTCGCCGCACCGGTACACGTCCGTTTTGTCTGCTCGATTATTTCCCTGAAGATTTTATTTTAATCGTTGACGAAAGTCATGTCACGCTTTCGCAAATAAAGGCGATGTACGGCGGCGACCGGTCGCGCAAGCAAACGCTGGTGGAATATGGCTTCCGGCTGCCCTCGGCCATGGACAACCGCCCGCTGAAGTTTGACGAATTTGAAGCCATCACCGGCCAAACACTTTATGTGAGCGCCACGCCTGCTGAGTATGAACTCAAAAAAAGCCAGGGTGTGATTGTGGAACAACTCATCCGCCCCACCGGTCTGCTCGACCCCATCATCGAGGTGCGTCCAAGCCAGGATCAGATTGATGATCTGCTTGACGAAATAGACCGCGTGGTGAAAAATAACGAACGGATATTAGTAACTACCCTCACCAAACGCATGGCCGAAGAGCTGCATAAATATCTCACCAAACTCAACATCAAGAGCCGTTATATCCATTCCGATGTGGACACACTGGAACGGGTGGAGATATTGCGCGACCTGCGGCTGGGCGATTTCGATGTGCTGGTGGGTGTCAATCTTTTGCGCGAAGGCCTGGATTTACCCGAAGTTTCGCTGGTGGCCATCCTCGATGCCGACAAGGAAGGATTTCTTCGGTCGGAACGCTCGCTGACGCAAACAGCAGGAAGGGCGGCCCGCAACATCAACTCACTGGTAATTATGTACGCCGACACCATCACCGATTCGATGCAGCGCACCATCGACGAAACCAATCGCCGCCGCGAAAAACAGATGAGCTATAACATCGAGCACGGCATCACCCCCACCCCGCTGATAAAATCCACCGATTCGATTATGCTGCAAACCTCTGTGGCCGGTAATAAATCCGGCAAAACAAAGGCTTATGTTGGAAAAGAAGAAATTGACATCGCAGCCGATCCGGTGGTGCAGTATATGGGTCGCGATGAGCTGGAGAAAACCATCACCCGCACACGCAAGAAAATGGAGGAAGCTGTAAAAGAACTCGACTTTATCGCTGCTGCTAAAATCCGCGACGAGCTGTTTGCGCTGGAAGAACGAAAGAAGGCTGTTAGTTAAGAGGCATAGGTGGCTATTTGGAGAGTCCTCAGCTCTCATAGGCAGTTCTCAGTCATCAATTGGCAGAAAGAAAGTTGGCAGTCACAGGTAGAAAGTCGGCATTCATCAGCCCTCAATTGGCAATCTTCAGTGAAAACTGATAACAACGAACAACAAACAACGAACAACAAACAACAAACAACAAACAACAAACAACGAACAACAAACAACAAACAACAAACAATGAACAACGAACAACAAACAACGAACAACAAACAACAAACAACAAACAACAAACAACGAACTTGAGCGCAGCTGCCTGCCCCGACCCATCGGGGAAATCCCGAGAGCGCAGCGATTCGGGAAACAAACAACAAACAACGAACAATGAACAACGAACAACATTTACAACTTGCTATCCGCGCTGCTTTGCTGGCTGGCGATGAAGTAATGAAAATTTATGAAACGGATTTTATGGTCGATTTCAAAGACGACCACAGTCCACTCACCGAAGCCGACCGCCGGGCGCATGACGTTATCAGCCGGCAGTTGGCTGCCACCGGCTTTCCGGTATTGAGCGAGGAAGGAAAACATCTACCCTACGAGCAGCGGGATAAATGGAAAATGCTGTGGATCGTCGATCCGGTGGATGGCACCAAAGAATTTGTAAAGCGCAATGGCGAGTTTACCGTCAATATCGCGCTGATCAAAGGTCAGGCGCCGGTGCTTGGCGTTATCTGGTGTCCGGTGGCGCGGCAACTTTATTTTGGCAACAGCCAAACCAAAGAAGCGTATCGGTGCCAGCTCGGTTCGCATTTGTCAGCAGACAATCCTCCCGAAATGCTTCGGGCTTGTGCTGAGCGCCTTCCGCTTCCACAGAATCGGAGCACCACGGTGGTGGCTACCAGCCGTTCGCATCTTACGAATGACACGCAATTATTTATTAATAAAATAAAAATGGGGAAAGAAGTTGAGTTACTCTCGCGGGGCAGTTCACTCAAGCTGTGCATGATTGCCGAAGGTGCTGCTGATGTTTATCCGCGGCTGGCGCCTACCAGCGAGTGGGATACCGCCGCCGGTCAGGCCATCATCGAAGCCGCAGGAGGCCGGATGCTCGACTATGCCACCCGGAAACCTTTGGTTTACAACAAGCCCGATCTACTCAACCCGTGGTTTGTAGCTTTCGCAAAAGATAAAATGCAGTCCGTGAATTTCAGATAGTAAAATGAAATACAGTCCACGAATTACCGCTAATAAAATGAAATACAATTCGTGAATTACCGCTAATAAAATGAAATACAATCCGCGAATTTCCGCTAATAAAATGAAATACAATCCGCGAATTTCCGCTAAAAAAATGAAATACAATCCACGAATTTCCGCTAAAAAAGCGAATTATCGCTAATTTCTTTTCGCGGGAATTAGCCTAATTCGCGTGAATTCGTGGATAAACAGGCTGTCCGCTAATTTTCACCTATTCAGCGAATTATCGCTAATTTCTTTTCGCGGGAATTAGCCTAATTCGCG
>SABY01000224.1 GCA_009928785.1 Clostridia bacterium | reverse complement strand
CATGGCGAGCATGAGCGCGTCCACCAGGTTGTCGATGTAGAGCGGGTGGTAGAGGGTTTTGCCCGAGCCGAACATGGGGAAGAACCCCCTGCTGACCCGTTTGAAGATCATGTAGAACCGCTCCGGGTCACCCGGGCCGTAGATGGCCGCGGGCCGCAGGATCACCGCGGGCATGCCCTTGCGGTGGTACTCGAGCACCAGCGGCTCGGCCTCGTACTTGGTGCGCTGGTAGTAGTCGGCGGGCTGGATGGGGGCGGTCTCGTCGCCGGGAGGCGGATCAACGTTGCCGTGCACGCCGCAGGTGGAGGTGTAGATGAACTTCTTCACGCCCACCTTGAAGGCCTCCTCGAGGACGATGCGGGTGCCGCCGACGTTGACCTCATCATAGTGGCTGTTGGGCACGTCCAGTTCGCGGAAGGCTGCGGCCATGTGCTGGACGATGTCCACGCCCTCCATGCAGCGGGCCACCACGTCACGGTCGGTGACGCTGCCGATTACCACGGTGGCGCCCCACTGGCGGATTTCCTCGGTCTTGAGCCCTTCCTGGTAATCGAGGCTGACAACCTCGTACCCCTCGTCGATGAGTCGCTTCACCAGCGCCTTGCCGGTGAAGCCGGTACCGCCTGTGACCAGTATCTTCATGTCGTTTTCCTCTCCCCGTCGCGCCGGTCGGTGCCATCGCCGGCCATCGTTACTCGGTGATATTTTTTCCGTTCTCAACGGATTTTTCGCGAAAGGTCGTAATTATCACTTTCCCACCGAATGTGCAATTCCCTTGACGGCAACACAGCCCGCCGGGAAATCGGGCTGCCGCTGAGCGGTGGCAATGATGCAAGCGGCAGCGTCTTCAGAACGGCTTCATTACGCTGACCGCAACTTGTGGGCTAGCTGGGAAGGGATGGACAAAACGGGAGATGCTATTCCGGAACAGTAAAACCACGGTTTTTTTAACTAATTCAGATCGTTAAGGGGATGATATTTTGTCCTTACCATTCCACAACCAGTCTTTATGAAACTTTATAAAGGCATTTTCTAGATCTCGAATAGCCCCTGTAGTCAGAGGCACCAAACGCTCATAAACAAAAGCAGTGTGACCATTAGCGAGTTCATATGGCCCAGCGACCAAACGATACTCTTTGCCTATCCCTTGACCTGATCGGATCATTTCTGATGGGACAGAAATTACCCTTTGATTATCCTCAGCTAAATGAATAGGTGTTGGAGTGGCAATTATTGCAAATCGAGCCTTCAATGCTGAAAGTAGAAAACCATCTCTTTGGTCAACTTGGGAAGCCCATAAAATATGAGGTTCAAGGGTACGATCAAGCGCATGGAGTAGGGAGTCAGCCAAAGAATGATTGGAAGCAAAAACAGTGAAAAAATCCCCTTTATCCAACATCTGATGTATATCGCTTATCAAGCGACGGTACTCTGAATAATTAGCTAAATAAAGCGGGTGATGGTTATACTTTCTGGAAGGAGAAATATTAGCAATAACTGGAAAAGACTGATAAATTTTAGGAAAAAATGTAGTTAAGTATATGGTCGGCACAATAACTAATATAATAAAAAATATAATTCGATTGCAAAAACGCTGAGAATTACTCAAAAATTTGAAAATTGGAACCGTAGATATTGGCATAAAATAAAAATAAACTGGTAAAACATGCTGTATTCCCGGAGCCTGCGTCATTGAAAATAGAATAATGGTGAGCAGGCCAACACCAAAAAAAAACAAGACAGCTAGATACCCGTTCCGTATAGAAATGAATATCCCCAAGAGAAGTAAAATTGCAAAAACAGGACCTGAAAAAGAATAATATCTAACAAAATGATCATATATTGATGTTTGATAGGCCTTGTAAATGTCTACGTAAGATGTGTGTATAACCCTAAGGAGCAGTTCCATCTGGAAAATCATGAGAAGACAAACGCCGACTAAAAATACAATAATAAACGGGACGGCAGACATCAATAGTTTACCCAGAGACCTATTTTTTATCCAACTCTGAAATAAAGCCATCAGAAAAGAGCAGAACAGAAGCGAAACTCCAGCATATGCATACCATCGACGAAACATGAAGGCTATCCAAATAAGCACACCGACCGCTATTGAAAACGGTAAAACACGCCTGCTCAAATATTCGCTTTTAATTAACAGAATTGAAGCAATACCAAGAGGCACGAGACCTACTACATCGGGCAATCCGCGCAAAGCTGCCTGCCAGAATGGAGGAAAAAATACAACAAAAACAAAAACGGATATTTTCGAAATGGGCGAGATTTTATATTTGTATGCTACTTCGCAAAAATAAGCGGTAACAAATGTCGCTGGAACTAAAAACAAAATAACGATTCCACCAATGTATGCTACCCTCTGAGGCCCAAATAAAAAATAGACTGGCAACAATAAGCTGACACTGGAAACATTATAATCTTCAGACTTAATAGAGTTTAAAATAAGACTAAGAGCTAACTGAAAATTTTTTGTTGCTGTCGCCCCAAGATCCTGGTAACGAATATAAAAATTACCCCAATCCCATATATAAGCTGGATGTTCTATTGTGACATAACTAAAAACAAATGAGGCCAAAAGAAATCCAACAATCAAAATCGTGAAAACAATTATCAATTCTTTTAAAGATTTATCGATTTTATCAATCATTATTCTTTAGTTTGTAATTTTTGTTGCAAGGCAGTGAACCTTTATCGCCGCAGGCAGCGTAAAACTGCTCCAGATTGAAATGCTTTACGCAATCCCAGAGGAACCGGGCCATGCGGTCTTCGTCCACCAACTGGTCGATGGATACCGGCAGCAGATGCAGCTGGCGGCAGTTGGGCTTGTGAAATCGGCGGCGCATACGGCGTACCAAGCCGAAGATGCCGCGGCTTTCAATAAATGACATAATTTTAATGACACAGTTTAAATATTATTGCTTTTGTTTTGCATCAGGCTTTAATCTATTTGTTTATCGTCAAAAAAAAACTTCCCAAGAAGTTTCTCGACAATAAATTTTGGTCGATTTTTACTTTCCATATAAATTTTTGCGATGTATTCTCCAATTACTCCTAGACTTAACAATTGAACTCCGCCTAGAAAATACATAGGAACAACTGTAGATGTCCATCCAGGTAAGGTTTTATCCGTAAAAGCACTAGTACCAAGCGCCCAAACAGCCAGAGTGACACTTACGAACGATACTATAACACCCAATGTCGTAATGAGCCTCAACGGGGCAGTAGAAAATGAAGTAACTCCCTGCCAGGCAAAAGATAGCATTTTTCGCAAAGGATACTTTGACTCCCCAGCAAATCGTTCCGAACGATCATACTCAACGACCGCACTGCTAAAGCCAAGGAGCCGAACTAAGCCGCGCAAAAAGAGATTGACTTCACGGTACCCCGATAACGCGTTAAGGGCTCGGCGGCTCAAAAGTCGAAAATCGGCATGATTGTACAAAATATCGACGTTCATCGCCGACAT
>SABY01000223.1 GCA_009928785.1 Clostridia bacterium | reverse complement strand
CTTGCCGGATCACCAAAATCCCACAAAACAGAAACAATGTTGGTAGCATTAACAATTTCAAATGTAGTAGTATCCCCAAAGCAATAGAATTCAGAAATGATGGCTGCAAGTGACCATTTGCCGGCAAACGGAAATCCCAAAAGGCTTTGGCCTCCGCCCAAATGGAATGCGTCATCTACAAAACCACAACCAGCCCCTATCACATTCGGGTTGTTAATCCGACCCAGATAATTGTTCATGTACTTTGCCACATAAATCTTTCCATCCAAACCCAACTGCAGTGCTCCTGAAATATAATTCGGGTTGGTGGGCGGGCTTGTTGCTTCTCCTATCAACTTTCGGGAGTTAATAATCTCACCAGAAGAACCTGCACTCAGATTGTATTGATAAATTTTACCGGAATACAAACCTTTGACATACAACAATTGCCCATTGGGTGAAAACTCGACACCATAGCTTTTTTCGTAGCCTTGCATGGTGAGCTGATGGGTAATAGTTCCGGTAGTTTTATTAAAATCGAATAATTCAAATTTCCCGATTTCATAGATTGCCAATGCTAACTTTTCGCCTGAAGGAGAAGCTTTTAAATAGCCCATCGAATTGTAAGTTCCGAAAGTCCCGCCCTGATGCGCCGAACCCGCATTACTAACCACCGGCGCAGCAGATAATCCGGAGGATGACAATAGGTAAGCATAAAACGCATCAGAATTGTATTTGTGTCCGAGAATCCAAAAATCGATACCATTGCTATGCTGAACCACGGTAAGCTTTTCGCTGACCGTATTTAAAAGATTTTGATTTTTCAGGATAACCTCACCCATTCCATTATTTGCATTGATATCAACAACAGAATAACAAAACCCATGAGCGCCAACAAATGAAGGGGTTGTAAAAATGTAAATATTAGGGTTTGTTCCTGGCTGCTTAACGATTACTGCCGTCTGGGTAGATGAATGGTGGCCGAATAGCCCCTCTCCATTTTCCATGATTTGGTTATTGCGATTCCAAACCGTTATCCCGTCGGTATATAAAAGGAGATTTCCCGCGCCATCGCACATTGTCGCACATCCTTCTATCGAATTAACATTTCCATCAGAAAGTGGCGAAGGTGGATCCGTTTTAAAATCTATTCCGGCTGATGCGCCAAAATACCAAACTTCACCAGGGTATTGTCCGTAAAGCTGTGCAATCATTGCAAGCACAAAAATGCTACTGACCACGAACCTTAAAGGAAACGCTCCTCGAACTATGATTTTATTAATATTTCGGATGTACCGTATCATCAGGGCTATCTGATTGAGCATCTATTTGTTTAAAAAAATTTCGCTTCGTCTGGTAGTCCAGCAAATATCCTCTTTTGACGGCATCGCTCAAAAAAGAATGGTCAATAAGCACAGGAACCTGATTTTGGTTGTCGAGAAAAGGATTCAACAGTTTTATAGCTCTGGTTTCGGAAATTCCCATTCGGTGTGCCAGTTCCATAAAATCACTTTTTGCCGGATGCCCGCTCTTCTTGTAGGCATCGCTTTTGAAATTGTCGCTAAACAATCCTTTGTCCAGGGCAAAATCTGTATCTGCAACATGTATTTTGGTATTCACCAAATCGTAAGCCGGGCTAAGCAGATAATCACCTTTTACGGATTCCAGCAACGAAAAGTTTTTTAGGTGTGCATCGCCATTCGAGAAAAGGAAATAAAAAACCACCAACGAAAAATACTTTTCGATTTCGATGCGCCATGCCGGCACAAATTTCCTTATCAGCCACCCAATCTCCTCATAACTAAAGTCGTATTTAAAATTGGCGCCGGCATTGTCTTTTGTCTTTCCTGCCAGGCTCGCAAAATCTTCGACACCCCATTTTCCGCCTTCCTCTTTCACATCAAATCGTTTGGTGAGATAGGCCGGAATGCCGTCATTAAAAAAAATAAGCGCATTTTCTGCGGTATTGATGCCATAAACCTGCAGGGCTATTTGCATTGTGAGGTGTTCGTTGGCCGGCACCTGATCAACATTCTTCAAATCGCGTGGTATAGGTTTCAGGATGTAGGTACCCTTTTCTTCCGGCTTTGTTAGTCGCAATTTATTTCTTTCGAGGAGTAGGCTCATTTTTTCCTGAACGCCGGATATCGATATGCGTTTTCGGTTTTCGATAAAGAGCTCCGCCGCTATTTCGCTATGGCCTGGTGGATCGTAAGGTAAAATATGACTTACCTTTTTGCCCTGAAACATTTTCCGCAAACAAACCGGACTGTAAGTATCAAAGCCGCTGGCCAGGGTTCCGGGGCAATATTTTAGTTCAGGTACATTCATAATTCCTTGCTCGTTTTTACGGTTACGGCTCCTATGGTATCGTATTGGGCAGTTGCCATAAGCAAAGCAAAACTATCGTTTTCGTCAATGCGCCATAGCATGCTTTGCAATTTGCGGTTTGCCCCTTCGCTAAGCATGTTGTAAAAAAAAGGGAAGAGTACTTCGGAACGATGTTCTTTTTGTGTTTTAGACAAAGTCAAACTTATCGGCGCTTTTGTATCATCCAAAAAATAGGCATCATCGTATCTAAACACAAACTGACTCTGGTTTTCTTCGATAAGATTTCCGGCAAGTATGCCATCGCGGTAAATTTCCAATGCCCTCATGTTTCGAATTTTTGTTGCTTAACTCGTATTATAATTTCCATTCCCAGTACCTCAGCGATTTTTTGAACAATCCCAACCGTCGGATTTACTTGTCCACGTTCAATTTTGTAGAGCGTATTGGCGCTGACGCCTGCCAGCTCTGCAAGATGCGACTGTGTAATTTTCAACACTTTTCTTCTTTGTCGTAGGCTTTCGCCAATATCTTGTTCTAACATTATGATGTGATTTGAACGCGAAATTAATCAATTTTTATTTAAAATGAAACCAAAACCTTATCATAATGTGATTTAGGAAAGTTGACATAGACGACCTTGTTTCTGATGATAATTCTTTTACATTAGCATCTTTTCCATGCATTCACCACAACATTCCCTTTATTTGGGCTAAAGCCCATGAAATTTTGTATCCTTTATTGTCCCCGGCCTAAAGGCCGGGGTTAGTGATCAGCCATAAAGATCGATCACCTCAGCAAAGTTACACTTCCCTGTTTTGTCCTGTCGGCCACGCTGCCATATTTGGTGATGGCGCTGTACTTGCACACCCAAAAGTAAACGCCCTCGGCAGCGTCGGTGCCGTTTATTTTACCGTTCCATTGCTCGTCGAGGTGGCTCAGCTCGTGCACGATACGTCCCCAACGATTGAAGATGATCATGTGAAAAGCTGTGATGCCGCCGGGATTAACAGGCTCCACAAAAAAGTAGTCGTGGTGGGTGTCGCTGTTAGGTGTAAAAAAGTTCGGTACATCGATGTCGGCGCAAGCATCGATGTAAATGGAATCGGTGACGTGGCAAAACCCGTCGAAGGCTGTAAGCCAATACCAGCCGGCGCTGCTCACCACAATGCTGGTATCGGCAGAGCCGGTGCTCCAGTTGTGATGGCTA
>SABY01000222.1 GCA_009928785.1 Clostridia bacterium | reverse complement strand
CTTCAGGGTAGTATTTTGCAAAGTTTTCGGCAAGCATTTTATGCCAATAATGTCCATAAATGTTGTGAACCTGAAGGGC
The DNA here is from genome assembly GCA_009928785.1 of Clostridia bacterium. Lineage (GTDB taxonomy): Bacteria > Bacteroidota > Bacteroidia > Bacteroidales > 4484-276 > SABY01. Next base: position 3,459 of record SABY01000222.1, on the reverse strand, counting down.
ATTTCCCGCTAAATGCTGCATACTGTCGGGATGATTTTCGGGTTCGCCCAGGTCGCCCCACCAGCCGGCAACGCCCAGGTCGATTTGCCTTTGATATTTTTTCCAAAACCATTGCTGCATGCGTGGCTGGAAGATGTCGAAGAGTCCGCCGGGGCCAAACCAAAACTTGTCGAGGATCAGGGTGCTGCCATCCGGGTTTTTACCCAGCATCCCGGCCTGGCTGAGGGTGTCGAAGTAGCGCGATTCGGGCAACACGTACGGCTCGGTGATAAGAATGGTTTTTATACCCTGTTTATCAAAATCGGCAATCATCTTTTCCGGCTCCGGCCATTTTTTGGTGTACCAATCCAGGTTGCCCATATAAAAGCTGTCGTGCACCCCGGCGCCAAACCAATAGAGATCGAGCACCACGGCGTCGAGCGGATAACCTTCGGCCAGCATCCGGCCCACCATCTGCCGCACCTCCGCTTCCGACTCATAGCCAAAGCGCGACTGGATGTAACCCAGCGCCCACCGTGGCGGCATGGGCTGAAAGCCGGTAAGCTGGTGATAATTTTTAAGGATGCTGTCGGTAGTTGCGCCGCCAATTACGTAGTACGCCATGCGCCCACAAATGGAAGCAAAAGTCAAAACATTGGCGTGCGCCTTATCAAGGTCAAGGATTCCCTTTTCGGGATTATCAAAAAGCAGCCCGTAACCAGCAGAGGAAACAACGAAAGGAACGGAGAAATTTAGGTTGGGAGCATCCAGGCTGTAGCCATAATGTGCCTGGTTGTAAAGCTCCAGGTGCTGATCGCGCAAGTCGAAAGCGGTGGTGCGAAAGCCGGCGCCATAGATGTGTTCGTCAGCGCTAAGGCCAAACGAAAATCCACGCAAAGTGTCATTATCAAAAAATGGCCGATGGCTCTTCAGCAGAGTATCCGAGCCGCTGACAAATGCAATACGAAGCGGAGATTTGCCGATCACCACCTGCATTTGTTTTGATCCATAAATTATTTGCCGGTCGTCGGTGGTAAAATTTACAGAAGCATAATGCGCAGAGGCAAGCACAGCATGAGAGCTGTCGATGAACGGAAGTTTTTGGTTGTAAAAAATTACTTCCGCCACGTCGGGTTGCGGCAGGCTGATGCGGAAAGTGCCTTTGTCGGTTTTAACATACAAACGGCCGTCAGTGATCTGGTGAGACTGATATATAAGCCGGGCGTAACTGCTTTCGGGTACCAGCGTTCGCGAAAAGCGGAAGATGAAAAAGATGACTATAAAAAACAGCAGCAGAAACAGATAGGGTTTTGCCTGCACCAATGTAAATTTATTATCGCTGTTTTTCATTTTATTAAAACTAAAATTTCTTTAAGATCATTACTGATCTAACACGGAATCGCCTTCCTGGACTACCCTGCGGTTGTAAATATCATATTTTTGGCCGGCCTTTAAAAGATAAAATTTATGGCTGTCTTTGGGAAGTTCACTGATTTCGCCAACCTTGTGGTTCCAATCATCTTTGTCGCGCACCTCACGGTAAAAAGTTCCGTCGTAAACGGCTACATAACTTTTGCCAATCACTTCAAACTGATTGCCGTGCGCCACGATTGCCGTATTTTCGTCCAGCCCCAGACCCAGCATTCCCGGATACGCATCCAGGATTTCAAAAATATCAAATTGACGGTTCATGGCAAGCAGGTGCTGATCGATGGCCGTATTATCAAAGAATCCAAATCCTTTTTCATGATCGCCCATCATCGTCGTATTGGTTTGGGTATCGCCACGCGCCAGGAAACTGGCCAAAATGCTCGCCCCCGCAGAGCTTCCGCCTATCACACCGCCGCTGTCGAGCAGCTTTTGCAGTTGGTCAAGCACGAGCGTTCCTTCATAAGCATCCACCAGTCGCCATTGCCTGCCTCCCAGAAACCACACACCGCGTGCTTCAGTCAGCGGATTAACAAATGCTTTTGTGTTGGCCTCTTTTGGGTCGCGGGTGTGCATAAAGCTGAAATTTGTAAAACCATAGCCGCGAAATCGTTTTTCCTGATCTGCGTAAAATTGCGCATCGGTAAGCTCGTCATCCGTTGCAGCGGTAGTAATGATGACCACGGGGGCATCAGAGCCACCGGCAAGCTCCATGAACTTATGTAAAACTGAAGTGTCGGTCAGGTTGCCACCGGCTGCAATCAGGTAGCCGTATTCGGTGCAGGACGAATGCGCTTGCTTTGGTTTGTCGGGCTGCTTTTGTTCGGTGCATCCGAAAGCAAAAATCATAACCGAAAACAAAACCCATATTTTTAATAATTTGAAATTCATTTTTACAATTATTATTTTGAATCGTAATTCGTTAATCGTTAATCGTTAATTGTTCATTGTTCATTGCTAATCGTTAATTTGAAATCGTTAATTTGAAATCGTTAATTGTTAATCGTTAATCGTTAATTGTTAATTATTCATTGTTAATCGTTAATTGTTAAATTGAAATCGTTAATTTGAAATCGTAAATCGTAAATCGTAAATTGTAAATCGTAAATTGTAAATCGTAAATCGTAAATCAAAAATCAAAAATCAAAAATCGCCATTCGCCATTTCTTCGTGTGCACTTTTTTCTTTTACCAACAGCCACAGCACTGCCGAGATGGCCAGCGATATGCCGCTGATGAGATAAATGATGGATTTATCCTCTGCATTCTGTATGAAAAATCCCAGCACCAGACTGGCTACCAGTTGTGGCAACACTACCGACAGATTGAATATTCCCATAAAAAACCCCATTTTCACCTTGTTAACTTTTTCGCTCATGATGGCAAAAGGGAGGCTCACCACCGCAGCCCATCCCAGGCTCAGCAGCACAAAGATGAGATACATTGTGATGGTGTCGCGTACCACCAGCACGATGAGAAAATACCCAATGGCCATAGAAGCTACCGCGAGCACCTGCGTTTTTACCTTCCCGATGCGACGTGACAACGGCTCCAGCAACACAATGGGAAAGATCGCTCCCACAGCGTTCAGGATAAAAAACGACCATCCGATCATAGCGCCCAGATAAGCGCCGTCGGTGGTGTCGAAGCGTTGCTCGAAGAAGGCGATGCTGTAAATGAACATCGTTTGGATGCCGAGCCACGAAAATCCATGCGCGAAGTAGATGCGGAAAAGCTGCTTCCAGTCGGTGGCAGTAGGCTCCACGTCCTTGTCTTCCACGCTGATCAGGTCGCGCGGCTCGGTGATAAAAAACATTGGCACCACCGAAAACAAAAATACCACGCCCACGCCGAGGTAGATTAGCTCCATGTTGCCCACCAGTGCGGCGATGAGATAGGCACCGGCGCCAAAGAAGTTGGAGACGGCCTGCATCCAGGTGTAGCCTTTGGTGCGTGGCGCGCCGTCGGGTGTAACGTCGGCAATGATGGCGCGCGTAGGGTTAAAGCTGATGTTGATGGAAAGGTCGAGCGTGAGCGCCACGGTGGTTGCCAC
>SABY01000007.1 GCA_009928785.1 Clostridia bacterium | reverse complement strand
TGCCCAGGCTTAGCTTGCGCATGCTGATGATGCCCGCCTCGAAGTCGCCGCCCTGATGGTGACCTGTTCTGGTATAAAGCCAGGCATAGAGCAGCACCTGAAAAACTTTGTCGTGCTTGTCGCCCTGCCACAAATCCTCCCAGCTTTTGATGCGTAGCTCTGATGCACCGCTTACGTTGCCGGTTTTGTAATCGATGATGCGGATCATCCCATTCAGCAGGTCGATGCGGTCGATGACACCGTGAATTTTAGCCATTTTCCCATGCGATGCCACTTCCACATCCAACGCCACCTTTTGCTCCAGACCGACAATCTGCAAAGCTTCGGGCTGAGCCGTCACCAGCTTAATTTCCGAAACCAAAAAATCGTCGATAAACTTGCGGATTACTTCTATCAGAAGCTTGTTGCGCCCCCACTCCACCTGGCCTTGCTGGTATTCTTTAAGCAGCGCCTCCTGCATCACAATTTCCACCTGAGGTTGCAGGCTGGAAATATCGGCGGTAATAAGTCGCTTTCCTTTTATTTTGGTGTAAAGAACCTCCAAAACATTGTGCACCATGTTTCCGATGATGCGGTGATCTATGGTTTCCTGCACCTCGTCGGGTTCTTTGAGGCCGGCAATATTTTTCAGATAAAACCGCAGGCTGCATTTTCTGTAATCGTTAAGTGAAGTTGGCGACAAACCACGGCTGGCTTTGGCCGTAAGTTGCGCCATCACGCTTTCGGTTTTCTGCACCTCTAATATCCTGTCGCTTCCCGCTGAAGGTGGCGGCGCGGTAGCAATTGCCTCTTCAATTTTAATTGCCGGATTGTATCGTGGCAGCTCATGTACGATCTGCCTGATAAAGCGGCTTTGCTCTTTGGAATCAGCATCCTGATTGGTGTTGTAAAGAATGTGCACCTCCTGCGCCCCGCAAAGCAACCTGTAAAAATGATAGGCATACACGGCGGCCTTTTGTGTGACGGTGGGTAATTTGTATTCGGCACGGATGTCGGCAGGAATATACGAATCGTTGCTTTTGGCCGCCGGCAGCTTGCCTTCATTAGCACCAAGCAAAATCACTTTTTCAAATCCAAGGCTTCTGGTTTCGAGAAGCCCCATCACCTGCGCGCCCCGCAGCGGCTCGCCCGAAAACGGAAGTCGCTGCGTGCGCGCGATGGCCGTAAAAACTTCGCGCAACGATTTGATGCTGTCGATGGTTCCGTAGCGTGCGTTCAGGTCGTTGATGCGCGTCAGCAGAAGTGCTATATTAAAAAGATATTCCAACTGAAGTTCGTCGGTGTCGGCGGATTGCTTTTTAGCACTTTTATTTTTATAATGATTTCTAAAAAAATTGACAATATCACCAGCAACTGCAAGCATTTTGGCTGGCTCATCGCCAATTGCACCAAAAACCAGACGGATAAGCTGCGTCGGCATGTCAGCACTATTTTGATCATCCTTTGGCTGTAAATTCTCCATCAGCGACCGGACGTCGTTGGGCGAATAAAATGTTTGGTTGGATTTGCGGATGGCGCCAACCAAAGAAGCCGGATCGAAAACCTGCGCCGGGAGCGGATGTTGCAGCAGGCGCAGCACATCGTTGTAATGAAATCCCTGACTGGCAGTTTTCGTGGTGGTTTCAAAACGCTTCTTATTTTCGTGCATCTTTAGCAGATAAACCAGAAAGCTATATTGCGGCGTGCTTATCAGCGGATAACCCATCGTCACGTTGAAAGCCGGCAGGTTTTCGGGCAGTGCGTTGAGCACCGGCATCATCAGTTGCTCATCGGCAAGCACTACCGCCATCTGTCCGGCAGCGGACGCTCCCTGCGTGGCGAGCCATTGCTGCAAAAGCGTTCCGGCATGCACCGCCTGCCCGCTGAGGCCGGCCACACCATGCACCTGAATCTTTTCGGGCGGCGCATCAGCAAAACAGTTGGACGATGCCTCGAAATATTGCTTGCCGAAAATACGCATTTGCTTGCGCAAAAAAATACCGGCTTCCTGACCAGGATCGTCGAGATAATAATGATCGGCATCGGGAAGCAAAGTGGCTTTTCCTTCGGTGAGCAGATATTTCATCACAACCTCCTCGGCAGTGGTCAGGGCATTGAAACCTGCAAAATAAATTTTCTTCCAGGGCAAAGCTTCCGCAATTTCGATGATATTTTCGGCGGCAAAGCGGTACATCCTGCCTGGCCAGGCGCTTCCTGTCGCAGCGAGGTTGTCGGCAAGTTGGCGGTAATATTCGTACAAAGAGCTGTAAAACCGCAGGTAGTCGCGCACGGCAGCGGTGAGGCCATCAGGAGTGAGGTTCCATTTTTCGATCACTTTCACCTCGGTAAGATAACCGAAAATACTGCGGGCATCCACCAGATGCGCATCGATGTCGCTAAAATCGGTTTGCAGCACGTGCCCCCATTTGATAAATTCGCCGAAAGGCTGTGCTTTTTCCTTTTCTATCCGGCGGTGTATTTCGTAAAGTTCAAAATCCACCACCACCGGATCGGCCAACGCAAACCCTGAGATGCGGGCGTAGAAATCGTCCACCGCATAAAAGTCGGGCGACCACACCGTACGTCCGGCCAGGGTGGCAATATGCTTTCGCAAAAAAAGCCCCGCACGCCGGTTGGGCATCACTACACAAACTTTGTCCAACTGGTCGCCATCGGTGTCGATGATGGCGCGGGCTACACGTTCCAAAAAAGTTTTCATCAAAAATATTGCATTTGTTTTTACAGCGGTAAAAGTAAGGGTTTTGGTTGGAAAAAGGAGAGGATTATCCAAAACAACTGTGAGTTGATGAAAAGCAGCTAAACAGTTACATATTTTTAATGGCAGGATACATATAAAAGTTGAACTAATCCGAATGATTGCAAAAGCTAAACGCATCCTATGTAATTTAATAACAATTTATTAACAAATATTTGTCATCAAAAGTAGCCGGGAGCGTGGATGTTTGGTGAACCTGATACAATCAGCTTTCTAAATGAAAGAAATTATTGAACATTGAGATCATGCGATATGTTTTTCCCTTGACTTGATCTTTTGTTTCAAAAACGCTTCTTTACCTTTACCCTTGATCACATGGTAAATGCTTTATTAATAGAAAACGAAGAAAGGCTTGTCTCTTTGATTGAGGAGATGCTGCTGCGATTTTGCCCACAGGTGATCATTAGTGGCAAGTTAGATTCAATTAAAAATTCGGGCACCCAGATTTCCGATGCTGATCCTGAACTACTTTTTGTTGACATCGAAAAAACTTATGCCCTGGGTGTTGATGTTGTAAATTATTTCAATGCCGTAAAGTTTGAGGTCATTTTTATAACAGCCACTGCGCATTATGCCCTCGAAGCCATCAAGTGCCAGGCTGCCGGCTTCTTGCTGAAACCTGTTAAAAAAGAGGAACTGATTTTCGCCGTCAACAACGCCATAAAAAGGATCACTGAAAAAAAAGAAAATTCCCACAACAAGCTTGTTATCAAAAACCTAAAAAACCAACCATCGGATTGCGACCTGTTAGGAATCCCAACCATGGAAGGTCTTGAATTTATCTCCATCAAAGACATTATTCGTTGTGAGGGTCAGCAAAAATGCACCCGTGTAGTCATCAAAGACAGAGCAGACATTGTAAGTTCTTACAACCTGGGTGAATTCAGAAAACTGCTTGAGCCTCAAGGCTTCTACAGTCCGCATAAATCACATCTTATCAATCTCAATTACATCCGTAAATACCATAAAGAGGGCAATATAATGCTCGTTAATAACACCTTCGTGCCTGTCGCTAAGCGTAAAAAACAGGAGTTCATGAACCAGGTAAAGCATATTTAAAATTTATTCCCTTTCGTTCCATAAAATCACCCTTTCATTCTCCTTTTGATTAGGATGGTCGGATAATCATTGCAAAACCGGATGGCTGCGATTTATTTTTACCAACTTTTTTATTGAAAATCTCAATACACATGTCACATTTATGCACCGCGGAGCAGAGGATAAACGGGATTCATTTGACTATCGGCAGCAACATCGGCTATATCAATGGGTTCGAAAAGGCCAATCCGATCCTTCAGAAAAATGAACGGTTGGTAAAAAATCGGAGCGAAGAAGGCAACTTCTGGGGGCGTATTTGACGTATTTCATGCGTTTTATTAAAAACTGACAACGTTTTGATTTTCAATACATTTCAGTGCAAAAATGTGACTGACGATGGCGGAGCCGTGCCACAAGCAAAATAGCGATGCGTGGCGTGCCTCCTCAACCCTCCATCCGGTATCCATCCCATAACAACGAACTTCAAACAATTTAATAACAAATAAGAAAGCGAGCTAAATTATGCCAGTACAACCAACCTATCCAGGTGTTTATGTTCAAGAGGTGCCCAGTGGGGTGCGAACGATAGCAGGGGTGAGTACTTCTGTTGCTATGTTTATTGGACGGACAAAATGGGGTCCGGTCAATGATCCCATATCATGCCTGAATTACACTGAATTCCTTCGCACATTCACAGACGATACTTCTCAAGGGGATATGGCCAGAGCAGTGCGCCTGTTTTTCCTCAATGGCGGAACACAGTGTTTTGTGTCGCGTATTGCCGCCAATACCGACACCGCATCATTGACTATTGCGGATGATGAAGGTGCCCCCGCTGATACGCTGACGATTTCGGCTAAGTACCCGGGAGATTTAGGTGAGTCAATTCATGTGATCATTACAAACTCGATCGCGGGTGTAAACGGCACCTTCGATCTAGAGCTATATAAGGATGTGTCGGGGAATAAAACTGACGATCAGAAATGGACCGGACTTTCCATGAATCCCGCCAGCCAGCGGTACGCTCCCACCTATGTCAGCTATAAATGGGCAGACCTATCTCCGGAAGACATTGTACCGGCAACTGATCCGCCAACCACGAATCACTTTGCACCGGCGGACACGGCTGACACACCGCTGGCAGGAGGAAGCGATGGCGATACTCCTCTCACAACTGATGAATATTCCGACGCTTATGATGTCATCGATAAGGAAGTCGATCTTTTTAACCTGTTGATCCTTCCGAAAGATACAACGATAGACCAGGAAGATGTATGGGCGGATGCAAGTGCTTTTTGCCTGAAGCGTCGGGCGTTTTTGTTAATGGATCCGCGTGAGGACTGGACGACATACCAAGAGGCAGTGGACACAACAAATGGTGTCAATTTCCTTCGCACCGGCCTGGTGAAAGACCATAGTGCTGTCTTTTTCCCAAGACTGACCATCAAGGAAAGCGGTTCCTCCGTTCACGTAGGCTCCAGCGGTGCGATGGCCGGTCTCATGGCCAGGACAGATTCAAGCCGTGGCGTTTGGAAAGCACCAGCAGGCACTGAAGCTGATATCAGAGGCATATCCGGCCTTGAATATCGATTTAGCGATTCAGAAAACGGCGTATTAAACCCAAGGGGAGTCAACACCATCAGGATATTCCCTAACGGCATTGTAAACTGGGGTGCCCGCACCATGGACGGCGATGATGATTTTGGAAGTGAATACAAATATATCCCGATTCGCCGGACTGCACTCTTCATTGAAGAAAGCCTGTACCGTGGCTTAAAATGGGTGGTATTTGAACCTAATGATGAGCCTCTTTGGGCACAGATAAGATTGAACGTGGGGGCTTTTATGCACAACCTTTTCCGCCAGGGCGCTTTTCAGGGAACAAAAAAGCAGGATGCTTACTTTGTAAAATGCGACAGCGAAACAACTACACAAAATGATATCAATCTTGGTATTGTAAACATATGGGTAGGCTTTGCGCCTTTAAAACCCGCAGAATTCGTAATACTGTATTTACAACAAATGACCGGTCAAATCCAGGTTTAATTTAAAAACTTACAATTATGGCAGTTCCTCAATTTGTGGTCAACGCGTATCGCTTTGACCCGTATAAAAATTTCAAATTTCGGATTCGCTGGGATGGTAAAGTCGTTGCCGGCGTTAGTAAAGTAACCGGATTAAAGCAAACTACCGAGCCAGTAAAGCACAGGGAGGGTGGGGATCCCAGCTCTTCCAGGCTTAGCCCCAGTGTATGGACATTTGATCCCATCACTCTGGATCGGGGCGTTACACATGATCCGGAATTCGAAAACTGGGCTAAAAAAGTGTGGAATGTGGAAGGCGATTCCGTTATCTCCCTAAAAGACTTTCGGAAAGATATCATCATTGAATTATTGAATGAACAGGGGATTGTTGCAAAAGCCTATAAGGTTTACCGTTGTTGGGTATCTTCCTATCAGGCACTGCCTGATCTTGATGCAGGCGGTAATGCAGTTGCCATAGAACAAATGGTTTTGCAAAATGAAGGCTGGGAACGCGACATGGAAGTTCCTGAGCCCACGCAGACTTAAAGTCCACTTAAATGAATGGATCGCAGCAGTTATTTATTCCGCTTCAATTGACCCCGGGAGCCGAAGGAGTTTATTTAAGGAGTTTGTGTGGCGCTGATGAATTAGCATTAGAAAACACAGGCATTATAAACCTGATACATCTCTTGGAATCTTTGATGAGTATAGGAACGTCGGATAATAAAATCAATGCTGCCCAAATTGTCACAGCAGACAGGGACAGGTTGATGGCAATGCTCTATATTTCGCTGTATGGGTCCAAAGTGGAAAGCACCCTCAATTGCCGGAGTTGTAATCAGAAATTCGACCTTGACTTTTCGCTTGATGAACTCCTTAAACATTACCAGCCGCCACCTGTGCCGGTTTTTGATAATGGTACATATGAGATTGAAAGCGGCATCAGCTTCCGGCTTCCTACCGGTGAAGATGAATTACAGATCAGTGGATACACTACAGAAGATGCAGAAAAACTTTTGCTCGAACGATGCTTGCTCGAAGGGAATCCTGCAGCAGATAGCGCGAAAGTGCAATTAAAGATGGCTGAACTGGCGCCACTACTCAACATGGAAATGGAAGCCGTTTGTCCTGAATGCAGCCATTCTCAGAATGTACAGTTTGATATGCAATCTTTTTTGCTGACAAAATTAAAACAGGAAAGACCTGTACTTATCCGGGAGATACATAGCATCGCTTCACAATATCATTGGTCGCAAAAGGAAATACTAGACCTCCCCAGGAGTTTGCGAAAACAATACGCTGCTTTAATTCAACCGGAGAATTGAATCTTTCATGAGCCATTACTTGTCTGATATTGCTTCAAGAAGTATCGGGAATGAACCCCATTTCCTGCGGCCATCCACACCTTTATTTACTCCCTCTGATCCCGAAATATCCCCGGATGTTGCAGATGAAAATAATTTGCACGAAAATGCCGGACACAATCAATTTGTTCCACAAAACATCATTCCTGTTCAACCCATCCGGTTGCCTGATCTGCAACAACCTGATATTACAAGCCGGGCAGAGTCGCCGGCGCTGGATGAAAACAATGGATCATTTTATTTTTCAAAACATATAGAAAGGGTTGAACCTGATCAGGAAAAAAAACCTGTAGTACATCAATTCCATGAATCAGGGAGTTTCAAAACTGAAGAAACATCTCAAAGATTTTCTGTAAAAAGTATTTCTGAAAAGAATAAAGTAATTGAAACAACTTTTGAAGATAAAACAGTTTTAAAGATCATACCTGAAGAAAAAGGATCGGAGAACCGAAAAAATGAAACAACTTTTGAAGATAAAACAGTTTCAAAGATCACACCGGAACAAAATGGATCGAAGAACCCAAAAAGTGAAATACTGGATAATAAGACCAATGAGGCGGCAGATCGTGAGGATGAGATAATCATTAATAAAAAGTTAATAATTAACCCTGCTGCTAAAGACGAAGCTCCGAAAAAAAGTGAACTACGGCCAAACAGTTCACCTATAGAACTTCTCAAGCCTAACCGGCTTAACCAGGATAAACCCATTCAGGTTATTAACAAAACGAAGCAGCCTGCACCCAAACTTGTTGTCGGTAAAATAATTGTTGAAATTTTGCCACCAATAGTACCCATTCCCAAAAAAACATTAACCCGGTTTGTACAACCATCTTCTGCAAACAGTCATTCGAAATCAAATAAACTCAGTTTTGGTTTAGGCCAGCTTTGACATGGAATACACTTCATTAAAAGAGATCACTGAAACTATTATAGCTATAATCCAAAAGGCTGTGGATGATACCGGTAACTGGCCGCCAACATTAAAAGTGTTGCCTGAGTTGCTCAGAGACCAGCATAGCGGAATCGGGTTTTATTTGTTTCACACGCAGGAAAGTAGTCATTATAAAAATTTTCCTGCCCCTGGTAAAGACATTCCACCTGTAAATTATACTCCCATGGCTCTTAATTTGTTTTACCAATTGTCGGCCAATAGCACCAATCAAAACAATGAGGAAGATGCCTATGATGAACAAAACCTGATGAGTGTAGCGATGAAGGCTTTGCATGATCATTCAGAAATCAAAATAACTCCTTCAGGTAAAAAGATCAATTTAAAAGTTACACTTCAAACGCTTTCGCCAAGTGAATCGGTGCAGTATTGGGCTGCCGCGGAATCACCGGTAAGGCTTTCTGCTTATTATGAAGTATCGGCAGTATTCCTTGAACCTGAAAAGCAATTATCTTATGCAGGTAGGGTTCTGTCGTATGGTAATTTTATTTTTACCCGTGGTGCTCCACAAATTACTTCAAGCGAAAACACAATAGAATATACTTTACCGGGGGAATTAATGGCAAGACAGGTAAAAATTCAACCGGCACAGGCCCCGCCAGCTTTTGTAGCACCCGCACCCATTGGCAGTGTGGTTAGTTTTTTTGGAACTAGTTTCAATGGCGGCACAATTCAACTGTTACTAATAAGTCCACTATGGTCGGAGCCAGCAGTTACCGATGTATCTTGGTTGCTTACCCTGGTTTCTGAAAACCAGTTGAATATTACTGTACAGCCTACTGCAGTGCTTAAAACTGCTTTAACCCCGGTTGATATTATTCCTGGACTCTATGCTGCACAGCTTAGTATCACAGAACAAAAAACCTTACCAAACGGAACTATAAAAACATTTAATCATGTTTCCAACCAGTTTCCTTTTTCTGTAATGCCGCGCATTAGTTTAATAACTGATCTGGGAGGTGGTGCATTCAGAGTCACTTGCAATATATTTCAAAATCCTGATTTAGTTGATGATGATATCCTGGTATATATCGGGGAAACAAAACTCATATTGTCTGCGGCGGTAACCTTGTCTCAAGGTCAATTCAAAATATCCAGTGCCACTACTATCGAATTACAGGTTCCAACCGGGATTCCTGCCGGGCAGGCCCCACTGAGAATAATGATAAGGGGCATCGAATCAGAACCGAACTGGATCACAATAACTTAATTAATGGTTGATAAAATTTAATCAATTCGGATTGATTGATACACTCGAACATAAAGAATCTGTAGAAATTGGCAATGGCTCAATTGTTTTAGCCGGTCTTATTTTAAAAAGGGTCAGGCTGTTATCTTACAGGCGTGTTTTCTGGCTTCGTAAAATCTGGACTGATGTTACGGGGAACAAGAATGGTGAATTTAATGCACATACTGAAGTGGATGGGTATTTATCTGACAGAGATAATCCTGTTTTGGAAAAAGAGTGGTATGAAAAGGATGCTGAAATGAAGGAAATCCTGTATTCATTAAATGAAACCGAACAGGCATTGTTTGACAATACAGATTTACGGATAAATGTCCTTGCGCGTACTTTCGGGTTAAACCGATTGGAAACTGACATACTGCACGCATGCCTTTCAATAAACATTGAGCCGAACCTAGGCAGAGTGTTTGCCTATTTGCAGGATAATTCAGCAAGGGGGTATGTAACAGAATCGCTGGTAGCAAGGCTATTTGGTTATGGTCACTCCATTATTTTACCGGCCAATTCACCCTTAAAAACTTGGGGGTTGATGAGGGAAACAGTTTCTATGCAGGGTGATCCTGCCAGGCTGGAATGTGACCCTTTTATCAAAAACTGGATTCTGGGTATGGATGGAATTGATGATGCCCTGATCAGTTTTGCTAATATTCAATCTGTGAAAAAACCGCTTTCAAACTGGCAGGTGCGGAAACTGTCTGATGATATAAAAAGGATATTAAATGGGCACCCGCAAAACAAGCTGCGGGTCTTCATTGAGGGCGCCGAAGGATCTGGACGGAAAAGTTTTGCAGCCATAATATGCAAAAAGTTTGGGCTGCCACTTTTGGCCATTAATGCCGACAGGATAGCCGAAAACCGATGGCCACTGGTTTACATGCTGGCACAGCGGCAATCTTTCCTTTCAAATGCTGCAATTGCCTGGTACGGAGAATCAATGCCCGAACGTTATTGGCCAGCCAATATACTTTCTGTTGATCTGCAATTCGTAATCGGAGAATCTGATGATTCGCTCATGGCAAACAATAACTTCCTTGACCTCCGTATTGTTCTTCCGCAAATAGCATACAATGAAAGGCTTAAATTATGGCGCAGTCATGTGCCCTTATCAGTTGGTTGGCCAAAAGCCGGAATGAAAGATATGGTTTTACGGCATGAAAGCACTGTCGGGCAGATCGTTTCTATCGGAAAGAAAATGACCCCGACTATAGCCGTTGCTTATGAAGAGCTTCGGGCTGATTCGGGTCGCAGGTTAGGAAACCTTGCGCAACGAATGCCCGGTACGTTTACATTTGATGATTTGGTTTTGCCTGATTATACCAGGAAAGGTATTGAAGACTTTATCTTCGAAGCAACAGAGAGGGTATTGTTTTGGGAACAGCCAAATGTAAAGCGTCTATTCCCACAAGGCAGGAGCCTGATTGGATTATTTGCCGGTAGCCCCGGAACAGGCAAAACAATGGCAGCGCAGGTTATAGCCACCACTTTGCAGTTAGACCTGTTTCGCATAGACCTTTCAAATGTGGTGAGTAAATATATTGGCGAAAGTTCAAAAAATATTGAACGTATTTTGTCCAGGGCAAAAAATATGAATGTGGTTTTACTTTTCGATGAAGCCGATTCGCTTTTTGGCAAAAGAACCGATATTAAAGATGCACATGACCGCTATGCCAATACTGATACCAATTACCTGTTGCAGGCCATCGAATCCTATCCCGGCATCGTAATACTTGCCAGTAATAAAAAATCGAATATTGATAATGGGTTTACAAGGCGATTGCGCTTTATCCTTGAATTTCCAAAACCGGATGCTGCACAACGGCTAATCATCTGGAGAAAGATCATTGGAGAAATGGCAGGTGATAAAACATTATCCGGGCTTGATGAAGAATTAGCACGCTTGTCGGTATTAACGGAAATAACCGGGGCCCAGATCAAACAGTCTGTCTTATCCGCATTGTTTATGGCCCGCAAAGGAAAAATCCCAATCAATATTTCTCATATACTGGCAGGGCTGGAAAGAGAACTTGCCAAAGAAGGAAGAGGACTTGGTAAGGAGGTACATCAAAATTTCACACATGCGATATGATCCAGATAGATGAATTGCAAATACGGATGCCCGGCAAAAATAATGAAGAAGCAATCGGCTTGGGCAGGCAGGTAGCTGAAAGGTTGGCTGATACTGTTCCTGAAAATTCCGGCAATAAGCACATCCCTGAAATAAGGGTACAGTTGCAAAGCACAATAACAAATGATACAACGCAAATGGCTGATCGTATTGCTGAACAAATCATTCAACAGATAAAATTGGCATCATTATAAAAGATGAATTCACTTTTACATAAAACCAATCCGGCAACAGATTACCTTATGACTTTTAGAAAGTCAAAAGTTTCCGTGCAGCCAAAACTCACCGTCAATGAACCTGGTGATAAATATGAACAGGAAGCAGATGCCATGGCTGACCGGGTAATGCGAATGTCTGCAAATGAAAGAGTAAAACCGGTAACCGGATTAATAGGTGCCTCTCTGCAAAGAAAATGCACACATTGTGAAGAAGAGGAAAAGAAAAAAAAGCCTTTGATGCGTAAAGCTGTAAATGGAAATTCCGGCATGCAAGTTTCATCTTCATTTGCCTCATCTTTAAATGCATCAAAAGGTGGAGGTTCACCATTGCCGCAGGGAACAAAGAGTTTTATGGAAAATGCATTCAGCACTGGTTTTTCATCAGTTCGCGTGCATACCGATAGCCAGGCAACTGAAATGAGCAAGGGAATCAATGCCAAAGCTTTTACACTTAGCAATGATATTTATTTTAGGATTGGAGAATATCAGCCAAATTCTGATACTGGCAAACATTTATTGGCACATGAGTTAACACATACTGTGCAGCAGAGAGCCGCTCCGCAGCTTGTTGGCTACGTTAGGCAACTCCCAGAGGTTGATTTCTCCACTTCTGACCCCTCGCTACAGCGACAACAGGCACCTCAACCCCAAAATACTGCGCCTGTTCCAGTGGCACCACTGTTGCTCACCGTAACCCCGCAGGCGGCTCAAGTCACGCCGAACGGCACGGCTGGCAACCAAACGACAGCACTTTCGATCCAAGGTGCCCCTCCAAACAGCAACTTAGTGATCGTGGTGCAGCCAATTCAAAACTCCGGCGGGCACGACCATGCGGCCAACCGTCCACTTGGTAGGGTGCTGCCAACGGTGGCAGTGGCTGATCAGAATGGCAATGCTACTGCCACGTATACAGCCGGGATTGTCAGTGGAACAGAGCGGATCATCGTAACGCAGGGGGCAGCGCAGGGTCAGTGCGATATCGACGTGAGTGTGCAGAATCTTCAGCAACTCGGAACCGACCCCGCTTATAATCTCGTTGGGGTCACAACCAACCACCAGAGCAACCATTTTGCCCTACCAGCGACGAATGTAGCGCTACTGGCAATTGCTACAGATTTTGTAGCGATCCCCGTCAATGCTTTGCCGATCATCCAGCAGATGATTAACCAGCTCCAGCAACCACCGGTGCCACCCGGTGGGCTACCAGTTGCTCCACCTATACCTGCACCGCAGACCCCGCCACTGACGAATCAGCAGATGGCCACCCAGCTGGCAAATCCGGCCGCACCGAATATGCAAGGACTAACGTTGACCCAACTACAGCAACTTCAGTTGGCGCTGGCCAATTGGCCTCTCTTGGGTTACAATGATCTGAGCCTCGAACACGGAGGAATCTTCGACATCAACGGAAACTGGACATCGCCGCACAAAACACACAGGATCGGCAACACGCTGGATTTTCGAATCTTAAATTTGAACAACCTGCACCGGCTCCTTGTGCAGCCAATTATTACCAGGCATGGAGCACAAAGATTGGACGAGGGCAATCACTGGCATCTGACCTTCTGATGAGGCCGTGGCTCCACGCATCCCGTAGGTTGGTGTGAATAAAATGAACCAAATAAAAATTAGATGAGTCCATTCATTAAAGGATTTAACAATAACTGAGTTCAAGCGGTAAATGGCAAAGATGAGGTTGTTTTTTTATCATAATTAATATTTTTCCAGGCAAAATATTTCAATTATTCTCCTTCCGATTGAAAGCTATTGATAATTATCTGATTTTGATGATTTACATTCATGTAGTTTATATGATAACATGATTTCCATGTATAATAGAAACAATCTGTCCATAAAACCAATTCTTCAGCTCAGCAAGACAAAACCCATGGTGCAGCCAAAACTCACCATCAATGAGCCAGGCGATATCTATGAACAAGAAGCCGATGCCATGGCTGACCGGTTAATGCGTATGTCATCAAACGAAACAGTTAAACCTGTAACCGGTTTAATAGGAAAATCGCTGCAAAGAAAATGCACACATTGTGAAGAAAAGGAAAAGACCCCCCCCCCATTGATGCGCAAAACTGAAAATGGAAATTCCGGCATACAAGTTTCATCTTCATTTGCCACATCTTTAAATTCAACAAAAGGTGGAGGATCACCCTTGCCACAAGGAACAAAGAGTTTTATGGAAAATGCATTCAGCACTGATTTTTCCCGTATACGGGTGCATACAGGTGGCAAGGCCTCTGAAATGAGCAAGGGGATTCAAGCAAAAGCATTTACACATGGGAGCGATATTTATTTTAATGAAGGGCAGTACAATCCAAATTCCGGTGAGGGGAAACATTTGTTAGGGCATGAGTTAACGCACGTATTACAGCAAGCAAGTAGCAAGAAATCTTCTTTACAGCGAATGTTCGATGATCATCCGGAAATGGTTGAGAAAAATAAGCCATTTGATGAATCCTCCGCACGTGCAGCATGCAGTAGTGAGATAACCAGTTGGCGAACCAAGGAGTTCAACTTTGCATCGAATCTTCTGCAGTACTTTCTTGATAAAAAAGGACCTACGGCTTATATACCCAACCCTTCCGATATCAGCGAGGTGAAGGAACATGCTAGCGAGAAAATTTGCAATGAAATTGCCGAGATTGTGCCAAAGAGGACTGGTTCTCTTGTAGAGATACCAATTACAATTTTCCATGGGGGTATAAGTGATAAATCATCCAACATAAGATGGTGGAATCCGTGGGGTGACGAGAACATGCTTTATGCCTATGGCGGAGGGGATCTAAACGTCAAAGGACTTGCCACTGTTAATGGAGATTCATGGTCGGGTGTATTTAGTGTAACTCTCGGTGATGAATATCAATTTGATTCAAATTCAAGTTTCAAATCCTTTTTTTCGGCATATATTAGTTATGCCTATGATGCAGCATTGTGGCTCGAGAGAAGCAACCTTGGGTACAATACCTTCTATCATACCGCCCAATTCACAGTAACATGTTCCAGCAAGTAAACACTTAAGACCAATTATATGCTTTTTAGTAACTTAGAATGTGCTAAAAAGGAGGTTTTTAGTAAAAAATCGGAATGTAAAACACTGAAATTGTTTAGAATATTTATCAAGTATATAATGAAATAAAATAATGTTTTATATAGTAATATTTCTTCTTATCTAAAAATTTATGCCTACCGGTTATTCCCGCTCTCCTAAACTCCTAAAAGGCGCTCTCATCGAATTCTCTGAGCGCTTTATCGGACCTATTCCGAATGTCATCATTTTCCAGTACAACCCGGAAGCAATGACACGTACATTAGAGGTGTGGCAACAAAATGGTAGTGGTGCATCAGGTGGAGATTCCTCCACAGGTAATGATGCATCCAATACTGCCCAACCCTTTGATCCGCCGGAGAGCTTTTCACTTGCCTTGGAACTGGATGCTACAGATGCTTTGGAAAATCCAGCAGCTCACCCTGTCGCATTTATTTCGGGAGTGGCCGACCGAATTGCTGCCATGGAAATGCTTTTATATCCACAGGGTGATAGCTTGCTGGGAGGTTTATTAGGATCCATTTCAGGTTCTTTGGGTGGAAGTGCCAATACCGGCGGCGTTCAGCCTGTTCCACGAGGTACAGTACCTGTTGTGTTGTTTGTTTGGGGGCCGGGGCGAATTGTGCCAGTAAGACTTACCTCGTTTTCCGTTGAGGAGCAGGCCTATTCCCCTTTGTTATATCCCATCCGGGCCAAAGTAAACATCGGCCTGAAAATATTGACGCCTAGGGATTTTCCGAGTTGTAACCGCAAACTGAGCGAAGAAATTGCCATTACGGCATTCAACTTTACACGCAAGCAAAAAGAGGTGCTCGCCGCTGCCAATATTGCCAATAGCGTAGAATCTATTCTCGGCATGCTCCCATTTTAATTTTCAAATAGAATAAAAATGTTTACAGATAAAAGCAGGTATAAAAATGCAACGCAGTACGAAGTTACCGATCAACAGGGTAGAGTTGTTAAGGTGGTAGCTGCTCCCGATAAACCCCAACAAAGTATTAAAGGCTTCCACTTGCTAAAACAAGGTCAGCGCACCGACCACCTGGCATCCCTCTATTGTAACGACCCTGCAGGATTCTGGCGTATTGCCGAAGCCAATGATACTATGTTGCCGGAAGCATTAAGTGAACAATCAGAAATTGCAATTCCAAATAAATTATAGCCAATGGGTTTAGATGTGTTGATTTGTATAGATGATATCCCCAACGAAAGCCTCACTCAAAATGTGAGCAGTGTTGAAGTATATGAAAAAATGGATCAAAACACTACCTATAAACTGAATTTTTCGGTTGATGTTTGTGACGGTGATATTGCACAAACCATTGAGGTAGATACAGCTCCTGATATTATTTTAAGTGTGATGGCCAATGTAAATGATGACCTCGTTTGCCTGGTAAAAGGGCCGGTTACCCAGCAGCAATCACAACTTAAACATGGCGGATCCGGATCATCATTGATTATTGAAGGAGAAGATACGGGGCATACGCTGGATCATACCCCAAATTATCAGATTACCGATTCCGGAACGGATGCTGAAATCGCAACAACCATCATTTCCGGCCGCAATCAAATGACTGCAGATGTGGAGTCCACGGCTGATTCTGCTCACAGCGAAGAGAATCACAGTCATGTTCAACGGGAATCTGACCTTAGCTTGTTAAGAAACCTGGCCCGCCGTAATGGATTTCATTTTTGGATTACTTATTCAGGAGTAGGAATTGCAACAGGTCATTTCCGGCCACGTAGCGTGGAGGGTGAACCGGCAAACACCTTAATTGTAAACAATGAAAATAACAATATCGATCTGCTGCGTGTAAATGCCGATTCAACCAGGCCATCCAGGACAGAAGGAAGGCAACTCAATCTGCGAACCAAGACTGTCATTGGCGGACAGTCTGTCCTGGAAGATACGATTCTGGGTACCACCGGATTGTCGGAGTTGAATGGAGCCGAACCACAAACCATACAACTGGCGCCCGCGGTTGATGATGCAGGGGCTATGGAAGCAAGAAGCAGGGGAGCGTTAAGGGATGCCCAATGGTTTATCAAAGCCACTTGCCAGACCAGCCTGCACCGGCTTTGCAATATAGTACGGTTCCACACTATTGTTGAGATGCAGGGTGCCGGAAGCCGCCATAGCGGTAAATATTATGTGACCGGTGTAAAACATAAAATTGACGCTGTGGGACACGTCATGGACCTAGAACTGGAAAGAAATGCCTGGGGCAATTAATACTTGGTAAATAAGAAAGAGATTATAAAAAATGGACGAACAGTTAGCGCAACAATTATTGGAATGGACAAGGAACAGGTTTTTTGGCAAGTACCGTGGTTTGGTAACGGATAATAATGATCCTACTAGCCGGGGTAGGGTAAAGGTCCAGGTGCCCGCAGTACTGAATGAGCTGGAAGTGTGGGCTATGCCTTGTTTGCCTTATGCCGGGAATAATGTTGGATTGTATTCCATCCCTGAACCTGGCGCTGGTGTCTGGGTGGAGTTTGAAGGAGGTGATCCCTCCTATGCGATCTGGACAGGTGGATTCTGGGCCGATGATGAGTTGCCTGAAAATGAACAGGGTAGCCAAGCCACACCTTCCCTCCGTATCATGAGAACAGAAACAGGTCTCATGATTAGTTTTAATGATGATTCCGAAGTGCTCACCCTTAGCGATAAAAATGGTAGCAATATCATGACCATTGAAGCACAGTCGGGCAAAATAAAAATTCAGGCTAATTTAAAAGTGGTTATAGAAGCACCATTGATCGAGCTGATCGAGAATGCAACCCACCCATTGGTTTTTGGTGATAATCTGTTACAATATCTTAACCAGATGGTACAAACATTTAATACGCATATGCATCCGGGTGAATTGGCGGCCGGTGTATTACCGGTAACACCCATGATTCCCGTGCCACCCATGCCCCCGGCCACACCCAGTCTTTTATCAACCAAAGTTACGACCGGATAAAACTTTTTATAATATGCCTTCAAATTTAAAAGCAGGTTCAAAAATAGATTATGCTGAAAGTATGGCCGCCGCCATGGAACAAGCTTTCATGAATGAATGGAGCAACTTTATGATTGGAGCCGATGCTCCGGCAATGAACGATCAAATGAGGCTGATGTTTGTTGCTATAGCGCAGGGAGTGGTAAATCATTTGAAAGCAAACCATGATGCTTTTAAAGTTAGTGCAACACAGACCTCACCTGGTATATATACTGGCACGGTATCAGCCATCGAATAAAAAAAACAGCTTTTGAACATGAATAACAAAATTCACAGCATACGTTTCCCTTTTGCGATAGATAATGGCTTTGGTAAACTTGCAGAAGAAACCGACTATGATCGTCATGTTGTGCAAATGATCAAACAAGTATTGTTTACAAATCCCGGGGAAAGAATTAACCGCCCCGATTTTGGCTGCGGAATACGAAAAATGGTATTTGCACCAAACAGCGAAGTAAGTGCGAACCTGAGCCAGGTGATGATCAACCAGTCATTGGAAAAATGGCTGGGAACTGTAATAGAAGTAAATGAAGTAAAGATGGACAATATCGAAGAGAAACTGGAGATAAAGATCGTTTACCTCTTGCGGGCCAACCAGGAACGCAAGTATTTAAACCTTGAGGTAACATTATGAGCGTTACTCCGGATCGTATAACAGAACTGTTGGCTCAAAGCCGGGTAACCGGAATAGACTTTATCTATGTCTATCCCGACCAATCCACCCTTGATGTCTTTTTTTTAAGGTCGGTTATCACCCTCGATGTGCCTCTTCCGGGCACAATTGCTCCCGGCGATATAAGTATCTACAGTCCTGAAGCAGCGCTGCCTGAGATAAAAGTTGATTCAATAATTGCCTGGTTAACCATCCATGGACAGGACGTTCTTCGACTCAAAACAAAATCGCCCGGTGACTTTTCTTTATACAAATTTAAAATCAAGGATGCCAGAATTGATAATTTCTATAATGACATTAGTTTTAGTTTTAAGGCCAACTGTCCGAGTGACCTTGATTGCGAAGCCCCAGACCATGAATGTCCGCCGGAAGAATTGGTTGATTCCCCGATAGACTACCTGGCCCGTGATTTCTGGAGTTTCCGCAAAGCCTTGCTCGATTTTGCCTCGTTGCGTTATCCCGACTGGGCCGACAGGCTGGAAGCAGATGCAGGTGTAATGATGGCGGAATTGATGAGCGCTTTGGGCGATGAAATGGCCTATTACCAGGATCGTATAAGCCGGGAAGCTTATCTTGAAACTGCCACCCAAAGGCGTTCGGTACGCAGGCATGCCCGGTTGATAGATTACCATATGCATGACGGGCTTGGGGCAACAGGATGGATAGATTTTACCGTTAATGCCGGAATAATAGATATCAGCGCCGGAACAAATGTATTCGCGTTGAGTGATGATAATTCAAGAATTGATTTTGAAGTAGGAAAAGGCATTGCTGAATTTTATCTTGTTAAAAAATATGCAGTATCAGCTTTAAATAATGAATTTAAACCCCACCTTTGGGATGAAGATGATATCTGTTTGCCTATTGGTTCTACTGAATTATATATTGAAGGGCATCATTCGGCAAACCTGAATCCTGGTGGTGTGCCGTCAAATAAAAACCTTGGCAAATGGGTTTTAATAAAAACAAATCCAACCGATCCTGCGCAGCCTGAAAGGACGCAATTGGTACGGCTAATATCAGTAACTGACACAACTGATCCAGTATTTAATATAAACATAACCCGCCTTGTTTGGGAAGAAGAACAGGCACTTCAAAATGAATTTGATCTTACTGTTTTGACCGTCAGGGGGAATATTGTTCCTGCGACAGCCGGCAAATCTCATGAAGCATATTTCATTGTTGACGATCTCCTTGCAAATTTGCCTTCAGCAGAAACAATTGCTTTTTCAGGGAGTCCTGCAGGAGAAACAGTTAACCGGGAAGGTCATGATAATTCAAACCTTCACCTTTTCACTTTGCCTGACTCACAGGCTTCACCGCTGGTTTATCTCGGCGACGACAGCCCGGAATACAATTTACCGGAAATTATCCTGGAGGAAGTTGTATTTGATATCGCAAGCAGCTCGTGGGTGCGGAAACCTTTTACTGAACCATGGGAGTACAACAATTCTTTGGTAGGGGTTAATTCTTCAAAACCAACAGACACACATTTTACCCTTGATGACGGCTCCTGGCAACGGGTTGTGGGCTACCAAAGGATAGGAGAAGAAATTGAACACCAGGATTACGCAATGAATAGCGGTGTAACGATACGATTTGGGGATGGTGAATTTGGCAGGATACCGGACAAAGGCACTGTGTTCAAAGTGCGCTACAGGCTAGGTGGAACCAGACGCAGTAATGTTGCTGCAGGAAGCATTACTAATACAGGCATTTCCGGAGTCGCCGTAACCAATCCATTGCCTTCATCGGGTGGATTGGATGCAGAGACAGATGCAGAATTGAGACAACTGGCGCCGGAAGCTTTTCGGGCCTTGACCTACAGAGCTGTTCGCCCGGAAGATTATGCCGAAGCAGCAGAGCGATTAGTTTGGGTGCAGAAAGCGGGAGCCGGTTTTCGCTGGACCGGCAGTTGGCTTACAGCTTTTGTAACGCCTGATCCATTGGGCAAAGTTGTTTTAGAAACAACCGATCGTTCCGACTTAACAAATCAGTTAAACCGTTTCCGTCAGGCCGGCCGCGAAGTAAATGTTATGGATCCTAAGTATGCCGATATTGATATCGAAATAGAAATTTGTGTTGCGGAGGATGCCTACCGCGGACAGGTAAAAGAACGGGTATATTTAGCTTTGATGGGCAAAAAAGGTCTTCGATCGAAGGAAGGGTATTTTTCTCCCGACAGGTTTACATTTGGCACATTCCTCGAACGCTCCACCCTTGAAGCCTCAATACAGGATGTGCCAGGTGTAAAAGCCATTGAAAAAATCTATTTCAGAAGAAAAGGCTGGTTCGGAAAACGGATATTCTCAGAGTTAAGTTATGATCCTGGCAAGAATGCCATCATTCGTATTACCAATGATCCATTACACCCTCAACAAGGCACGCTTAAACTTTATACACACGGAGGAATATGAGCTGTATTCATTGTGATGGTAAGAATATAGAAACGACTGCTCAATATCCATGTTTATGTGATCAGTTTGTTCATCCATTTCCATTAAATATTGGGGCGGGTCTTGATAAACTCCCTCGCCGGATAGCTACGTTCCATGAATTTAGAAAGGCTTTGCTTAAAGATATTAAAGCAGAAGAAGTCGAGCTAATTGATAGTAATAACGTGTTGGTTAAGATTATACCACTTTCCAACTGGCGGGCCAGGGACAAGGATGATTTTGGCATCATGCTGCTGGAAATGTGGGCATATATCTGTGATTCGCTCTCTTTTTATGATGAAGTAGTAGCCAATGAAACCTATTTAAGAACGAGTTTGCTAAGACCAAATCTGAGAAAACTGGTTGCTTTGCTGGGATATCTTCCACGTCCTGCAATTGGTTCAGTTGTTGAATTGGCTGCCCTGGCAGATGGCAGGCTGCAGTTGAAGTTGCCTGAAGGTACCGCATTCCGTTCCGGGGCATTTGATGGAAACCCGCCACAGGTTTTTGAATTGACCGAAGAAGCCATAATACATCCTTTTGCAAATCGTATGGGGATCAAGGCTCCTCATCCCGGAATTGTTACTTCACAAAATCCGACTTCATTACTGGTCGAGCTTAAAAGTGAGATAAAAGAAGAAACAATGTTGTTGCTTATCAATAAAGCTGATAATGATCAAAACAAGGGCGTACTGGTTGAAAAAATTGAGAAATATACAGGTATAGATAACAGGCAATACACCAAAATCACTTTCAATTCCACCACAGGATTGCATAATGGTGCTTTATTAAAAGACCTCCAATTGCTAAAGCCGACCCTGACTGCTCATCTATGGACGCTGAATCAGAAAGCTGATTCAATAAGTGATAAAAAAATCACCCTGAACGTATTGAGCCAGCAGATCCATTCGGGAGCGTACATTTTGATGACTTACCTCGACGAATACAGGTGGTTCAAAGTAGAATCCGTTTCTGAGGTAATGAGGTCCACTGTGGCCTCAAATGAAATCAAGATCAATGGTAATATCTTTTCAATGCCTGGTATATCTAACCCGGTTACGGAACTCACCCTTGACGAATCTGTCAATTCAACCGAAAGAAAATTGTCAACTGATACTATCTGGGGTGAGCTTGTCATTCCTGAGATAACGGTATATTACGGCATGCAGTTGAATGCTGCAATTGTAGATGAGCCAAATAAAATCCTATCGGAATCCGATCTGCTATTGTTTGATAAACCAATAGAAACTCCGGTGGAAGATTATGATCCTAAGCAATTTCTCTTACTGGATAAAAATACCCTGGGTGCAAGCGTTGGTGGAAGTATTTCGTATGATGAAAATAAGCTGACGCTTGACCAAGGAACTAGCTGGGACAACCCGTTAACACTTCCTGTGGATATTTATGGAAATGTGATCACAGCATCACGGGGAGAAACTGTTGAAACCGAAAAACTGGGAAGTGGGAATGCGTCTCTTGCCAACCAGGCATTCAAGTTAAAGAAAAAACCGCTTACCTATTTTATTTCGCCAACAGCCGATAACGACCAGTCTGTACAAAATTACCTCGAAGTTTATGTAAATGGCATCCGCTGGACCGAGGTAAGCAGCTTCTATGGCATGACGGAAAATGACCAGGTTTATATCGTAAGACAGAATGATGATGGCGAATCAATTATCACGTTCGGAGATGGCATCAGGGGGCAACGCCTCCCTTCCGGTAAAGATAATATTACATGCAATTACCGTTTTGGAGCAGAGTCGGCCTGTCCGCCCGCAGGTTCTATAAGCCAGGTTTCTAAGCCTGTAAAGAGGCTGCGGAGTGTAAAGAATATCCTTTCTGCCTTCGGTGGTGCTGATGCCGAAGATGCTGACAATATGCGTTCATACGCACCCAAATCTGCTCTAATACTTGGCAGGGTGGTATCGATGCAGGATATGGAAGCCCTGGCAGCATCATATCCCGGAGTTCGGGCAGTACAGGCAGAATGGCGCTGGGATAAAAACAAACAACAGGCATCGGCTCACATATTTTATATTGGGGATGTAGGCATCAAATCAAATTTGTCACAACATATCCGAAGTTTTGCCGATCCAACAACACCCATCACGGTTGAAATAGCAATATCCAGCCCATTATCGATTTCATTGAATGTTAAAATTGATTCCAGGTATCTGGAGGAGGATGTTGTCAGCGAGCTGCGCGAATATTTAACTAATACAGACAGAGGTTTGTTGGCTCCGGAAAATATCGGCATCGGCCTTCCATTATTCCGCAGCAGAATTTTTGATAGTGTTTTGAATGTTAAAGGAACCGAATCGGTTCAAGGTATATTGATTGACGGAATTAATTTCGGAGATTTTGCAACCATTCCCGGAACCGGAAAGTATTTCGACATAGAGCAAGGACAGCTCATCATTAATGGATATGAATAATAACCAATAACAATGGCTGAAGATCATTTTGAAAAATATTACGCCGAGAAGTTATGGGAAGCCATACCTTCAATTTACCGACACGAAGATGGGTTGGCAATAGAACCAGGCGTATTACGTGCTATTGTGCAGGTAATTGCCAGGCAGGCTGCTATTCTCCGTCGCAGCCAGGACAGCCTGTGGGATGACCAATTCATTGAACTTTGCAATGAATGGGCGGTTCCATATATAGGCGATCTTTTGGCCACCCGGTTGCTGTCCGAACAAAATAAAAGAGGTCGTCGCATTGATGTCGCAAAAACTATTTACTATAGAAGAAGAAAAGGAACACCTCGAGTTCTTGAGGAGTTAATAAGTGATATCAGCGGATGGGAGGGCAAGCTGGTTGAGCAGTTCATGAAACTGGCCCGCGCAAGGCACGGCCTAGATGCAAAACCGGAATCACTGGCAGGAAAATTTTCGGGCACTTTGCCCGGAGGCTGGGCCGACCTGCGCAATCCCCGAGCAGGTGAATTGACAGACGGAGCGTTCGACGAATATTTTCATACACCGGATGTGCGCCGTCACCGAGGGTTGCTTGGCAGGTATGGCATAACAAAGCTCGCATTTTATTTGTACCGGCTCAAGGCGTACGAGGCCATCAATATTACGCCATTTTCCCTGGGGGATGGATTATGTTTTAGCTTTGATCCCTCCGGCAGAGATATCCCCCTTTTCAGTAAATCATCCGCATCGCCCAACTGGAATGAATGGCACCCCGCCACTGAACCCGAACTCATTGCACCCATCCCCTGCCGCTTGCTGGGACAAGCGACCTACCAAATTTCTGAAGCGATCATTCAACAATTGATGGCCTTGCCTTCTTCACCCCTCAGCCTGGCTGCTGCAAACGAGCTTCGTAAAATTGCCGGATTGGTTTTCAAGAATGAAAGCAGCCTGCTTACTATCATCTCTACCTTTTCAAACAACGCCGAAATTTTGGGCAATGACATTCTGCTTCCCTTATTATCGCTCAGCCTTATGTCCGATTGCGGCAAAAGTGTGATGCTGCCTGACGCCCAGACGGTATTAAGCAACCCTGTGGATGCAAATTCCATTGTTGTCGGTTTTGATGAACCGGCAGATTTTATATTTACTACTGAGAAAATTACTTCTGCCAATCTGATGTCCTGGCCCATTACTATCAGTAAGGAATTGGCCATAGATCCCGAAAACGGCCGGTTCATGTTTAAAAATGCGCCAGCTGGCGATAAGGTGATTTATATAGCCTACCACTATGGTTTTTCAGGTTCGCTTGGTGCCGGTACTTATGAAAGAAACCATATTAAAGATTCATTACCCGATATTACAAAATCAGGTGGAGGTGCTGTCATCTCATCTGATCTGCTGAACAATGGCGTTACACAGATAGACGACAGCAAAACTTATGGCCCCATTGCTTCCAAAGTGGCCATTGCAAACATGGCGCTTCACTCTTCCAACAAACAAAGGCCTTACCTATGCCTGGAAAGCAACTGGTTGTTGAATACCGGAGCCAAAAAAAACTCAAAACTTAGCCTGGATGGGTTATGGATAGGGGCAAAGGGGGACTTTGCTGCAGAAGTGATTCTTAAAGGTGACTTCGCATGCGTGGTAATCAGGAACTGTACCCTGGATCCCGGGGGGAGCACCAACATTAAAAATGAAATTTTGCACCCGGTGAACCTGATTATTGAAGGAAGGGTGGAAAACCTGTGCATCGAATCAAGTATCATGGGTCATGTCATTGTAAGAAACGATGGCTATGTGGAAGAGGCCTTTATTAAGGATTCTATTATTCAATCTGTTAATCCTTCCGTAAATGCGATTGAAATCAAAACCGGCAAAACTAATATTGAAAGGACAACCATTTTTGGCCAGGTGGATGTTCATCAATTGTATGCAACAGAAGCCCTGATTACAGGAAAAGTATCCATTACCGATACCCAAAATGGTTGTTTCAGGTTCAGTGCGGCGCCAATGAAAAGCAGGCTGCCTCATCCTTTTGAAAGTTTTTTGTTTGAAAATGATGCCAGGCACTGGTTTACTTCACGACGGTTTGGGGATCCCGGATATGCGCAGTTGAGTGATACGGCTCCATGTGTTCTGAAAGAAGGCGGCGAAAATGGAGTCGAAATGGGGGCCTTCAATAAGCTCCTGAATCCTGTCAAATTTGAAGGATTGAGAACTAAGATTGACGAGTACATGCCTTTTGGGCTAATCCCGATTTTTATTAACAAAACTTAATTCAAGATTATGGAAACGTTTGATATATCCAGAATAAATTTCGATAAATCGAAACATTATTCAAGTGTTCGTATGCAGCAGGGCCGTGTCTTGACTGATGATGATTGGAATGAAAATAGCCGCATAGAAAAGGAAATTCAAAGGCAGACCAATACAGAGGTCATCGGACCCTTTGGATCGCCCGACGACGGATTCAATATTGCAAACCTGCGCCTGGATTCCGGCAGGATTGATTTTGATATCTTACCAGGCACGATGTACCTGGGGGGCTTGCGTCTGGAGCTGGAAAAACCGGAAACTTACCGCCTGCAAAAAGATTGGCTGCAGCAACCGGTCAATTCAGATGGTACCCCGGTTTTCAATGAGAATGAGCGGTACGATCTGGTATTTCTTGAAGCGTGGCAACAGGCCGTTAGTGCCGTTGAAGACGGATCCCTATTAGAGATGGCTCTGGGGGGTCCTGATACTACCACCCGCGTGAGGAACATGAGACGGGTGCACATTGTTCCTAATATTGGTTTTAGTACCTGCGATGAAGCCTGGAAGAAACTTATTTCCGACTGGCAAGCCGGAAATTTAGGTAAAGTGAACAGGCAACATGAACGTATTTCAGATATTCTTCTTAAAGTATCCTTCACCAAAACAGGCGTGTCTGACGACCTATGCTCGCCCACTGCATTGGGTGGTTACCTGGGGGCGGAAAACCAGGCAATCAGAGTGCAACTGGTAGATAAAGATTATTTAACCTGGGGATTTGACAATGCCGCTCCATATTATAAGGTCAAGCTATCGGCAAATGGAAAGACCGCACATTTAATAACAGAACCGAAAGATCAGTATCATTGGCCTTTAACTAACCAGGTGGTGGAAATATTGCCATGGTCGGCAGTCCTGTCCAATGGTGAAAAAGTGGCCGCACAAATGGGACATTTGACAAAGGTCGATAGTTCCTACGATCCCGATTCCGGCGAATTTACGCTGGTAGATGCCATTCCATCCGGTTTTGGAGCCGACTGGAAAAGCAGAGCGGATAAAGATGACCTTGATAACCAAGATCCTTCCGAATATTTTTACATGAAGATATGGAACAGGGGAGACGACCTTTCTTCAGTTGCAAAAATTCCGATTACCCTGGGTGTTGCCCAGCCGCTGGGTCACACGGGGTTGGAAATCACCATTACCGGGAATGACAGGGTCGCGGGCGATTACTGGGTGATTGCTGCCAGGCCGGAAACCCCGAACCGTGTAGTGCCATGGGAACTGGAAGAAGGAATACCCCCACATGGTGTGAGACGCTTCTTTGCACCTCTCGCACTCATTCGTTGGACAATGGCTCTTCAGTATCCGGTGGGCGAAATTGTCCATGATTGCCGAAAGGATTTCCCAGCTCTGACGGAAATTTGTGCCGAAGATATCTGCTTCGACAACAGTGCGTGCGAATTAGCCGAAGCCGAAACTGTGCAGCAGGCCATCGACCGTTTGTGTAAGGCCAACAACCTTCGCTTTCACAACAAACACCTCCACGGTTGGGGAATCGTGTGCGGATTACAGGTCTATTGTGGGGATGAGATCGAAAACGGACGACTGACAGTGAAAGTAAAAGAAGGTTACGCTCTGGATTGCGAAGGCAACGACCTGGTCATTCAACAGGATAAAATCCTCCCGATTATGGAGATGATCAAAGAGCAGGGTTTACTCGACGGGCAGGATGGCGAGGTTTGCCTAACGATGGGTCTGAACCTCAGCAACAAGCTTGTCTTTAATGTGGAACCTTACGATCCGAACGACACTTCCAATTCCTGGAAAGGCGGCGAACTCATTCAGAACATCTACAATAACTGCCTCAAACCTATTGTCGATTTTTTTACGAAGGAAGTCGTCGGTAATGGCGAGGAAACGGCGCTTGTCGGCATCCATCAGAAAAGGATCACAGCGATGCTGAATTTGTTGATCCAATTCCTAACCCCGGAGTTTGGCCAAAAGGTTTACATCTCTCCACAGGAGGATCAGATATTAAGAGAGCTTTACGAATCGTTAAAAGAGCTTTTGAAAAGCAAAACCTATTGCGCCATGTTCGATAATGTAGAACAGTTTCCTGATTATCCAGGCGTACTGGCTGAGATGAATATTCCGACTATTTTCAGTAAAGGGTTTACCCATACAAGAATCCGGGTAGATCATCAGTCGAAGAGAGCCTATACAGTGGGTGGCGTCGAGTCGCCATCGGGTAGCAATATGATCTTTGTATTTGATCTCAATTCACAGCAAATGGTGGCTGAGCTTGAAATACCAGGCGGAACAGGCATCAAAGTGCAGGATGTAGCTTTTTCGGAAGACGGAAGTGAATTGTATGCCATTGGGATGCTGAATGATGAGGATACTATTTTTGCTGTGGCTGACGTCAAGGAAGAAGAGCAGCTCACTTTCACTTGGCGACCGATCAGAACCTTCTGCGACACGCTGATGGTTACGCTGGCCACCCTTTTTACAACCAAAAAAAGTGTCTATGCAATCGCACGTGGCAAGGGATTGTATGTGATCGATCCCAATTCCATCGCCTCCGAACATAATCCTGCCGCTGCATTTAACGCAAGTGGTCAACTTGTGATTGATCGTAATACCCATATTGCTTACGCTACATTGGCAGTGGATCTGAATGATCCGCTTCAGTATAACCAAATTCAGGGCATGAATCTCGATAATCTGATCCAACCATTTCAAACCTTTTTCATGGGTGATCAGGCAGGGAGCATCGTGGGTGAAGACGATATAGAGATTGCACACGGAAAAAATGGCACAAAACTTTGCGTGGTTTCCAATGCCATACCGGGCACCTCAGGCAATAAAAACCTACTGGTTTACAATATTACAGCCAACTCTTTCAACCAGTTCCCTGATCATGTGGTTGACCTGGGAGCCAATACGGATGTAAAACTGGTTTATAATCCGGTAACAGCATTTTTGATGGTTGTTTACGAAGATAGTTACCGTGTGCGCCTTGTGAGTATTTTCAACACAGAGAAGCCGCAGCTTTTGAACACGTACCATCATCCTGTGCAGATATATCCCGAAAGTATCGCCATGGGACCCTCTTCCGACAATCCACAGGTGTTTGTTTACAATTGGGTGAGCAATACTTTCAATATTATTCCGGCCAACCGGTTCCAACCTGAAGCCACTTTTCCGCTTGAGGAATTGACAGCCTACCGGAATGATGTCCTTGAGGCATATATCGATCTGTTCAGTAAACTCTCCCAATACCTGAAGGATTGTATTTGTGATCAGTTCCTGCTAAAATGCCCGACCTGTGATGAGGAAGACAAATTGTACCTGGCCTGTGTCAGTATTCGTGAAAACCAGGTTTATAAAGTCTGCAATTTTGCAAAGCGTAAATATGTAAAATCATTTCCTGCCTTCGATTACTGGTTGTCGTGGATACCCTTCGGCCCAATTCTTCGGAAAGCCGTCGAGTCGGTTTGTTGTGCAGTGCTGCCAGACCTTTTTGAGAACGTCACCATTGGCGGTGAACGGGCAAAGGGTGTAAACGTGAAAGGCACACAGGTGAAATATGGCGTTGCGAGCTTCAATAATTTAAACTTCAACACCATGTTCAAAGAAAGAAAGACACAGGCCAGTGTACTCCAAAATCTGGCCGGTGACTGGCTGGGCAACCTTACCAAAAAGCAAGTGACACGTCCCGAACGAACAGTGAAGCAAACTTCGGTGGTGGGGAAACCTGTGGATGAGGTGAAGTCCAAATTGGAAAATGCCAATATTGAGGTGACCCGCGTGGAAACCTTCGATCCGCTGAACGGCCCCAAAAACCTAATGAAATTTACCGTAGCGCCCACCAGCCTTAAGGAAAATGAAAGGGTGATTCTTTTCGAAGAAAATGGGAAAGTGAAATATTATGCTCTGGAAGATAAAGAGCCTGCCAATGTGGAAGAACTTCGTACGCAAATCAACACACAAAAGGCAAAGATTGAAGAAGTGATGGTATTACAAAATGAAGTGAGCAAGTTGAGAACACAACTGGAAGCAGTGCAGGGTGCACACCAGAATGAAATTTCTTCGAGAGATAAGCAAATTGAAGCGCTGCAAAAATCGGTAACGGGGTTCAGCAAAATCTCAACCGATTTCGAGTCACTCAGAAGCCAGGTAAACCAATTGTCTAAAACCCGGATAATCCCTCCCAGGAAACCGGGAGGCGAGAAATAATGCCGGAGGGTTTAATAATTTTCTGAAGGAATTCGTTTTATAGGGATGAAATAGGGAATCACAACAATATCAACCTGTTCAACGATAATTAATAAAAGGCCCTGGTAGCAGCTACCAGGGCTTTTTTTTGCCGTTGCCAATATTAAATTTTTCCAACCAGACAACAGTCTTAAGTTCTCAGCTCTCAGCCTGATGCAATCAGCAGAAAAGCGACATGGTTTCCAAAACAACGAACTTGAGCGCAACTGCCTGCCCTGATCCATCGGGAAATCCCGATATCCCCGAAAAAATCGGGATATACTCCGCGATTCGGGAAACGAACAACAGCCTGCCCTGAGCTTGCCGAAGGGAACAACGAACAACAAACAACGAACAACAAACCTATCTTTGCGGCCATGGAAATTATCAAAAAATATTTCGCCGACCTTTCCGTGCGACAGACGGAGCAACTGGGGCAGTTGCAGGAGCTTTACACTTTTTGGAACGAACGCGTGAACGTGATCTCGCGCCGCGACATCGAAAACCTCTACGAGCGGCATGTGCTGCACTCGCTGGCTATTGCCAAAGTTATCAGTTTTGCCGATGGAACGGAGGTTATCGATGCAGGCACGGGCGGCGGCTTTCCGGGCATCCCGCTGGCCATCCTCTTTCCGGAGGTTAGGTTTCATCTCATCGATTCCATCGCCAAAAAAATAAAAGTGGTGCAGGCTGTCGCCGAAAGTCTTTCGCTGGCCAATGTTACGGCGGCCGCGGTGCGCCTGGAGGAGATCAAAGAAACCGCAGACTTTGTCGTAAGCCGCGCGGTGACGCAGCTTCCGCAATTTGCGCAGTGGGCAATGCCCCGCATCAATGCCGGCGCAAACAACAGTTTGGCCAATGGCATCCTGTACCTCAAAGGCGGCGACCTCACCGCGGAGCTGTTGCAGATTAAGCTGCACAGCCGGGTGGTTCCGCTCGGTCGCTATTTTGATGAGGAATTTTTTGAAACCAAAGCCCTGGTGCATCTATGGAAACCGGCAGGGGCGAAAGAGAATTTTAAAAAATCAAAACCCAATGAAAAGACCTAAGCTGACCCTGCTGTTTCTTCTTTTTACCTGCGTTGTTTTATGTTAGGAAATAAATAAAAATGCAAATTATCTTCATACTAGTAGAACCTGCTGTGCCCGAAAACATCGGCGCTGCCGCGCGCGCCCTCAAAACGATGGGTTTCGCGCAGTTGCGGCTGGTGCGTCCGTGTACTTTTTTGGAGGGGAAGGCTCGCTGGGTGGCGCATGCTTCCGCAGAAATCCTCGAGCATGCCCCTGTTTATGACACTCTCAGCGATGCGCTTACGGATATCGATTTTGCCATTGCCACCAGCGCCAAAGAGCGGTCGGTGCGCGGCGACCATCATGCGGCAAACCAATTGCCCGAACTGCTGCACAACAAATCCGGCACCATCCATAAAGTGGCCATCGTTTTTGGCCGCGAAGAGTCGGGGCTAACCAACCAAGAGATGGCGTTGTGCCACATCTCCACCTATATTCCCATGGCCACCGCCTATCCGTCGCTCAACCTGGCACAGGCGGTGATGCTCTATGCTTATATTCTTTCGACTTTGCGACAAATGCCAACGGCGCAAAAGCCTCCTGCACCCGACGAAGCAAAGCTTTCGGTGCTGATCGGCCAAACCAAAAACATCCTCGCCGGCACCCGCATCAGCCGCAGCCCGGTATTTTATAACCGCATCCTGGAGCGCGTGGCACTACTCAACGACAACGACACCGGACTGCTGCTTGCCGCCATCTCAGCTATAATGGAAAAATATGAAAGCAAAGAGGAGGGAGAAAGGAATCATTGAGTTATTATCAAATGAAAAAATGAAAAACCATATTTTTAATCAATTAACCTTAGTGGGAAAAAGTTAACAAAGACATCAACCTTATTACCTTATTAGTTCTTAAAGTTCCCGGAATGAGAAGATGATTGTTGAGCTGCCAAGTTGGGAAAAGTTGTCGGGTTTTTTAAATTGTGATTTATTTGGAATTGTTCACACCGACTACGGCGGTTGTTTTTTGGGATTTGGAATTTAGAATTTGGAATTTTTTGAAGTCAAATATTTAATGAATAACCATAAAAATCAAAAAGAACTGATGATCATGGCTCCGCTGCAAGGCTTTACAGAAGCTGAATTCCGGCGTGCCTGGTCGCGGCATTTTTCGGGCATCCACCAGATGATGAGTCCGTTTATTGCGCTGGCCGAAGGGTCGCGCTTCAGGCAGCAGCACTTGCGCGACGTGCTGCCCGAAGCCAACGCGGGTTTATCTGTCATTCCGCAGGTGCTGGGCAACGACGCATCGAAATTTGTACTGCTGGCCCACCGCCTGCAGGAGTTGGGCTACGCTACCGTCAACTGGAACCTGGGCTGCCCCAAACCCTCGGTGGCGCGCAAAAAGCGAGGCTCCGGTTTGCTGCCTTTTCCCGACCTGCTGCGCCAACTGCTCGACGAGATCATTCCGGCGCTGCCCATCAAGCTCTCCATCAAAACGCGGCTGGGCTATCACAATCCTGATGAGTTTTTTGATCTCGTGGAAGTGTATAACGATTACCCGCTGCAAAGTCTCGTCATCCATCCGCGCATTGGCGTGCAAATGTACGAGGGCGAAATGTATCTTGAAACACTCGATGCTGCCATTGGTAAACTGAAACACGACTGGATTTTCAGCGGCGACATCACCTGCAGGGAAAGTTTTCTTGCTTTGCGCAAAAGATACCCGACTGCCACCGGCTGGATGCTGGGTCGCGGGCTGCTTGCCAACCCGTTTCTTGCCGAACAAATATCCCTGCCCGCCACACCGCCTCCCAGCGAAACCCACCGCGAAATACTAATCGAATTTTATTATGACCTGATGCAAGAACTGATGGATAAAGGTCGCTCATCCCTTGCACAACTTGGCAAAAAGAAAGACTACTGGTGGTATTTTGCACGCTGGTTTACGGACGCTGATCAGATTTTCCACAGGCTCTCGCATCTCAACGACCCGCACGCCTTTGATGCTGAAGCCAGCCGCATCCTCACGCAGCAACCGCTGGCACCTTTTGCATCGCGTAAAGTAAGAAGTTAGAAAAAGGTAATTGTTTGGCCCTTTTTGAAATTCATAAATGACTGCGGAACAAGGTGCATCTTTTTTTTGAACATTGTTTTAATCTGATTAAAATTTATCGAAGCCTTTAATCAGGGCAAAAAGTAAGGCTGATATTTTAAAATAAAACAATCTGGTAAAGTCGTTTCAAAGTTAGATTCGAAATAGGCAGAATTAAAAGAAGTCGTTTCTTTTGCATCGGCATTGTGTGCTTGAAATCCGGTATCTGAAATTTGGAATTTGGAATTTGGAATTTGGAATTTCCCTTCCCATCTCTTTTTACATATTTTTAAAGTCATCGGATGTTCTGATTTTTATACTTTTGATCTTCTGTTTCGGTAGATAATTATTAAAACTATGAATCATGAAACACACGCTGCTCCTTGTCTTGGTATCTTTGCTGCTGGTGGTTTTTTCGGCTTGCAATCAGCAAAGCCAAAAAGAGGCTGGTGCCAATAGTCTGTCGATGGACGACAGCCTGAATCTGGATGATATGCACCGCCGCACTTTCGGTTATTTTTGGGAAACCGCCGACAGCGTGAGCGGCCTTACGCCCGACCGCTGGCCTACCCAATCGTTTTCGAGCATTGCTGCCATGGGTTTTGGATTTACGGCTTACATCACCGGCGTCGAAAACAACTACATCACCCGCAGGCAGGCCGCCGAACGCGTGCTCATAACCCTGCGCTTTATCATGAATCTGCCGATGGGCGACGCCACCACAGGCGTGGCCGGCTACAAAGGTTTTTTTTACCATTTTTTGGATATGCGCACCGGATTGCGCCACAAGCAGGTAGAACTGTCAACCATCGATACCGGATTGCTCATGGCAGGCATCCTGTCGTGCTACGAATATTTTGATTCAACTGACAGCACCGAAACAGAAATCCGCCGGCTTGCCGACAGCTTATATCGTCGTGTAGAATGGGATTGGTTTCTCAGCGACAACCAGTTGCTGTCGATGGGCTGGCATCCCGAAACAAAGAAATTTTTGGATGCCGAGTGGAGTGGCTACAACGAAGCCATGATCCTGAACATCCTGGCGCTGGGCTCGCCTACACATCCCATCCCCGCCGTGGTGTGGCAAAACTGGACGGCAACTTATCTGTGGGCCGATTATCAGGGCTTTGCGCATGTAAACTTCGGTCCCCTTTTCGGACACCAGTATTCGCACATGTACATCGACTTCCGCGGCATACAGGATGCTTACATGCGCGCGCGCGGCATCGACTATTTCGAAAACTCGCGCCGCGCCACCCTTGCCAACCGCGCCTATTGTATAGAGAATTCCACAGGATTTACCGGCTACGGCGAAAATATTTGGGGACTTACCGCCTGTGACGGCTCCGGCAATAAAAAGCAACGGATAGCCGGTAGCATCATTGAGTTTATGGGCTATCGTGCGCGCGGCGCCGCTGCCAATTATCTGGTGGATGATGGCACCATAGCTCCTACCGCCGCCGGTGGAAGCATCCCGTTTGCTCCCGAAGAATGCCTTTCCGCTTTAAGCGAAATGTACCAGCGCTATGGCAAGCGGCTCTACGATCAATACGGATTTAAAGATGCTTTTAATCTTACTTTCGTTGATGATAAAAATCCCGATGGCTGGTTCGACGAGGATTACATTGGCATCGACCAGGGAGCCATCCTCATCATGCTCGAAAACCATCGCACAGAGCAGATTTGGGATTTGATGAAAAAAAACAGCTACTTTCGCGATGGCCTGCAAAAAGCCGGTTTTACCGGTGGCTGGCTGGAGAAGGAGGGATAACAAATTGATTTTTAATAAATAGAAATAAACGCGTAAGATTAGTTTTGTAACCATTTAGCTATGGTTGAATATTTGAATGGTTGCGGTGTGAAGTGCTTCTTTTTTTGCCTCACCCCCGACCCCTCTCCAGTTGGAGAGGGGAGCGCTTCCACAAGGCGGTAGGATTGTTTGCCAAACGAAGCGAGTTGTTTTGGTTTTCCCGTGATGCCACGGAAGCGAACTCCCTTCCCCGCGTCGGGGAAGGGTCGGGGATGGGGCTATAAACGAAGCGCTTCGACTGGGTTTTCCCGTGATGCCACGAAAGAGAGCTCCCTTTCCGACAACCGGCCGAGAAGGCCTGTCCCGATCATCGGGAGGTCAGGGATGGGACGTTGATAGCGAAAAAACTGAAACACTTGCTCCAAACATTAGCACCTCAATAAAAACGTAATTTTAATAGGTTCAACATAATCACTTAAAAATTAGAAATATGAAATCAAAACTTCTACTCTTACTGATGCTCATTGCCGCATTCACCAGCACCTACGCACAGCAAAAAACTGTGACGGGAACGGTGACCGACAACGCCGACGGCACCACTTTGCCGGGGGTAAATGTGCTGATACAAGGCACCTTTACGGGAACGGTCACCGACGTGAACGGCTTCTACACCATTCAGGCTGCTCCTTCCGACATCCTGGAATTCTCATTTATCGGTTACGAAAAACAGGAAAAACCTGTAGATGCCCAGTCGGTGATAAATGTCGTGTTGGTTCCCGTCACCACCTTTCTCGACGAGGTAATCGTAGTAGGCTATGGTCAGTTGCTCAAGAGCCAGGTGGTGGGCGCCATCACCAAAGTGGATGGCGGGAAAATAGCACGCGAGCCTGTGCTTACGGCTGCGCAGGCGCTGCAGGGCAAGAGTGCCGGCGTGCAGGTTATCTCCACCGGCAAGCCCGGCGGCCAGCCGCAGGTGCGTGTGCGGGGTATTTCCTCCGTAACTGCCGACGGCAACCCGATCTATGTGGTGGATGGTATGATCACTACCGACATTACCAACATCAATAGTTCCGACATACAATCGATGGAGGTGCTTAAAGATGCCGCTTCACAAGCCATCTACGGAAGCCGCGCCGGTAGCGGCGTGATCCTTATCACCACCAAGTCGGGCAAAGCCGGGAAAATGAAGGTGAATTTCGACAGCTACGTTGGCTTTCGCCAAATGACCAACAAAGTGAAAATGGCTGACGCTAATCTTTACGCCAACTATACCAACGAAGCGCGTGCCTACGACGGACAGGCTCCATTGTTCGACCCTGATACATTAAAATACAATACCGACTGGTTTGACGAGGTGAGCCGCGCCGGAATGATGAACAACTACAACCTGAGCATCAGCGGAGGTTCCGATAAGGTGACATACTACTTCAGCGCCGGATATTTTGTTGACAACGGCATCATCGAAGGCAACGACTTTTCGCGGTACGTTTTCAAGCTTGCCAACGATTTTAAACCTGCCGACTTTATCAAGTTGGGTTACAACCTGAACATCAACGTATCGAAAAACGACAACAAACCCAATGTTTTCGACGATGCCTACCGCATGGCGCCCACCGTTCCGGTGCAATACGCCAACGGCGACTGGGGTTATCTGCAAGCACTGAGCGTTGCCAACCCGGTAGCACGGCTGCATTATACCAACGACATTTTTAAACAGCAGCGTTTGCTCGGAAATGTTTATGCCGAGCTGAAACCTGTAGATGGCCTCACCCTGCGCAGCAGTTTCAACTTCGATCGCTACAACAACGACGGGACCAACTATGTACCCGAATATTTTATCTGGAGCGGACAGAAAAATGACATCTCCGATCTTACCATCTCATCGGGCAAAGGGTTTTATTGGATTTTCGACAACTACATCAATTACACCAAGACCTTTGCACTGCGTCATCAAATAAATGTAACCGCCGGTTATTCTGCCGAACAGGATAAATACAGCTCGTTGTATGGCAACGTAAAAGACGTGCCCAACCAAAGCAACCTTTGGTATATCGGGCAGGGCGACCTCACCACCGCCACCAGCGGAAGTTCTGGCGACCTCTATACCCGTGCCGCCGTTTATGGCCGCGCTACTTACACTTTCAGCAGCCGCTATACTTTGAGTGGGTCACTGCGCCGCGACGGCTCCAGCAACTTCCCCGTCAACGAAAAGTGGGGAACTTTCTGGTCGGCAGGAGCTACCTGGATTGTTACGCAGGAATCATTTATGGAAAACCAGTCCTTTTTTGATGAACTAAAAGTGCGCGGCAGCTATGGTAAAATCGGGCAGGACAATATCCGCAACCTCGGCGTGCTGACAGGAGTTACCATTCTAAGTAATTATTACGCCTTTGGCGGACAAAGCGGCACACCACAGCAAGCCATCACTTTCGATCAGATAAAAGATGCACAGGCTACCTGGGAGCCTACCACCGGTTATGATATAGGCATGGAGTTTCTAATAGTCGATCGTCGATTGCGCGGAGATATAGGTTATTATAACAAACTTTCCAACAACTACGTGAGCATCACCCTTCCTTCGGCTGTTGGCGACGCCGATCGTACCGTGTTTTCGCAGGCCGCCGATGTGCGCAACACAGGAGTAGAAATAGCGCTTAACTGGAACGACAAAATCTCCGATGACTTCACCTATTTCGTTGGTGGCAACGTTACCTTTAATAATAATAATGTGGAATCGGTTGACGGCAACCTGCAGCTCCGTGGCGGAAGCCTGGGCAATGGCGAGATAGTTACCTACACCGTGGAAGGACAACCCATCGGCAGCTTTTGGGTATATCAAACCGAAGGAATCTACCGCACACAGGAAGAGATTGACGCCTCACCTCACTTCACCGGCACCCAGCCCGGCGACCTCATTTATGCCGATGTAAACGGCGACGGTACATTAAGCGAACTCGACCGCGTGTTTGCAGGAAGTTACCAGCCTAAATTTTATTATGGTATTAATGCCGGCATCAACTGGAAACAAATCGACTTTACGGTGGATTGCTATGGCAACGGCGGCAACAAGGTTTATAATGGCAAAAAAGGCTTACGATTTGGTAACGACAACATCGAGGATGACCGCGCTGCCAACCGCTGGAGCCCCGACAATCCCAACGGCTCCGAACCCCGCGCCTCCAACAGCATCCCCAAGCCATCAACCTACTTTGTAGAGTCGGGTTCATTTTTCCGCATCAACAACGTAACTTTGGGCTACACCCTGCCGCTTACCAAATATAAAATGAACAGCCTGCGGTTTTACGTCACCGCACAAAACCCCGTCATCTTCACGCAATACTCAGGCTTTACGCCCGAACTACCAGGCTCTAACACCAGTAGCGGCATCGAGCTGAACATCTACCCGGTAACTTCAGCATATTTATTTGGTATCAACATTCAATTTTAAATTTTAAAATATTATGAAAAAATATATTCGTTTCATCATCGTAGTTTTGGCAACTTCTGTGGCTATGGTTGCCTGCGACAAAGATTGGCTCGACCCCGCGCCGGAAAACCAGCTTGTTACATCCGACTCTACTTTTGCCGATCCCGCCAATGCCACACGTTTTGTGAATGCCTGCTACGCCAACCTGCTCACCTGGGAGCAAAGTGCTTTTTCGTGGATGGGCGTGGCCAGCATCACCTCCGACAATGCCGACAAAGGCAGCGATCCCGGCGATCTGGGCGCCGACAAAGACCAAATGGACGCGCTCACCTACAC
This sequence comes from Clostridia bacterium, assembly GCA_009928785.1. Taxonomy (GTDB): domain Bacteria; phylum Bacteroidota; class Bacteroidia; order Bacteroidales; family 4484-276; genus SABY01. The sequence continues at coordinate 27,961 of SABY01000007.1, read as the reverse complement.
ACCAACCACCATCTCGGTAACGGAAGTGTGGAAAGGCAACTTCCAGGGCATTTCCAATTGTAACCAGGCGCTGGCCAATGTTCCCAAATTCGACATCCCTCAGGATTTAAAAAACAGGCTGATGGCTGAAGCCAAATTTCTGCGCGCGTATTATTATTTCAACCTGGCGCGCACCTTTGGCGACGTGCCGCTGTTGGATAAGGTCGTCGATTCTGACAATCCTGCCGATCTCAACAAAGCCAACACGCGGGTGCCGGTGGGTGAGGTTTATGCTTTTATCGAGCAAACGCTTAATGAAGCCACAGCCGTGCTTCCGATGGAATATCCTGCTTCGGAATTGGGACGCGCCACCAAAGGAGCTGCCACCGCACTGCTGGCAAAGGTTAATATGTACCAAAAGAAATGGCAACAAGCTTTCGATCTCACCAACCAAATTATCAATGGCGAGGTCGGAAACTATGGCCTGGTGCCCGACTATGCCACCATATGGCGCGAAGTGGGCGAGAACAGCATAGAGTCGCTTTTTGAAATTCAGGCGCGTGCAGGTCTCCCGATAGCCGCTGTGCAGCAATTTTGCTCGCCACAGGGCATTCGTGGCGGAGAATTTTCTTTTGTAGGCAACAATGGTCGCGACACCACTGCCTTCACGGGATGGGGATTTAATACGCCGTCGCAAGACCTTTTGGATAGCTACGAGCCGGGCGATCTTCGCCGTAAAGCTACCATCATGGTTATTGGTGATACACTTTTCGACAACGTAATCATTGATACCGCTGCCAATCCACGTTATAATTACAAATCTTACGTAAGTAAATATGAAGAAAGCTGGACCGGCAACGACGACCGCACCAACAAGAATGTACGCCTCCTGCGCATGGGCGAAATTTACCTCATCAATGCCGAAGCCGCCAACGAGCTTGGCAATACAGGCAAAGCCATCTCCTCACTCAACGAAGTTCGTTACCGTGCCGGCCTTGGTGATTCGCCGGCCTCCGGGCAGGATGGCCTTCGCCTGGCAATATGGAAGGAACGCCGCCATGAGCTGGCGATGGAATTCGACCGCTTCTTCGACCTGGTGCGACAAGGCAGAGCAGGCGAAGTGATGAGAGCGCATGGTAAAAATTTTATAGATGGTAAAAATGAAGTCTTCCCAATTCCGCAAAGCGAAATTTACGCCAGCGGCGGAAAACTTACCCAAAATCCGGGATACTAAAGAAATTTTTTCACCATGAACAAGAAGATTTTATTAATAATCCTCGTCCTATCCATAACCCTTTTCAGCAAGGTCAGTGCGCAAAAAATCTCCGACGACAATTCGGCTATCGAAAGCAAGATAGATGCACTACTACAACAAATGACGCTGGAAGAAAAGATTGGGCAAATGACGCTTTACACCAGCGATTGGGACGTGACCGGGCCGACCATCCGGAGCGGCTACCGCAAAGATATCGAAGCCGGAAAAGTGGGCGCTATCTTTAATGCTTATAGTGTGGATTACGTCAGGGATTTACAAAGCATCGCCGTAGAGAAAACGCGCATGAAAATACCGCTGATGTTTGGTTACGACGTAATTCATGGCCACCGCACCATCTTTCCCATGCCATTGGCACAAGCCGCCACCTGGAATATGGAAGCCATCGAACATTCTGAGCGCATCGCCGCCATCGAAGCCACTGCCGAAGGCCTCAACTGGACCTTCACGCCAATGGTGGACATTGCCCGCGATCCACGTTGGGGTCGCATTATGGAAGGCTCCGGCGAAGACACCTACCTCACCAGCCGCATTGCAGTAGCACGCGTCAAAGGTTTCCAGGGTGATAACCTCGCCGCTGATAACACAATGGTAGCTTGCGCAAAACATTACGCCGCATATGGTGCCGCTATTGCCGGCCGCGACTACAATACCGTGGATATGTCGGACAGGGTATTGCGCGAAACTTACCTGCCACCGTTCAAGGCGTGTGTTGAGGCCGGAGTAGGAACCTTTATGACCAGCTTCAACGAAGTGGACGGAATTCCTGCTACCGGCAACGAATATCTGTTGCGCGAAATCCTGAAAAAGGAGTGGGATTTTGATGGCTTCGTTGTAACCGATTACACTTCCATCGCCGAGATGGTTCCTCACGGAATCGTGGCCAACAACAAAGAGGCCGGCGAACTGGCTGTAAATGCCGGAGTGGATATGGACATGCAAAGCGGTATTTTCATTGATTACCTGGCGCAATCGGTCAAAGAAGGAAAAGTGGATGTTTCGGATATCGATGATGCCGTCAGGCGCATTTTGCGTATCAAAATGCTGCTGGGGTTATTTGATGATCCATATAAATATTGCGACAAGCAACGACAGGACACGCTGATTTACCATCCGGAGCATCTGGCATTTGCGCGGGAGTTTACCGCCGAAAGCATGGTGTTGCTCAAAAATCAAAACCAGCTATTGCCTTTATCCAAACAAACAGGCACCATTGCTGTAATCGGGCCATTGGCCGACAGTAAAAAGGATATGATTGGCGCCTGGTCGGCGGCTGGCGATTTTAATAAAAGTGTGACGGTGCTGGAAGGTATCAAAGAAAAACTACCAAAACAACGGGTAATATATGCACAAGGCTGTGAAGTGGATGGCGACGACCGCTCAGGATTTGACGAAGCGGTTACTTTGGCCAGTCGCTCCGATGCTGTGGTTTTGGTAATAGGCGAGACAAAGGAAATGTCGGGGGAAGCTGCCAGCCGCTCAGAAATCACCTTGCCGGGTGTGCAGCAGGAGTTGGCCGAAGCGCTTATCGCAACGGGAAAACCAGTGGTGGTGGTGCTGATCAACGGCCGCCCGCTCGACCTCTCGTGGCTCGACACCCATGTGCCGGCAATTTTGGAAGCCTGGTTTCCAGGCACGCAAGCCGGACATGCTGTGGCCGACGTGCTCTTTGGCGACTACAATCCATCGGGAAAACTCACCGTAACCTTCCCGCGCAACCTGGGGCAGGTGCCGATATTTTATAATAATAAAAATACAGGCCGTCCTATGTCGTCGGATAAATATACCAGCAAATATCTCGATGTTGCTAATACGCCGCTCTATCCTTTTGGCTACGGACTTAGCTATACAACTTTTCAATACGATAATCTTAAAATTTCGTCGCCAGTGCTCAAAGCCAACCAAAAGATTGAAGTATCGGTGCAGGTGACTAATACGGGCAAGATGGCGGGTCAGGAGGTGGTGCAACTTTATTTGCGCGATTTGGTGGGTAGTGTCACGCGGCCGGTGAAAGAGCTAAAAGATTTCCGCAAAATTTACCTTGAACCCGGCGCGCAGTCTGTTGTTACTTTTGAAATAACTCCTGCAACGCTCGAATTCCTCACCCGCGACATGCAATGGGCTGCTGAGCCGGGCGAGTTTGATGTTTTTGTAGGAACGGATTCAGGCACTACGCAATCTGTGCGTTTCAGCTATTCACCGTGATTTTAAAATCATTTATCATGAAAATTTTAAAAAATAAAATTGTATTTCTTTTAATAATGATAATAACCACAGGTCTGGGCAAAGCAGAAGCCCAGACCTGGTTTTATTTTCAGGACAGCCCTGATGAGGCGTTTTACGACTTTAGCTGGCTCTGGGTAAATGCGCCCAGCACACTGGAAGTTGCCGGCGCCGACGAGCATCGGTTTCCGGTGGAAAATGATGTGCCGGCGCAACAGGGTGTCAATTCGCTGCTGCTTTCGTGGCGTTCCAATGCCGGCGGCAACTGGCAGGCCATCGCTGCGGGCATCAATTGGGCGGCAAGAAATGTGGCTGACGCCGATACGCTGCTCTTCTTTCTGCGCAGCCCTGTAGTTTTCGATAATGAAAACCTGCCGGCAATTTTTATGGAAGATGCCGACAATCAGCAAACAGTAAAAGTTGCCATCAGCGACTATAGCGACAATTTGTCGCCACACGAATGGACAAGAATCACCATTCCAATGGAGCTGTTCTTTGCTTCGTCGGGAGTAAATTTTGAAGCCATCAAAACCATTGGCTTTGCACAACTATCTGCTGACGGCCAAAGCCACACTTTGTTTGTGGATGATATGCGCATCTTTAAGGGCGACGGTACTTCGCCACCCGTTGCGGCTCCACAGGGACTGGCGACCAAAGGATACGACAGCCATGCGTATCTCACCTGGCAGCCCAACGCTGAGAGTAATCTGAACGGTTACGAAATTTATCTCTCCACCGACAATGGCGCCACCTTCTATAAACGAGCTACCCTGGGCAAAACCGATACATCCTATACTGATTTTGTAAGAGCTTTGGGTACCAACCTGGGGCTGCAATATAAAATTACCGCACTGAACGACGCCAACGAATCCTCCCCTTTTTCGGAAATTGTGCAAACGAGCACCTACGATATGGATGATGAGCAGCTTATGGAGATGGTGCAGGAGGCAACGTTCCGTTACTTCTGGGATTTTGCCCATCCGGCATCGGGGATGGCGCGCGAGCGCAATACCTCAGGCGATGTGGTGACCAGCGGTGGCAGCGGCTTTGGCATCATGGCACTGATGGTGGGGATAGAGCGCCAGTTTATCACACGCGGTCAGGGAGTTGCCCGCATGAAAAAAATTCTGACTTTCCTCGAAAATGCCGATCGCTTTCACGGAGTTTGGCCACACTGGCTAAATGGCAGCACGGGACAGGTGATTCCTTTCAGCGACCTCGACAATGGCGGCGATCTGGTGGAGACGGCTTTTCTGGTGCAGGGACTGCTGGCAGCGCGGCAATATTTTAAACAGACCAATACTGATGAGCAATCCATAGCCGAACGCATTACGCAACTGTGGGAAACGGTAGAATGGGATTGGTACCGCCGCAACGACGGGATTTTCCTCTACTGGCACTGGTCGCCCAACCACCAGTGGGCAATGAATATGCAGGTGCGTGGCCCCAACGAAGCTGCCATCGTTTACTTACTGGCCATAGCCTCGCCAACGCATGGCGTGCCGGCCTCGCTATGGCACGACGGCTGGGCATCGTCACCTTATTATATTAATGGAGATTCGTTTTATGGATATAAATTATGGGTTGGATGGGATTACGGCGGCCCGCTATTTTTTGCCCATTATTCCTATCTGGGCTTCGATCCGCGCAACAAGAAGGATGCTTACGCCAATTATTTCCTCAACAACCGCAACCACACATTAATAAACCGGGCATATTGTATCGCCAATCCAAACAACTTTGAAGGCTATTCGACAGTGTCGTGGGGGCTTACTGCCAGCGACGACCCGTGGGGCTACATGGCCCACGAGCCTGTTGGCACACGCGACAATGGAACCATTACACCAACAGCAGCTTTGTCGTCGATGCCCTACACGCCCGACGAATCTATGGCTGCACTCAAACATTTTTATCGCACGCTGGGCGGCAAAATCTGGGGCAACATGGGCTTTGCCGACGCCTTCAATCCCGAAGCCGATTGGTATGCCACTTCTTACCTGGCCATCGACCAGGGGCCTATCATCGACATGATTGAGAACCACCGCTCCCAACTTCTGTGGAATAATTTTATGGCCAATCCCGAAATTCAGCCTGCACTCGATGCCATCGGCTTTGTGTATGACCCGCAATCCATCTTCGAACCAGGTTCAGGCGCAATAACGCTCTCCTGCTCACCCGTTCCCGCAGCGGATTATCTGACAATAGGTTTTACGCTGGATAAACCGCAACAGGTCATCGTTGAAATGCACAGCCTGACTGGCCAGCAAATCTTTAAACCAAATGCTGCCGGCAAACTGTTGCAGGGGAAACAATCTCTCCAAATCGACGTCAGAGGAATTCCTTCAGGAGTTTATCTTTTGCATTTAAAAACGGAAAATGGTTTTGGTGTAGAAAAGGTGGTGGTGAGATGAAAAGCGCAGGGCGCAAAGCGGTAGTGGTGCATTGTGAGAGGGTGGTAGGGTGAAGAAAGTAGGTAGGAAATAGTAATTAGTAGCTAGGGGCAGCCAGGAAAGCGGATGTTTTTTCGAACAATTTCTTTTGAATCTTGAATTCCGTACATGCGGGATCAAATCGTACATAAGGCCTGAGCTGGTTTCGACAAGTTCGACCACCTCAACCAGCACAACCAGCTCAGCTACCGCTTCCGAAGGAAATCTTGAAATAAAACCACAAATGTGAACCCACGAAGGGGTGATATGATTTTAGCAATCAGGTTCCAAAATAATTACTCCCCCCGAAGGGGTAACAATTTAGCCACAGCTAATTGAACATTTTTAGAATCACACCATGAATGATTTTTGGCGTTATCAGGACGTCCGAAAAAAAAACTGCCTCCCGAATGAGAGGCAGTCAGTCAAATTTAAAAAAAATGTAAAATGAAAAAAACGTCAAAGACTATTCTTTGACAAATTTTGCTGTGTATTGCTTGTTGTTCTTGTCGCGCATTACCACCATGTAGATGCCTTTGGGCAAATCGGAAGTGGAGAAGCTGAAAGTGCCGGCGTTGACATTGCTAAAGGTAGCCTGTTGTTGTCCGAGCAAATTGTAGATACCAATGCTTTGTGCGTCGTTGTTGAGATCGATAAACAATGAACTGGTAACCGGGTTGGGATATACTGCCAAAGATGCGTTGGTAGTTGGATTGAAAATGGAAGTATTATCGGCCGGATTAGGATCGCTGTTCACACGGATATTGTCGAAATAGATCACCTGAAGCTCAGGAGCTGTGAAGGGATCTTCAAAGTCGGGCATGAAGGCAACAACAGGATAAGCGCCCGTCATGGTGTCGAATTTAAAAACCATATCCACCCACATATTAACTTCAGTTTGTTCGTTGCTGCTAACCATTTCGAGGGTTCCGGAGGGGCCACCTTCGAGTTTAAATCTTACAGGACTTATGCGTGGTTTCCAAACCATAACGTGTACGTACTTATGAGTGGTAACATCCACTGCTGGATCTACGTTGGCCCAGAAGCCACCCCAGGGCTGGCCACCTTCATCCAAACCGCGACGGTTGAATTTCATCACTTTCGACGACCAGTTGAGGCCACTTGGATCGGGGTTGTCGATAACTTCGAAAGTTTCTGAAACCTCGTGAAGTTCGCCATTGTCCCACTCGCCGTTGCCCATCACGTGCAAAGTGAGCGGGCCTGCGGTTCCATCTTCGAAGTCGGCAATCATTATTTCATCTGACGGAGCTGTGAAGGGAAGATAAAAATCAGTGCAGGCGCCAGTTTCATTAAAGTCTTTGGCTTCACCAGCAGACCAATCGCCACCATTAAAAACAAGGTTGATGCCCTGAGCATTGGTTCCTTCCTCAATACCATAAAATTCGGCAGGAACATAGGTAATTGTCCAAATGTGATTTTCGCCGAAAGGAACATAAAAATCAGTGCAATTTCCATTTCCGTCATATGCTTTTGCTTCACCCATAGTCCAGTCACCGCCATTAAAAACAGCATTGATTCCGGTTACATCGGCACCTTCTTCAAGGCCATAAAATGCGGCAGGAACAAATGTGATGCTCCACGTGCCATCGCCATTGCTGGTGAGGGCCGTAGATTGTCCATTGGCACCCATACCATCGTAGGCTACAGTGTTGGACCAACCAGCACCATCAAGTGTAACACCCGAGTGCATCATTACATTTTCGGCAGCCAGAAGTGCTCCTTCAGGGCATGAGAGGTTGGTATTAACAGTAAGAGTTATTTCGTCCCAGGCTCCGGCGCCGGCAGGCGAAATAGAAATGGCAGGCGACATACTTGCCATTTTGACCAATTTGGGTTGCTGGCCATTAGCACCCATAGCATTAAATTCAATAGTGTTTTGCCAACCAGCATCATCAATCGTAAGGCCTGAGTGCATCATTACTGAATCTGCCATCAATAAAGCTGAATCAGGACAACTCAAGGAAACATCCAGATATAGCGTAACTTCATCCCAGGCCGTTGCATTTGCAGGTTCCATGGTGAGCGGAGTTTGTGCCATCAGTCCTCCAAAAAGGAAGATTGAGAAAGCGAAAAGTACTAGTTTTTTCATAATAAAAAAGTTTTGATGAATAATTTTAATTGTAAGTATTTGAAGTTTGTTCAGAAGCAAAATTAAAATAATTTCAACATGCAAAAATAAAAATAAATTCTTTTTAAGATAAAACCGGCTAAAAGCCAGTAAAAGGCTGCTGAAAAATCTATATCCTTCAAAACGTTAAAAACAATAGTATGTTGCAAATTAATGATTTGCGCAGTGTGGGGAGCCAGGAGGTTTATATAATCCAACAAGAAAATTTCCAGATGAAGTTTTTATTAATTTTGCAGCTTGTTCAGGGTTCCGAGAGTAGGAATATCAAGTAAAACTAAATAAAAATGAGAACTAATTAAACGTTGAATTATGGGAAAACATCTAACAGCAAAAATGATTTTGCTCCTGTCGATGCTCGTGTTTGGGTTTTCGACGGGCTATGCTCAAACCGGTGTAGTTAAAGGCGTTATAACCGACGCCGAAGAAGGAGGTACGCTTCCGGGTGCTACTGTGCAGGTGAAAGGGACGCTGCTGGGAACCGTCACCGACATCGACGGCAATTACACCCTTACCATCTCGCCAAATACCACACTGGTATTTTCGTTTATCGGCTACGAGCCTCAGGAGGTGCTGGCACAGCCCAATACTACTGTTAACGTAGCGCTGGTGCAGCAGAACACTTATCTTGAAGAACTGGTAGTGATCGGCTATGGCGTGCAAAAACGCGAAGACGCTACAGGATCGGTTACGGCTGTAAGCAGCAAAGACTTTAACCGCGGAATACTCACCACCCCTACCGAACTGGTGTCGGGGAAGATTGCCGGTGTGCAAATCACCACTGGCGGCGGAGCTCCCGGCGACGGTGCCACCATCCGTATCAGAGGCGGCTCCTCGTTATCAGCCAGCAACGACCCATTGTTTGTAATCGACGGTGTGCCGGTGGACAACGATGGCATCTCAGGAATGCGCAACCCGCTGAACACCATCAACCCCAACGACATCGAAACTTTTACGGTGCTCAAAGATGCTTCCGCTACTGCCATCTACGGATCGCGCGCTTCTAACGGGGTTATCATTATTACCACCAAAAAAGGTAAAGAAGGAAAGCCATTGTCGGTGACCTATAATGGTAGTTTTGGAATTTCAACACCCATCAAAACCATTGATGTACTGGATGCTGATGTTTTCAGAAAAGAGGTGCAGAATAGATACCCCAACCAGGCAGGCTTGCTTGGTACGGCCAACACCGACTGGCAGGACGAGATTTATCAGAATGCCTTTAGCATGGATCACAATCTGAGTATCACCGGCGCCTATAAAATTTTGCCTTATCGCCTTTCGGTGGGTTACACCGATCAGGATGGTATCCTGAAAACCGACAACCTGAAACGTACCACCGCCAGCGTTAACCTGAATCCCACTTTGCTCGACGGTCATCTGAAAATTGATGTTAACGCCAAGTACATGAACATCAAAAATCAATTTGCCAACCGAGATGCCATTGGAGCAGCACTGCAATACGATCCGAGTAAACCCATAGAGGATGGTACTATTTATAATCCTTATTATCTTAATGATGTAAATGGCGATGAGGTTGCCGATACTATTCGGATGCCAATTACCAACTTCGGCGGATATTATGCATGGATACAACCCAACGGAACCGACATTCCGGTAGAGCAGGGATCGAGTAACCCGGCAGCGCTGCTCAACCTGCGCGACGACCAGTCAACCGTCAACCGCTTCATTGGTAACGTACAGTTTGATTATAAAATGCACTTCCTGCCCGAGTTGCGTGCCAACCTGAACCTGGGCTACGACTACTCGAAAAGTCAAGGTGACAACATTACTCCCGACTTTGCTCCCTGGGTATATGATGCCTTGAATGGCGGCGGCAACTGGAGCGCTTACGAGCAGGAAAAGAAAAACGAACTGCTGGAGTTTTATCTCAATTATGTGAAAGACATTCCAACTATCGACAGCCGTATTGATGTAATGGCCGGTTATTCATGGCAGCATTTTTACCGCAGCGACACCTCGCTCAACGGCAACTATTCGCGTAAGTTTACCCTCGACTCAATTAGTCCGGGCAACTATCAGAAAAATTTCTACGGCGACTACATGCGCACTTACGGCATCAACAGTGTTAACAATCCTACCGAAAGTTATCTACTTTCTTTCTTTGGGCGTCTTAATTACACCTTTAAAGAGAGGTACTTGCTTACCCTCACGCTTCGCGACGACGGTAGCTCGCGCTTCTCACCCGACACACGTTGGGGTTTGTTTCCATCGGCAGCTTTTGCATGGCAGATCATCGAAGAACCCTTTATGGCCGGCGTTAATATGTCGCAGCTAAAATTTAGAGCAGGTTACGGTGTAACAGGCCAGCAAAATATTACCGACAATGACTATCCTTATCTGCCACGATATACCCGTAGCAACCAGTTTGCACAATATCAGCTCGGCAACCAGTTTTATTATACGCTGCGTCCCGAAGGATACGACTACAATATTAAATGGGAAGAAACTACCACCCTTAACTTCGGTATCGACTTTGGCTTTGCCAAAGACCGCATCTATGGATCATTGGATTATTACAAACGGCAAACTTCCGATCTGATTAACTTTATTCCGGTGCCGGCAGGTTCCAACCTTAGCAACTTTATTCTTACCAATATCGGCGATCTGGAAAACGAAGGTGTGGAATTTTCAATCACTACCCGCCCGGTTTCTACCGACGACATTTTCTGGGAATTTGGCTTTAATGCTACCTATAACAAAAATGAGATTACAAAACTTACCGCTACCGACGACCCGGATTACACAGGTGTTGATGTTGGAAACATTTCCGGTGGTGTGGGTAACTTCATCCAGAAACATGCGGTAGGACAATCAGCCAACACTTATTTTGTTTTTGAACAGGTATATGACCCCGATGGCAAACCATTAGAGGGAATCTATGTGGATCGTAATGGCGATGGCGAAATTACCGATGCCGATCGTTATTATTACAAAGACCCCGCTGCTGATTTCTATTTCGGAATCAATTCATCAGTACAATACAAAAACTGGAATTTTTCCTTCTCGGGACGCGCCAACTTTGGTAATTATGTGTACGATAACGTAAGCAGCGAAAATGCTGTTTATCAGCGGCTCTATCGCCCCGAAGGGCCTTACCTGGGTAATATCACTACCAAAGTGTACGAAACCAATTTCGTCAAACCCCAATACCTGTCGGATTTTTATATCCAGGATGCGTCGTTTTTCAGAATGGACAACATCTCGCTGAGCTATTTCTTCCCTGATGTAATACCTAATCTGGCTTCATTGCGCCTGACGGCAACCGTTACCAATGCCTTCACCATTACCCAATACGACGGCATCGATCCGGAGATTTCCAATGGCATCGACAATCGGTTGTATCCCCGGCCACGGACTTACCTGCTTGGTTTAACACTTCAGTTCTAATTTTTAAATTTTAATAATTATGAAAAAATTCGCAAATATATTTTTGATAATGGCAGGATTGATCCTTGCTTTTAGCTCCTGCATCAAAGACCTCGACACTGTGCCATTGGATGAAGACGTAACCACCGCCGCCACAGTATTCGACGACCCTGCCGCCTATACGCAGGTGCTGGCCAAGCTATATGCAGGCCTGGCCGTTAGCGGACAGGAAGGCCCCGCCGGACAAGGCGACATTAGCGGTATCGACGAAGGCTTCGGGCAATACCTGCGCGGATACTGGAATCACCAGGAACTTCCCACCGACGAAGCAGTAATAGGATGGGACGACCAAACCATCAAAGACTTCCATGCTCAGTCGTGGGGTGCCGGCGATGTTTTTATAGCAGCAATGTATTATCGCATCTTTTATCAGATTTCGGTTTGTAATGAATACCTCCGCGAAACTACAGACGCAAAACTCGACGAGCGCGGCGTTACCGGCGACCTGAAAGCTCAGGTGCAGACTTACCATGCCGAGGCACGTTTTCTGAGAGCACTCAGCTATTCACATGCTATGGATTTGTTTGCCAATGTTCCGTTTGTTACCGAAGAAGATGGTGTAGGAAAATTTTTCCCGCCCCAGATACAGCGCGCCGAACTTTTCAATTATGTGGAGTCGGAGCTGAAAGCTATCGAAGACCAGCTTATCGAGCCGCATACTGTGTATGCCCGCGCCGACAAAGCTGCTGCCTGGACGCTGCTGGCCAAGAATTATCTCAATGCTCAGGTTTATACCGGCACAGCTCGCTATGGCGAATGTGCAACTTATTCACAGAAAGTAATCGACGCCGGCTATCAGCTAGCTCCTGTTTATGCACATCTTTTCCTGGCCGACAACGACCAAAACAATCCGGAACAGATATTCTCGATTGCTTTTGATGGCATCAACACCCGCACTTATGGCGGCACCAACTTCATCATCCATGCTGCCATTGGCGGGTCGATGAATCCGAGCGACTTTGGCTTAGGCGGTGGGTGGGGTGGCACCCGCACCACCAGTGCATTCGTTAATAAATTCTCTGACCCATCAGGAAATACCGATCAGCGCGCTATGTTTTATACCGACGGCCAAAACCTGGAGATCAACAACATTAGCGAATTTACCGATGGCTATGCTGTTACAAAATTCAAAAACGTAACTTCCAACGGTAGTTCCGGCAAAGACCTCGACTATCCCGATACCGATTTCCCGTTGTTCCGTCTGGCCGATGTTTATCTGATGTATGCCGAGGCAGCCATTCAGGGCGCTGCCGATATGGGCATGGCTGTTACATACGTAAATAAGGTGAGAGAAAGAGCCTATGGTAATACTTCGGGTAACATCGGCGCCGGCGACCTCACCCTGGACTTTATCCTTGATGAGCGTGCCCGCGAACTTTATTGGGAGTGCCACCGCCGCACCGACCTGGTGCGTCACAACAAACTTACCAGCGCCGAATACTTGTGGCCATGGAAGGGCGGCGCGCCACAAGGTACTGCTTCCGCTGACAAATACAGGATTTTTCCGTTGCCTAATTCCGATGTCAACGCCAATCCGAATCTTCAACAAAACACAGGTTATTAATTTCTAAATCAATTAAAAATATGAAAAAGATAACATTCATTCTTTTTGCAATCTTAAGTATCGGACTGCTCTTCTCCTGCGAAAAAAAGGAAACCGAACCGGTTCTGGATATGGGTAAAGCCACTGCTCCGGCGCTGACAATGCCCGCTGCCGACACTATTGTGCTCACTCCCGAAGAAGCCGACAGCATGATTACCTTCAATTGGTCACCGGTTAGTTACAACCTACCCGACCTGGAAGCCACTAAATATACCGTGCAAATCGATTTTGCCGACAGCAACTTTATGCATGCTGTTAATCTGGGAAGCTCTAACACCAACTCTTTGCAGATATCCAAAGGCGCTTTGAACGGCAAATTAATAACTATGGGACTGGAGACAGATGTAGCTTCGGAAGTTGAAATAAGAGTTGTTTCTTTTATCAATTCTAATGCTGCTATTAGTACCTTGCATTCTAATGTAATCAGCCTCAACCTTACACCCTTCTCTTCCGCTATCGAATATCCTAAATTGTGGGTACCTGGCGATTATCAGGGATGGGCTCCGGCTGATGCTCCCGTTATCTATGATTTTGATGGCGATGGTATCTACACCGGTTATATTTATTTCCCAGAAGATGCTCCCTCATTTGCCTTCAAATTTACTTCGGTTCCTAACTGGACGGAAGGAACCAACTATGGCGCAGGTGCAGCAGCAGGAACTCTTAGTACCGACGGCGGCGCAGGAAACCTCGAAGTCCCAGGACCTGGTGGTTATCAGTTCGTGGTTGATATTAACAATCTTACCTGGAGCGACACGCTTCAAAATTGGGGAGTTATCGGTGAATGGCTTGGATGGAGCGAAGACATCAATCTGGAATGGGATATCGTAACTCAGGACTTGTCGGTTACCGTTCCCAATATCCCAGCCGCGGATAACCAACGCTTTAAATTCAGAGCCAACGACGGATGGGACTTAAACCTTGGCGCCAACGATCCAGACGATGGTTTCCTTAAACCTGGAGGCGACGACATTCCAATTCCTGATGGCGGAACCATTACCTTTATTTTGAGGTTTACTACTCCTGAGCCTTCCTACGAAGTGATCTATAACTAAAACACTTTATTGTGATACAAAAAAGCTGCTCTTTTATGGGGCAGCTTTTTTTTTATGCGTTGCTGTTTTGAATTTGGAACTTATTTGTTATGTGTAATATGTGACTTACCCTGGCCATGCAAACTGATTTAGTGTACTTTTGTTAAGATAGTTGGTTGGATATCATTTAAATAAATAAGACATGAAAATCATAAACCCACTTTACGATAAAGCCTTCAAATACCTGATGGAAAACAACAAGTTTGCCCGCAAAGTATTGTCGGTAATTATGGATGTGGAGGTGGAGGAAGTTTCGCTTGGTCAGCAGGAAACGGTTTTTCCAGACCAAAAGCGGAGTTTAACACTCTTCAGACTCGATTTTAAAGCTGTTATAAAAGAAGCCGATGGCAGCCGGAAGACCGTTCTTATTGAGCTGCAGAAATCAAAATATGCTACCGACATCCAACGCTTTCGGAATTATCTTGGAGCCAACTACATGACAAAACAAAAGAAACCGTTGGTAGCGAAAGAAAACCGGGCTGAATATTTTACGGCTTATCCTATCATTGCCATCTACATATTGGGATACAATCTCGACGACCTGCCCTACATGGCCGTAACCGTAAACCGCGAAGTGATCAACTCGGTAAATAAGGAAGTGGTGCAAGTGAAAAGCTTTTTCGTTGAGCATCTCAACCATCAGTCGCACATCATACAAGTGCGGCGCCTGCCGGAGAAGAGGCGCACCCGTCTGGAAAATTTCCTGCTGTTGTTCAATCAGGCCTGGTGTACCGACGAAAATTACATCATCGACCTGCAGGAAATTCCTGAAGGATTTGCCGATATAGCTGAATACCTGCAAGGCCCATTGATGGATGAAACATTTCGCCGCAATCTGGAAGCTGAGGAAGAAATCGACAACATCTTCGACGCACAGGAAGCCAAATATCTGAAGCAACTTGCCGATTCTCAAAAAAAGGAGAAGCTGGCAAGGAAGAGAGAAGAAGCGCAGCGAAGGCAAAAAGAAGAAGCGCTAAAGCAAAAAGAATCTTTAGCACTGAAACTGGCAATGCGGATGAAAAACAGCGGAGCTTCGATAGAAGATATTATCGAAGAAACCGGATTAAATGCCGATGAAATTATCAATTTGTAGAAATATAAAAGCCGGAAGTCTGTAAATTCACCTTTAACTTAACAGAACCATGAAAATCATAAACCCTCTCTACGACAAAGCCTTCAAATATCTGATGGAAAACAACAAGTTTGCCCGCAAAGTCCTTTCGGTAATTATGGATGTGGAGGTGGAGGAAGTTTCGCTTGGCCAGCAGGAAACGGTTTTTCCTGACGAAAAGCGAAGTTTAACGCTGTTCAGACTCGATTTTAAAGCAGTGATAAAAGAAGCCGATGGCAGCCGGAAGACCGTTCTTATTGAGCTGCAGAAATCTAAATATGCTACCGACATCCAGCGCTTTCGGAATTATCTTGGTGCCAACTATATGACAAAACAAAAGAAACCGTTGGTAGCGAAAGAAAATCGGGCTGAATATTTTACGGCTTACCCTATCATTGCCATCTATATATTGGGATACAATCTCGACGACCTGCCCTACATGGCCGTTACTGTCAACCGCGAAGTGATCAACTCGGTAAATAAAGAAGTGGTGCAAGTGAAGAGTTTTTTCGTAGAGCATCTCAACCATCAATCGCACATTATACAAGTACGGCGTTTGCCCGAACGACGGCGGACGCGCCTGGAGAATTTTTTGATGTTGTTCAATCAGGCCTGGTGTACCGACGAAAATTACATCATCGACCTGCAGGAAATCCCTGAAGGATTTGCCGATATAGCCGAATACTTGCAAGGCCCCCTGATGGATGAAACATTTCGCCGCAACCTGGAAGCTGAGGAAGAAATCGACAACATCTTCGACGCACAGGAAGCAAAATATCTGAAGCAACTTGCCGATTCTCAAAAAAAGGAGAAGCTGGCAAAGAGTAGAGAAGAAACGCAGCGAAAGCAAAAAGAGGAGGAGCGCAGGCAAAAAGAAGAAGCGCTCAAGCAAAAATAATCTTTAGCGCTGAAACTGGCAATGCGGATGAAAAACAGTGGAGCCTCAATGGAAGATATTATTGAAGAAACCGGATTAAGTGCCGATGAAATTGACGCGTTATAGTTTATCACCTTCGCTCTTTAATGATAGCAAAATATTACTTTTGCTCCCGATGAAAAATATAAGAAACTTCTGTATCATTGCCCATATCGACCATGGTAAAAGCACACTGGCCGACCGACTGCTTGACCTGACACATACCATTGGTGAGCGCGATAAAAAAGAACAGGTGCTCGACAGCATGGACCTGGAGCGCGAACGGGGCATCACCATAAAAAGCCACGCCATACAAATGGTCTATAATGCCGATAATGGTGTTGAATATCTTTTTAACCTGATCGATACGCCCGGACACGTGGACTTTTCGTATGAAGTTTCCCGCTCCATCGCTGCCTGCGAAGGGGCCTTGCTCATCGTGGATGCCACGCAGGGCATTCAGGCACAAACTATTTCCAACCTCTATCTGGCCATCGAGCACAATCTGGAAATTATTCCGGTGCTTAATAAAATGGATTTAGACGCTGCCATGCCCGAAGATGTAAAAGACCAGATAGTAGATCTTATAGGCTGCGACCGCGACGACATCATCGAAGCCAGCGGCAAAACCGGCTACGGTGTCGAGCGCATCCTCGAAGCTATCCTGGAGCGCGTTCCGGCGCCATCAGGCGATCCGAAGGCTCCGCTGCAGGCGCTTATCTTCGATTCGATTTATAACTCTTATCGCGGCATCATCGCTTACTTCCGCATATTTAATGGCACAATAAGTAAAAATGATTTTGTAAAATTTGTAGCCACCGGCAAAGAATACAATGCCGACGAAATAGGTGTGCTTTGTATGGGGCTTCAACCGCGCGAAACTATGGAGGCCGGCGACGTGGGCTATATCATCTCCGGCATCAAAACCTCAAAAGAGGTAAAGGTAGGCGACACCATCACACAAGTAGCAAACCCCTGCAGCAAGATGATTTCAGGTTTTGAAAACGTGAAACCAATGGTTTTTGCCGGCATTTACCCAATAGATGCCGACGACTACGAAGAGCTGCGTTCGTCGATGGAAAAGCTGCAACTCAATGATGCTTCACTAACCTTTGAACCCGAATCGTCGGCAGCACTGGGCTTTGGCTTTCGCTGTGGATTTCTCGGACTGCTGCACATGGAGATTGTGCAGGAAAGGCTGGATCGCGAGTTCGACATGGACGTGATTACTACCGTGCCAAACGTAAACTATAAAGCCTACACCACCAAAGGCGAGGTTATCGACGTGCACAATCCGTCGGGTATGCCCGGACCCAACGTCTTGGAGCATGTGGAGGAGCCGATGATTGATGCGCAAATCATATCCAAATCGGAATATGTGGGCGCTATTATGAATCTTTGCATCGACCGGCGCGGAGAGCTGAAAAATCAGGTTTACCTTACCAGCGATCGTGTCGAGGTTTCCTTTAAATTGCCCCTGGCCGAAATTGTTTTTGACTTTTATGATAAACTAAAAAGTATTTCGCGCGGCTATGCCTCGTTCGATTATCACATCACCGGCTACCAAACCGCCAAATTGGTGCGGTTGGATATTTTGCTCAACGGCGAGCCGGTGGATGCGCTCTCCACATTGATCCACCAGGACAATGCCTACAACTTTGGGCGCCGCATGTGCGAAAAATTACGCGAGCTTATCCCGCGTCAGCAGTTCGACGTAGCTATCCAGGCGGCTATTGGTGCCAAAATCATCGCCCGCGAAACCGTGAAGGCACTACGCAAAGATGTTACGGCCAAATGCTACGGTGGCGACATTACGCGAAAGCGTAAACTCCTCGAAAAACAAAAGAAAGGCAAGAAACGCATGCGTCAGGTAGGCAACGTAGAGGTTCCACAATCGGCGTTCCTGGCGGTACTTAAGCTCGATTCGTAGTTTTGGTTAATGGAAGGGTTAGACCTTCGAGCGTCCGCAGAACCTCGAAACGTCAATAATGAATTGATTATGTCTTCGTCCGTATCACACTCTTCGTTTTCCAGCGACCGGTGAGGTAATAAAGGAAAGCCAACGTTAATCCGGTGCCCCATCCCAGCGGGATTGCCCACCAAATTCCGGTAACGCCGATGCGATCGGCCAGAAAATAAGAAGCAGGCACACGCACCACCCACAAGGCAATAAGGGTAATAAACATGGGGATAAGTGTGTCGCCGGAGCCACGCATCACGGCATTGATAACAAAAAGCGACGAGAAAACGATATAGAATGAGCTGACGATGACAAGATAGTCGTTGCCAATACTAATTACGGCATCGTCGGGAGTAAAGACACCCATCAGGCTTTTGCCGAATAATATTACCAATAAGCTGATTACAACAGAAATTACCGATGTGATGATCCAGGTGGATATGAGGCCGGCACGCACCCGTTCGGGTTTTTGCGCTCCGAGGTTTTGACCCACAAAGGCTGACAAGGCAGCAGCAAAATTCATTGCCAGCAACGAGGCAAAGCTGTCGATGCGTGTGGCAACGCTATAAGCAGCAATGGTAGAAGTTCCGAATTGGTTTACAATGCCATAAAGCGCAATCATTCCCGCAGCCACAAAGGTTTGTTGCAATCCCGAAGGCAGCCCAATGCGGATGCTGTTTCTGAAAATCTCACGATCGAATACATATTTGCGAAAGCTAAGATTTACTATTTCGTGCTTTTTGTTGAGATAAAGAGCTGCGGTGATAAAAGCTCCGGCCTGCGACACCACCGTGGCAATGGCAGCACCTTCGATTCCCCATTTAAAAACCACAACAAACAGCAGATCGAGCACCACATTGGTAAGGGTGGCGATAATCATAAAATAGAGTGGTGTCTTGGAGTCGCCCATGCCGCGCAATATGGCGCTGGTGCCACTGAAGCCAAAGAAAAAAACCATTCCGGTAAAATATACCGTCAGGTAGCTGCGCGCCTGGGGAAGTACTTCTTCAGGCAGGTCGGTGAGCCGAAAGATGGCGGTGGCAAAAACAATCCCGATAACGGTGATGGCAATGGAGGCAAAAAACAAAATGATGTAGGTGGTATCGATGGTGCGCTTTACCTTTTCCACGTCGCGGGCGCCAAAATATTGTGATACGATAATGGTAAATCCCGACCCCACTCCTATCACCAGAGAGATGAGCAGAAATATAATCGGGAACGCGGCGCCAACTGCTGCCAGGGCTTCTTTTCCCAGATAATTCCCGATGATGATGCTATCGACCACATTGTAAAGCTGCTGAAATACATTGCCAAGCACCATTGGCATGGCAAATTGCATTATCAACTTTCCTTCTTTTCCCTGCGTAAGGTCTTTCATGGTGGTGGGTTCAGCCTCCGACAGCCATCACAAAAGCACGCCGGGTGGTCGGATAGCAGCGCTTAGCTTTTTGCGGTGCTCCGGTTTTCTGGTTTATCGGGTCGTGTTGGTGGATTTTTCATGCCGGTGCTTACTTCTGTAGCCGGGCGATCCATCTCGTGCTTGATGTCGTCGGCGCCCGACACACCATTTTTAAATTCTTTAACGCCTTTGCCCAGACCGCGCATGAGTTCCGGAATTTTTTTGCCACCAAAGAGCAGCACCACTACCAGCAGTATCACGATAAGCTCGTAACCACTGGGCATGTAAAGCAAAATTATATTCATTGTTTTAATAAATTAAGAATTTGCAAAAATAATGATTTCTATGAGTGTCCGATTGGTTAGCAAAAACGCAGCATCCCGGATCACATTAAAAAATTAAGACTTAAAATGAACCTAAAATACATCTGGATAAAAAATCATTAAAGCACGCAAACGCCTAAAAAGAGGTGAAGATTTTGTTTTAAAAAAGATAAGTTGAAAAGGATTAATTTTGCGCGCTGGCAGCAGTCTGTTCTGTCGCTCCGGCTCAGGCCGGTGAGGAAAGTCGGGACAACACAGGGCGCCATACTTCCTAACAGGAAGGGCTCGCCGCAAGGCGGGTACAGCAAGTGCCACAGAAAATTACCGCCCCGCATTTGCGGGGTAAGGGTGAAAACGTGAGGTAAGAGCTCACGCGGCGCAGTGGCAACACGGCGCCGGGGTAAACCTTATGGGTTGAAAGGCCATGTATATTGCGGTTTCCGGCTGTAGCCGGAAGATGGTTGCCCGCCGAAATCCTCCCTGCTGCCCGACTGCAATCACGGTGGCGGGGATACTAAGGATACCGCAAGGGGTAGGCCGTTAGAGCTGTATCGTGAGGTGCAGCCCGGATAAATGACAGAAGTTGGCTTGCAAAAGCCGATCACAGAATCCCGCTTACAGGACTGCTGCCTTTTTTATTTGCCTCACGCATTGATTTTTTGCCATTGACAAATATCAATTGCAGGCGAGTTTTACTTTTACAAAAATATTGATGTATCCAAAAAACCATCGATGATGTTTTCGACTATTTTTGCAAAAATTAAATCATCATAAATTTTCAAAATCATGAAAAGAAATTTTTTCCTTATCGCCCTGCTGAGCCTTTTTGTTTTTCAGATGAATGTGGTTTTGGCAGGTGCCCCCAAAGTGGTCAAAAAACAAATTGCACAAGCTCTGGCTGAGGCTGCAAGCACAGGCACCAATGCCATCCTCGTCATTACTGATGCCAAAGGAGTTGGATTGGAAGAGGCGCTGGCCATGGCAACGCAAACTATTTCGGCAGGCAGCGATGCATTGATAGCTGTCGTAGATCGTGATGCAGACGACAACAGCGAGTTAAGTTTAAAATATCAAATGGCGCGCTATCCATTGCCGTATCTGGTTATACTGTCGCCGAGTGGTACTATAACCGGTGGAGCTGCCAGCGGAAAAATTAGCCCGGAGAAATTTGCCGAATACCTTCCTACGCCAGCCTACAATCAGGTACTGGCAGCACGCGCCGCCAACAGCACCTCGCTGGTGCTCGTTTCGCCGGCAGGTGCCACTGATGCTGCTGAATGCCTTAAAAAAATGGATGAAGCCAAAGCAACCATTAAGCCATTGCCAGTCATCGTTCAGGTAAATGCAGACAATGTTGCCGAAAGAAATTTCTTACGTAAAATGCGTTACGACGAAAATCAGAAATCTTCACAGATTATTGTTGTTAATGCCGCCGGACAAGTGGTGGGAACCTTTGATGCCGGAGCAGCTCCTGCTTCGATAGCAGCAGCCTCCAAAACAGCAGCAAAAGGGTGTGGCGGTTGCAGCTCAGCCAAATCGTGTGCAGGCAAAAAAGACGAAGGCTGCGCGAAGTAGTTATCGATTTTTTCTTCCGATTTTACAAAACCTGAAGTTGGTGGAAAGCTTCGCAAACATCAATTTGCTGAAAGTATTGCAAAAATATTGGCTCCCTATCGGAGCCTTTTTTTTGGTGGGATTTCAACGCGCCTGACCCACCATCATTTTTATTGCCTCACTCCATTCACACCAAAGTAAAGTTTCCAATTTCTTTATTCCTGAATCATCTCTTCCAACGCGTGGTGCAGCCGCTCCCACTCCCCCATCTCTTTTTCGTGCTGTTGCTTCAGCGCATCATATTCCTGATAAATCTCTCCTGACAGGATTTTCTTGTTGCCCGGGTCGGGATTAGATAGTATGTGATCGATATCAGCAATTTGTTTTTCGAGTTTATCAATGGCAGCTTCGCTTTTCTCGATACGTGAAAATAATTTTCGCTGCTCCCGCTCAGCATCTTTTCGCCGCTCATAGTCCATTTTATTTTGTGAAGGGGCATCCGGCTGACGGGTCGTAGTCGTTGATTTTCCAGTGCCCATCTCATCAAAATGCTCCACGCGCCGCGTTTCCAAAAACTCATGCACATCACCAATAAACTGTCGGATGCCGTGATTTCTAAACTCAAAAACCTTTTCGGTAAGCCCGGAAAGAAAATCCCGGTCGTGCGAAACAATGATCAAAGTTCCGTCAAATTGCAGCAGCGCGCTTTTGAGGATGTCTTTGGAGCGCATGTCGAGGTGGTTGGTTGGCTCGTCGAGTACCAGGAAGTTTACGGGGTTGAGCAACATGCGGGCCAGCGAGAGGCGCGCCTTTTCGCCACCAGATAGTATTTTTACTTTTTTGTCGAGGTCTTCACCACGAAACAGAAAGCTGCCCAGCAAACCTTTTACACGCGGGCGCCAGTCGCCGGCAGCCACATCGTCGATGGTCTCAAAAACTGTTTTGTCCATGTCGAGCATCTCGTGCTGATTTTGGGCGTAATAGCCGATCTTTACCAGATGACCGATTTCCAGCTTTCCATCATAAGGCAACTGCCCGACGATCATTTTGGAGAGTGTGGATTTGCCTTCACCATTGCGCCCGACAAAGGCTACCTTTTCGCCACGTGCTATCGAAAACTCCAGGTTGTGCAGCACCAGATGGCTGCCATAGCTCTTGCCGGCTCTTTCGGCGCGCACTGTCACCCGACCCGAATGGGGTGCCGGCGGAAAACGAAAGCTGATGGTGGTTTTATCCGTTTGGCTCACCTCCACCTTTTCCATCTTATCCAGCAACTTCATCTTGGATTGCACCTGCCGCGCCTTGGTATTTTTATAACGGAAGCGATCGATAAATCGCTCTATCTGAGCTATCTGCTGTTGCTGGTTGTTAAAACTTGCCCGCTCTTTGGCCAGCCGCTGCTCCTGCAAAGCTTCAAAATCAGAATAAGAGGCTTTGTAATCGAAGCTCCTTCCCAACGAGAGTTCTACCGTTCGGTTGGTGACGTTGTCGAGGAAAGCCCTGTCGTGCGAAACCAACAGCACCGCTCCGGGATAATTAATCAAAAAATCTTCGAGCCATTGTATCGACTCGATGTCGAGGTGGTTGGTAGGCTCGTCGAGGAGCAGAATGTCGGGCATGCGCAGCAGAATTTTGGCCAGTTCCACACGCATCTGCCAGCCGCTGCTAAACTCAGTCAGCGGGCGACCGAAATCGCTTCTTTCAAAACCCAATCCCATGAGTATTTTCTCACAGTTTTCGTCCATGCTGTGGCCGCCCAACATGGCAAACCTGTCGTTGGCATCGTTGAGGTGAGTTACCAATGCCAGGTATGACTCGCTGTGATAGTCGGTGCGCTCGGCGATTTGATGCGTGTAATTTTGTATCTGCAGCTCCAGTGCCAGATGTTCCTTGAAAGCACGTCGTGCTTCTTTCAGCACCGTTAAGTCGCTGTCAGTATTCATCTCCTGCTTCAGGTAGCCCAGGCTTTGCCCTGACGGTGAAGCTATGTTTCCCGATTCTGGCTCCATTTCGCTGGCAATCACATTGAGCAGCGTGGTTTTGCCACTCCCGTTTTTGCCCACCAGCCCTATCCGGTCGCGATCGTTAACGAGAAAACTGACGTCGGTGAAAATATCTTCTCCGGTAAAGCGAACTGTTATGTTATTTATAGCTATCAAATCCTGAAGGTTTTCATTTTAAAAAGCTGGCAAAATTAGTGATTTGCAGCAACAAACGCTAATTATGCCGTCCGAGGCTCCAAGAAGATTGTTTGATCCTTAAAAACAAAAAAGGGAACCCTTTCGGATTCCCTTTTTGTATGTATTCCATTTAAGGATTATTGGATTACTACTTTGTGTACTGAGCGGCCATCTTTGGTTTCGACTTGCAGGGTGTAAACACCTTTTGCAAAATCGTTGGCGTCGATGAGCAGCTCATTACTGGTAGCCTTGCGGTTCATTACCACCTGACCGGAATAATTAACCATGATCACCGACTGAAGTTCTGTTTCAGATTTGATGGTGAATTGGTCTTTGGCCGGATTCGGGAAAATCTGCAGCAAGCTGGCTGCTCCTAAGGGATCGCTGATGGAGCCGGGTGATACCATTACCTCATTACTTGGTTCTGACAGGCCGGCAGCATATTGCGCTTTAACATGATAATAAAATGTATTATAATAAAGGTTATCATCATAATAGGTAAGTGTGTTGGCATTGGTATTACCTATGAGGTTAAAGCTACCTTCGTAACCGTCTTTACGGTAAACATTGTAACCTTCAACCTGCATACCACCTGCTATAAAGCCTTTCACAGCCCAGTTGTAGTCAAGGCCGCTTAACTGCGAGAGGGTTGTCCAGCTACCTTGCATGAACATCATGTTACCAAAGCCTTCAGTCTGCGGGCCACCATCGCAGCCAGCGGGGTAACCACCAGTAGTATTCACACTGAATCCTATCCAGAGTTCCTGAGTGATGTCGATGGCAACAGGTTGCGTTAATGTTACAACGTTCCACTGATCTTCCACGATATTAGTTACCGACTGAGAGTATTTCAGCGTGGGGTTGTTGTTTCCACCCTGCCATACCTTAACCTCGTAGGAGCTTACATTTCCAGGCTCTCCGGGAACAAATTCGATTTTTGTAACCATTCCGCCTTCAAAACCGGCAAGCATGTCTGGTGTCCAGCGTGCTGCCACATCGAAGCTGATGGCTCCACCGCCAATAGAGTTGGTGATGACACCGGTGGAATAGGTAATCCATTCGGGATCAAATCCACCAATTGCAGGAGCATCCCAGGTAAGATTAACATTCACAAAGTCCACGATGGTATAAGCGAGGTTAGTTGGCGGTGGGAAAGCATCACCTACAATTAATGTAACAGGAATCACGATGTCGGGCTGGCTACTGCTAATAGTAATAGAACCATTATAGGTTCCCCAATCTAATCCTTCGGAGTTGAAAGTTACGTTAATCGGAATGGTTTGACCATTGTTGATCGTGCCGCTAATAGGGGCTGTGGTGAGCCATTCATCAACGCCGGCATCTATGGCCAATGTCCATGAAACAGTAGCGCCGGTGTTGTTGGTCAGCTCAAGTGTTTGTGAGGTAATTTCAAAAGCATCTTCATGGGTCTCGGTAAGTGAGGCAGGATAAACAACCAATTCACCAGTACCCGGAAGTACATGTAAGGTAGCCGGAACCTCAATCATTGGATTGATAGAAATTACAGGCTCATTACCATCTTTGGCAATTGCCTGAACAGCAGAGGCTGGATTGGGCACATCATGCGTAACGAAATTTCTTGTCGCATCTCTCTTTGTCCCAAAACCCATGTTGGTGTCTTGCGCAAATAGTGTTGCTGATGCTATAAGTACCAACAACATAAAACATAAAATTCGTTTCATAGTAAATGTTTTTAAATTATTCAATCCATTGCTTTACAAGTTTATTCTGCTACAATACTTTTTAAATTTTCATTGAACAAATATAAATAAATTTTGCAATTGAATTCCATTCTACTGTGAATTAAACTATTTCTATTTTTCTCACAAAAAAAAAGGGAACCCTTTCGGATTCCCTTTTTGTATGTATTCCATTTAAGGATTATTGGATTACTACTTTGTGTACTGAGCGGCCATCTTTGGTCTCGACTTGCAGGGTGTAAACACCTTTTGCAAAATCGTTGGCATTGATGAGCAGCTCATTACCGGTAGCCTTGCGGTTCATTACTACCTGACCGGAATAATTAACCATGATCACCGACTGAAGTTCTGTTTCAGATTTGATGGTGAATTGGTCTTTGGCCGGATTCGGGTAAATCTGCAGTGAGCTGGAGGCTCCGGAAGGATCGCTGATAGAAGTACATATTTCTTCTACAATATTACTTGGGCCGGATTCCATATCCGGACCATAAACTGCAGTAACATAGTATTTGAAGCAATCTACTCCAAGCTCTTCATCAAGATAGAACAATTCATCAGTATTTCCGACAAGATCATACTCGGTAGGATCTAGGGTTTCGCGATAAATGTTGTAGGATTCTACCTGCATACCACCCGCTTCTACATAGCCTTTCACAGCCCAATCGAAGGTAAGGGTAGCGCCCAGTTGCGAAAGTGTTGTCCATGCTCCGTTCCAGAACATCATGTTGCCAAATCCTTCTACCTGTGGGCCATCGTCGCAGCCAGCCGGGAATCCACCTGTAGCATTACAGTTGAAGCCAAACCAAAGCTCCTGATTAACATCGATTTCAACAGGCGTGGTAAGTGTTACAGTGTTCCACTGATCTGCCACAATGGTAGTCACCGGTTGTGAGTAAACCAGTGTGGGGTTGTTGTTGCCACCCTGCCATACCTTAAGGGTGTAGGTGGACAAAGATGAAGGCTCGCCGGGAACAAAGTCGATTTTGGTGAGCATTCCGCCCTCGAAATCGCCAAGCATATCGGGCGTAAAGCGTGCAGCCACATCAAAGTTTGCAGCAGCATTGGTACCGATAGAGTTGGTGATGACATCGCTGGAGTAGGTAATCCATTCGGGGTCGAAACTACCACTGGCGGGGGGATCCCATTCAAGGAATACGTTATACCAATCCTGCACCTCGGCAGTAAGGTTCTGCGGCGGTAAATAAGGACTCTCAACTTCAACGATAAATGTTACAGGAACCACGAGATCGGGCTGATTACTGGAAATGGTAATAGAACCAGTGTAGGTGTCTGGATCTAACCCTTCGGAGTTGAAGGTAACGTTGATCGGGATGGTTTGACCATTGTTGATCGTGCCGCTAACGGGAGATGCGGTGAGCCATGGAGCTACTTCGCCGGTTCCGGTAATGATGAATGGCAGACCTTGTGGGCCAACATCGATGAGCGGAGCCCAACCGGTAGTGGTTTTCTGAATTGAGTTACCGGTAGTAGTTTGTCCAACGACAGTAATCGGCGGAGCCCAGGGGCCGGAAGCGCCGGTGCCACCTATCGACATTTCAACCCAGTAGGTGCCTGGAGCAAGGCTCAGGTCAGGTGTAGAGGCAACTATTTGCATAATCGGACGGTTTTCGCTTGGTGCCGATTCCAGCACACGCCATGCGTTGGTCCAACTGGTGCTTTCCATTACGTTTGTAGTCATGTCGCCGTAAATCACGGTGCCACCTGCTGAAGGATCGCCATCATAAATCTGAACATGAACAGCATTAAGTGTAGAGGTAGTGCCTGATCCGGTTTGATAAGCGAAGAAGGTAAACGATTCTACTGACCAGTTTGCGGGAACTACGAAATCGTCGGCAATAGAGTTGCCTGCCGAAATCTGACAACCTGAGCCATAAGTACCCATTGTGAGCGAAGCATCCTGCAGCTCGCTGTAGTCGGTACCGTTGGTGCCAACGCCTTCGGCGGTAACAAAGCCACCGTTGTTGTAGAGTTCGCCGCGGGTTCCGAAGAACGAAGCATAGTTGGCAGGTCCTTCAACCATTTCGCCAGGAGTAATGCCAGGTTCTCTTTCTACCTCCATTTGTCCGGTGTAAACCGGTGTTTCTGCCGAAACTTCAGGAACAATGTTCAGGAAGCCTGCATCAACGCCGGCATCTATGGCCAATGTCCATGCCACAGGGCCACCAGTGTTGTTGGTAAGCTCAAGCACCTGAGTAGTGGTTTGGGCAGGAGGCACATAATGGGTCTCGGTGAGTGAGGTAGGATTAACCACCAATTCGCCAGTACCCGGAAGCACATGTAATGTAGCCGGAACCTCAATCATCGGATTGATGGGATCGTTGCTGCTAACATTGATAGCACCCATATAGTCACCAGATGCCAAACCTTCAGAATCGAAGTGAACCGGAACAACTTTTGTCCCGCCATTAGCTGGCAAGGTGAAAGTTAAATCGGCTTCATCAATCCATAGCCAATCGGTAGTGGGGCCGCCTTCGCCGGTGTTGGCTTTAAAGTCGCAGCAGTTGCCGTAACTATAGGTAGCACAAGGATCGGTAACAGGAGCTGTCCAGTTGGTGCGGAAACGCAATACGTGGTCGCCA
>SABY01000085.1 GCA_009928785.1 Clostridia bacterium | reverse complement strand
CCCGGGCATTTATGAAATCCATAGCCCAGTCATTAATGAAATCCATAGCCCGGGCATTTATGAAATCCATAGCCCAGTCATTAATGAAATCCATAGCCCAGTCATTTATGAAATCCATAGCCCGGGCATTTATGAAATCCATAGCCCAGGCATTTATGAAATCCATAGCCCAGGCATTTATGCCTGGGATTGAAATGAAGGGTTGTCAACACCCCTCCCCTCGCTGGGATTGCCGAAGGCAATCCCAGCGAGGGGAGGGGTAAACTTTATGGACAGGTACAAGACAAGCTCTCAATAATTTTTCTCACCTTTGTAACCCGGCGCACCCAGCCGCGTCAAAGAAGTCACTAATGAATTATCGCGACGATAGCTTTTATATCGCACAGGTGCTCGATGGCAATCAGGCAGCATTTGCTACACTGGTCGAAAAGCACCAGCAGTTGGTTTTTACCATCGCTGTAAAAATCCTGCGCAACCGCGAACAGGCCGAAGAGATAGCGCAGGATGCTTTTGTAAAAGCCTACGCCGCACTGAGTTCTTTTAAAGGAGAGGCAAAATTTTCGTCATGGCTCTATCGTATCGCCTACAATACGGCCATCTCGGCGGGTCGCCGCCGCAAGCCGGAGTACGCTGCCATCGACGAATCGCTGACAGAGAATTACACCACCGACGAAATTTATCCGCAGGTGGAGGCGATGAGCCAGCAGGAACAGATAGAGCTTATCGAAAATCTGATGCAGCGCCTGCCCGAAGAAGATAACTTGCTGTTGACACTTTATTATAAAAAGGAGAAGTCGATAGCCGAAGTGGCTGAGATTACCGGATACTCGCAGGCAAACGTTAAGATTAAGCTCTTCAGGCTGCGCCGCCGCCTCTACGAGGACATGCAACAAACGCTCGAAAAAATGGTTTAACACGGAAAATGGACAACAACAAAAATATCCACAATATCGACGACGACTTTCTCAAGCGGCTCATCAAGCTATCTGCGGAAGAGCAGGTTTCGGCAGGCTTTACGCAAAAGGTAATGCAGCAGCTTCCCGATGTGCAAGAGCAGGCTGTTGCCACCGAACCTTCCCGGCGATGGGTGTGGTTTGTTGCTGGTGTGGCAGTGCTTGCAGCAATCTTTTTTGGAGGCGAAGAAATTATTAGCCGCCTGGCTTCCGTAGAAAGTTTTCAGGTTTATCGCCAGCTCTTTGGCAGCGTCATCGGTTCTTTTTCCAAAGGGTTCTCTACGATTCACATCAGCAGCATAGGAGTTTTGATTATAATTGCAACCGGGCTGCTATACCTTACCAATCTATTGCTTCGGCGGTGGTTCGACCGCAATCCTTCAGCGACATAAAATCCCTGTTATCCGACATTCTTCCACCAAAAGCAACCTTTTATGCTTCCCAAATCTGTCGAAAAAGCCATTACCACTTTTCTCTCCAGCCATTATCCTGATGAAGAAATCATCACTCATCAGGTTTCGGGCGTTTCAGGTGGCTCCATCAATTCGGCATATCGCCTGGCAACGAGCCGTGGCAGTTTCTTTGTCAAAACCAACCACGCATCCCGTTATCCGGATATGTTTCAGAAAGAAGCCAAAGGTTTGGCGCTGTTGCGCAATGCCGGTGCGCTTGCCGTGCCGGAGGTTTTGTTGGCCGGCGATGTGGGTGACGAATCTTTTCTGCTGTTGGAATATATAGAGGCGGCAACGGAAAAAGAGGATTTTTGGGAAAATTTTGGCGAAAGCCTGGCAGTGATGCACAGCCACCATGCGCAGCAATTCGGACTTGATCACGACAATTATATGGGATCGCTTCGTCAGCACAACGATCAGCACGCTGACTGGGTAACCTTTTTTATCGATGAGCGCTTGCAACGGCAGGTGGTGCTGGCGCGCGACAATGGCAGCATGGGGCGCAGTGATGTGGCTGCGTTCGAAAGATTGTTTGTACGGTTGCCCGAAATATTCCCACCTGCCAGCCCTTCGCTTTTGCATGGCGACCTGTGGAGCGGCAACTTTATAACCGGCTCCCACGGCTATGCCTGCCTCATCGACCCGGCAGTTTATTATGGCCATCCCGAAATCGACATCGCTATGTCCACACTTTTTGGCGGCTTCAGCAGCCGGTTTTATGAAAGTTATTACAGCCACAATCCCTTGCCGGGCAACTACCGTGAACGGCTTCCCATTTATAACCTTTATCCGCTTTTGGTTCATGTTAATCTTTTCGGCGGCTCCTACCTTTCGTCGGTGCAGCAGACCCTGCGGAGATTCTGAAAATAAAGGGGAGAGGGCTACTCGCTCTTCGATTTTCGAGCGTCCGCAGGACCTCGAAACGTCAGGACGAGATAAAGATTAAAACTTCACCCTTATCTGTGCTTTTACTTCCGTGCGCGTATTTCCCTGTGATTCGTCCAGTCCCGTGCCCACCGTTTCGCGGCCGTTCCAGGCGGTTTGTGCCAGCCGCAGCCACACATCGATGTTGCTGCTGATTTCATATTTTATTAATAAATAAAAACGACTACCCTGGTAATAATAGGATGGGATGGAAAAGGCGTAGAGCACATCGTTTTCGTAAGCATAAATGCGCGTGTCGTAATCATCGGTGTCGAAGAGGGCGTAGCGCAGGCTGATGTCGTAAGGTTTGCCTTCGGGGCGAAAGAGGACATCCTGATAAATCAGAAAACCATCGGAGCGGTTGCCGGCGGTGTTGTCATAAAGCATGTATTCCAGGCGACTTTTGAGCGTTACGCCAGGCAGAACGGTATAGACAATGTTAAAACGGAAGTTTTGTCTGACGATGTCGCTAGTTTTGCGCATCGCACTCTCGCTGCCGGCATTGTATTGCTTGTTGTCATTGCGATACCTGAAATACATTTCTACATCACGCGACATCCTGAAGTCGAGCTGCGCCAGATATTCGGTGCCATGCGACGGAAAATCCACACGGTAGCGCAGCCACGGGAAACTGAAAAAATCGGCATAGCCCGAAAAGCTCCAGCGCCGCGTGAGGTCGGCGCGCAGGCCAGCGTATAGGCCGCGCTCGCCCTGGTTGTTGCTACTTTCGCCGATGGCATTGCTGTAGAGGTTTTGATATTTAACACCATAATCCCTATAAAACAGCGACAGCGCCACCTGTGCATGAAGTGCAGCCTGCAGTCCGGCCAGGAAAGCACTACCGCCATTTTCGCTACCAGCTATCTCACCAAAAAACTGAAACCGGTCGATCACCAGGTTGTAATCGAAGCCGTAGTTAAGATTTTCGGTACCCGAAAAATAGAATTTCTGGTACAGTTGATCAGTCTTCTGCAGTGGCTTGTCGAGTTGTGTTTTGTAAATGGTGGTGCCGATGCGCAGTGTCTTGGGGCTCCATTCCACGCGTCCGCCAAAAAGCGTCTCGCGGATGGCGTGGCGGTCTGCCAGCTCGGCCTGTGTGCGATGATAGCCGGTTTGTTGCAGCGAGGTAACAAATTGTATCTCCTGATTGATGGTGTCAACATCGCCAATGTTGGCATCTATTTTTTTGCTGGAATAAAACCCCGTAAAGCGTAGGTTTTTGATGCGCGTGGTCACGGCTGCTCCACGCATAAACAGGTTTTCGTTTACGGAAGTATTGGGTCGGATGCGCCGCTGGTTTTTTACCACCGAGGCAACGTCCGATGATTTACCGAATGCCAATCCGCTCCACAACGTCAGCCCCTGGCCAAACTCCAGGTGGTAATCGCCCACGGCAAGTTGCTCTATTGCGCCCAGGTCAGCAGCATAGGCAAAAGCCGAGTAAAAGTCGAAACCATTGGGCTGCGACCCTTTAAAAAACTCTTCGCCGGCATCTTTGTCGGCGGTGATGCCCGCGCGAATCCGGTTATGATAATTAAAACCATAGCGGGCATAGATGTGGTCGGGGTTACCGGCATAATATCCGTTGGGATTTTCCTGCTTGGCCGAGTCACTCATAGGGCGGTAGCCTTCCTGCTGCTCAAGCGTCCGGGAGTAGCGCAGAAAAAGATCATGCCGTGCGTATTTCAAAATATTTGCCGGCTTCATATTCAATCGTGGTTTGTTAGCAGAAACCGTTACAAATGGCTCCATCAGCTCAATAACATCGCGGTCGAAACCATCGATGGCCTGCAATTCGTAAAGGCTTACCAGCAAACCATATTGAAGGCGATAGTTGACGATTTGATGCGCCTGCACGTCGGTAAGAAAGAACAGTTGTTTCAGCTCATCATAGGTAGCATAGTTGATGTTGATGGGATTTTGCTGGAGCAAATAGAGCGCATCGAGCAGGTCGCTGTAGTCGAGTTCGGCCTCGGTGCGTTCGGCAATTTGCTCGATCATGCTGATGAGTTCTTCGCGGTCTTTAATCGAGCCGGGCTGTTGCTGCGCGGTGGCTGGTTGCATTATCCAGCCTGAGAATACCAACATCATCAGCCAAAAATGGTAGTTGAAGGTGTCAGTTCTATGTATTTTTAGCTTTCGCAAAATTTTTATTTAAAATGATACATCAATCCTATCTGTGGCGAATAGCCCAGCACCTGATGAATGGAGGAGGAAATGTCGATTTGCAAATTGCCCAGCAGCACGCCAAAGCCAAACGAATAAAGGGCAGGGTCGGTGGCAATGCCGCCACGCACATAGAGCTGCGGTATTAGCCGGTATTCTATTCCCATTTTTATGTTAACATCAAAATCGGATTGCTTTTCGGCTTCGGCGGTGAGGGTAAGGTTATTGTCGAAGGCATAGGCAGCTCCCAGCCGAAATGCTGCCGGAATGCGCTCGTCGGCATAATCGGCCATTGGGGCGCGGATGGGATTATACACGTGTGCTCCCAGGCTCAGGTGGTCGTCGATGCGCGCCAATAAGCCAATCTCAAAAGTGATGGCGCCGTGCGATCCATAGTCGCCACCAATGGCAGTATGGAGGTAATCGAGCTGCACACCCACGGCGAAATTTTCAGATAGCTTGCGGGCATAAGCCAGCCCAAATTTACTTTCGTTGAATTGCTCGTAACCGAAATGGGAAACCTTAAGCCCAAACACGCCATAGCGCACCGGGAGCACGGCACCGGCAGATTTCAGGCTGAGTTCTTTTACCAGAAAACGGTTTTCGTAATAGGCGCCTGCGGTGATATGCTGCTGCCAGGCCAGGCCAGCCTGGTTGTTTTGCAGCGACCAAAAGTCGGCAAGCGCCACCGAGGCACCTCCCAGGGCTGCCGAGCGCGCTCCTTCCGGCACGTTGTCGCCGGCGCCCTTAACATTTACGGTGAAAAGGAGAAACAGTAGCGCCAAAAATCGTTGTAAGTCCATGGTGGAAATTTTGCCCTAAAGTAGAAAAATTTTATAAAATGAAATTTGTTTGCAATTATAATGATGGTTTCGACAGGCTCAAGCACTTCAACCACCTCCGCCATCTCAACCACCCCAACCACCTTTGATATTAGGAAAATTATTTACTTTGTTCTGTTTTTAAAGGACTTTATTCATTATTAATAAAAAAGTAAAAAGCATGGCAGTACTTGGCACCAAGATGTTTTGGAAAGCTGCTCCGGGCGCCTCCGCATCACAAAAAGAAAATCAGATTCTTAAAAACTCCGGCTACATCAATCTGCAACTGCTCTCGGTAAATTATATGTCGAGCGGCAATTTCTGGCAAAACATTTTTGGTGGCAGCGACAAGATAGCGCTGGCAACGAGCTTGAAATACCAGACTGGCACCGACAGCATCGAAGCCACCGTGGTGCAGGACGTTCGGCAGGTTCCTTCAAACCGGAACTACAACCTCGGCTTGCAGCGCAATGTTGCCGTAAAAATTCCTGCCAATGCCGATGCAATTTCGGTGGAAGTGAAAATTACCGCTGTAAAAAATGATCAGTTACAGGCGCGCTTCGACATGCTTAACGAACCTGAATACCAGACGGCGCTGCAGTTGGCGCCCACCATTGTAGGGCAAATCATAACAGTTACTTCGCTGGTAAAGAAGCTTTTTACACAGGCCGGCCCCACGGCTCAACTCGAAGCCAGCTACGCTGGTATTATTAGTCTGCAGGCGCAGGATCATCCGGTGGCCAAAGGCAAACTCACACGCGGCTTGCTTATCATTATCTCTACCAACGAAGGCGACACTTTTGCACAAGTGGACGAATCGCTGTTTGAGGTGCGTGGCGTTGCACTGTACTATCGAAATCGCCTTGTGGAAAATACCTACGTTATCTTCAACATCTCTTTTGAATCTTTGAAAGGTGCCGACGAAAAATCTATTTGGTTTCGCAAATACAACCAGGCACTCAATGTCCTGGATAAGATCGTAACCGCTGAGAATGAGGAAGAGATAAAAAGAATCTACAACGATTCCAAAACGCTTTGGATAGAAGGCAACGCACTGCTGGATGCCGACGACACTTACATAAACATGGAAAAACTCAAGATAAAAGCTTCTGCCATCGATCAGATCAACGACAAATACCGCGAATATTCGCAGTCGTTTAAAGGATATGCCGATATGCCTGCCGGCGACATCCTGAGCGGGCTGCGGTTGGGCACGTCGATACGAAACTTCGAAGAAGCGCTCCCGGAAACCGGCTCACTTTTGAATAGCCTTAATATTAGCGTCCCTCAATTGGATGCAGCCTCCATCGACTTTGATCTTAGCCAGGACCAACTGATGAAAGTGCTTAAAGCCGACTCCACCAACTATCTGAAAGAGCTAAAACTTTCCAACAACAGTTTCAGGCTGCGCGGGGAGTGAGAAAAACCGGAAGGTGGAAGGGGGAAGTTGGAAGGGAGAAGTTGGAAGGGAGAAGTTAGAGGGTAGAAGTTGGAGGAGAGAAGTTAGAGGGGAGAGGTTAGAGGGGAGAGGTTAGAGGGGAGAGGTTAGAGGGGAGAGGTTAGAGGGGAGAAGGGTTAAAATATTTGCCACTAAAACTGGCGCCATTCACGGTGAATCGTCTTCAAAATCACTTTTATTATTCTATCATATACCCTGTGCTATTGTTGCTTTCCAAAAGAATGCTCCGGCGAAATCATTTGCTGAAAGATGAACGGGAGGTTCGATGAATAATCCAAACACTGCGGAGCCGCTACCGGTCATGGCGGCATAGTTGGCGCCAGCATCGAGCAGGCGGGTTTTAATATTGGAGATTTCTGGGCAAAGAATCATCGCTACAGGCTCGAAATGATTGTGGATGGTTTGCATCCACTGGCTGACGGGTTGGCGAATGGCCTCTGAGATAGGCATTGGCGGCGGAGCAGGTGCAATGGCTGCATACGCCTGGCGGGTGCTGATGTGGCAGTCGGGTTTTACAATGACGATGGTTTTGCCGACAAGGTTGAAATCAATTGCGGTGAGCTGATCGCCACGCTCTGTGGCCAACGCCGGATGACTATTTATAAAAAAAGGACAGTCCATACCCAGGGTGGCAGCATATTGCTCCATGGCGCCGACGGAAAGACCAAGCTGAAATTGGTCGTTGGCTAACCGGAGGAGGAAGGCAGCATCGGAGGAGCCGCCACCGAGTCCGGCACCTGTGGGGATGACTTTGTGCAAATGGATGTGCACGGACGGCAGGGTATGGTGCTGCTGCAACAACCGCCAGGCTTGCATCACCAAATCATTGTCAGTATCGCCATCGACGGAAAAGCCTGAGCGCATGAAATGGGTGGCACCGTCGGGCGAAGGGATAAGTTCCAATACATCATGAAGCGCTACGGGCAGCAGCAGCGATTGAATGTTATGATAGCCGTCGGTACGGCGCCCAGTGACGTAAAGCCCCAAATTGATTTTGGCGTGTGGAAAGACGATCATGCCTTTAGGAAATTGTTTGGACAAAAGTAATGGAATTCGTTGTTCGTTGTTCGTTGTTCGTTGTTTGTTGTTTGTTGTTTGTTGTTGTTGTTTGTTGTTCATTGTTTGTTGTTCATTGTTCGTTGTTCGTTGTTCGTTGTTCGTTGTTCGTTGTTCGTTGTTTGTTGTTTGTTGTTTGTTGTTCGTTGTTTGTTGTTCGTTGTTCGTTGTTCGTTGTTTGTTGTTTGTTGTTTGTTGTTTGTTGTTCGTTGGTTATTGTATCCCTGTTTTGATTGCACCACGATTTTCTGGAATAGCAGGCATAGCCACTAATAAAACATGACAGCGATTTTTGAACAAGCAAACGGTTTATTTGTAGTTTTACCACCTTTTTTAATAATATTATCCGACAAAAAATGCCCATTCTCAATTCGCTGTTTTCGTGGCTGATAAAAAAGCGCATACACCAGATAGAGCTTTTTATGAAATACCCGCATGAAGTGCAACTGGAGTTGTTTCGCAATCTGATGGCCTCTGGTGCCGAGACGGAATGGGGCGAGCGCTTTGGGTACGAAGACATTACCAGCCCGGAGGAGTTCCGGGATCGCGTGCCGATAAGCGATTACAACAAGCTAAAACCCTACATAGAGCGGCTGCGCAATGGCGAACAAAATCTGCTGTGGAATACCGAGGTGAAGTGGTTTGCCAAGAGTTCGGGCACGACGAGCGACAAGAGTAAATTTATACCGGTGAGCAACGAGGCGCTGGAGGAGTGCCATTACAAGGCGGGCAAAGATATGCTGTCGATCTTTTATAATAACCATCCTGATTCGACGATTTTTAGCGGCAAAGGCTTGGCCATGGGCGGAAGTGGCAGCATTACGGAGGTTAACAATGAATCGTATTACACGGGCGACCTTTCGGCGATACTGATGCAAAACCTGCCTATTTGGGCGCAGGCCAAGAAGACGCCCAGCCGCTCGATATCGTTGATGGATGAGTGGGAGAGCAAGATAGAAAAGATGGCGCATGCAACGCTGGAGCACGACGTGACGAGCATTTCGGGCGTGCCTTCGTGGACGTTGGTGCTGATAAAGCGCATTCTGGCGCTGGCCGGCAAAGACAACCTGGCGGAGGTGTGGCCCAATCTGGAGGTGTTTTTTCATGGCGGCGTCAACTTCGACCCCTATCGTTCGCAGTTCATGCAACTGATACGCTCCGACAAAATGAGCTACATGGAGACCTACAACGCCAGCGAAGGATTTTTTGGCATCCAGGATCGCACTGACAGCCGCGACATGCTGCTGATGCTCGACTACGGCATTTATTACGAATTTATTCCTTTTGAAAATATAGAAGAAGAAAATCCCCGCACCATACTGCTGCATCAGGTGGAGATTGGTAAGAATTACGCAATAGTGATAAGCACCAATGGCGGTTTGTGGCGCTATCTGATAGGCGACACGGTGAAGTTTACCAGCACCAGTCCTTACAGAATACAGATTACAGGACGCACGCGCAACTTCATCAATGCTTTTGGCGAGGAGCTGATAATAGAAAATGCCGACAAAGCACTCACGGCAGCCAGCGAGAAACATGGTGCTATCGTTTCGGAATACACGGCGGCACCCATTTATTTTGATGGTGATAAAAAGGCAGCGCACGAGTGGCTGATAGAGTTTACCAAGGCGCCTGATGATCTGGAAGCTTTTGGGCACGATTTAGATGACGAACTCAAATCGCTCAACTCCGACTACGAAGCCAAACGCTACAAAGACATGGTGCTACAGCCGCCGGTGATAAAGGTGCTACCTGAGCATACTTTTTACAACTGGCTGAAAAAACGCGAGAAACTTGGCGGACAACACAAAGTTCCGCGCCTGTCGAACGACCGTGAGTATGTGGATGACATACTGGAAATGATAGGGTGACGACTAAAACAGCAATAAAGTTATCGACAAAAGATGCCTTATCCGATGCTGGCAGGCGTTAGTTTTATATTTTAGCGGATTGCTACAAAACAACAAATTCTGATTGAATATGCACATTGCCATAGCTGGAAACATCGGTTCCGGAAAAACAACCCTTACAGCGCTGCTTGCCAAGCATTTTAAGTGGGAGCCCCATTTCGAATCGGTTGACGACAACCCTTACCTGCACAGCTTCTACGACGACATGATGCGCTGGTCGTTTAATCTGCAGATTTATTTTTTGAACAACCGTTTCCGACAGATCATCAAAATC
Source organism: Clostridia bacterium (assembly GCA_009928785.1). Taxonomy (GTDB): domain Bacteria; phylum Bacteroidota; class Bacteroidia; order Bacteroidales; family 4484-276; genus SABY01. The sequence continues at coordinate 7,775 of SABY01000085.1, read as the reverse complement.
CGCGAAAGCGGCATGAATGTTATCCAGGATCGCACCATCTACGAAGATGCCCACATCTTTGCGCCCAACCTGCATGAGATGAATCTGATGACCACCCGCGACTTCGACAACTACCGGTCGCTGTTCGATTTGATGGTGAGCTTTATCCAGCCTCCCGACCTGCTGATTTATCTGCGTGCCACCGTGCCCACGCTGGTGCGCCAGATTCAGAAACGCGGCCGCGACTACGAAGAAAGCATCCGGCTCGACTATCTGAAAAGCCTCAACGAACGCTACGAGAAATGGATGGATAGCTACACCGCCGGCAAAAAACTGGTGGTGAATGTGGATACCATCAACTTTGCCGAGAAGCCCGAAGACTTAGGCCTGATCATCGACAAGATAAACGCGGAGCTGCACGGACTGTTTTAGTTTCTGGTTTCGCCAAGCTCAATCACCATCACCCCGACGCGGAACGGCATTTCATTTATTATCTGGTTTTTATCTTCCCACCACAAGTTTTTGTACTTGCCGGCACTCCCTTCGTCAATCAATTTAGGCACTTGCAGTGCATCGTTGGTTGAGGCTATTAGATACCCCCCCAAAAAATAAATCCTGCCGTCTGTCATAAAGCGGCAGTTGGGCTGATCATAGTATTATGGTTGAAGAACTCTTTTTCATAAAACTCTATGAATGAAAAATGCCATTTTAGCGACAATGCTGGTTTTAGTATCCGGGTTTTTTATGAAAGTAAATTCCCAAACGGAAATCAAAGGTGCTGTCGTTAACGAAAATCACCAGCCGGTAGCTGATGCGAGTATTTCATTGATGAAATTTGCAGACAGCACGATAATAGCCTTTGGCTTTACCAACAGCCGGGGCGAATATGTTATTTATTATGATGGAGATGAAGAAGAATTGCTGCTGACGGTGTATGGTTTTAATGTCCAAAGACAGTTCAAAAAAATTGCCAACCATAGCCAAAAAGTTGATTTCGTTGTCAGAGAAGAAGCTATTAATCTGGCAGAATTTACCGTAAAATCAGAGAAAATATGGGGCACGCGCGACACCATCAACTATGTGGTAGATGCCTTTCGGGATTCAACAGATATTGTAATTGCTGATGTATTGAAAAAAATGCCCGGCATTGAGGTGAAGGAAAGCGGACAGATTGAATATCGCGGAAAACCCATCAGCAAGTTTTACATCGAAAACATGGATATGCTGCAGGGACGATACGGAATTGCCACCAACAACATCACCGCCTCCGACATTGCCACAGTGCAGGTTTTTGAAAATCATCAACCCATTAAAGCACTCGAAGATATTGCATTTACTGATGATGCAGCATTAAACCTAAAACTTAAACCCGGGGCAAAAGGCATTTACTCGGCTATGGCGGATGCAGGTGCTGGAATAGACAATCAATTTCTGTGGAATAGCTCAGTAACCGGCATGTATTTTAGTAAAAAACGCCAACACCTGGTTGCTTTAAAATCCAACAATACGGGATACGATCTGGATCAGGAATTTCAGTCGTTTACCGATGAAGAGATGCAGCTAACAGGATCAATATCTTCCATCGTACAACCGATGTCTCCACAGATTAATAAAAGCAGATATCTGTTTAACGAAGCCTATGGCGGCACTATTAATAATCTGATCAAAACAAAGAATGAAGCAGAATTTACCTTCAACATAAACGGATTTCGTGATGTTGACAACAGAAAAAGCCATGACCAAACCCGCTATATTATTCCCAGTGAAGATACGGTTACCATCAAAGAGCAGATGGATTCACAGAGCAGCCGGTTTAATATTGAAGGGGGCATTGGCTACAAAAGAAACAACGATAAAAATTATTTGAATACTCGATTGTTGTTTTCGGGTAATTTCATAGAAAGCACCAGTAACATTATTAGTGATGAACACATTGAGCAAGATGGCGAAAGTGATCCATTTAAAATAACTTCCACCATCCATTGGATCAGACGTGGAGATAACAAACAAAGCTCCGGTACTGAAATGTATTCTCAATCTTTTTACCAGTCGCAGCCATACCGGCTGGATGTTTCGCCGGGCATGTTTGATGCTGTGCTGAATGACAGCATTCCTTACAATGCCATCAGACAGGATGTAGGTTTTAATAACTTTAAAACAAAAAACAGCCTGATGTTTCTTTCATCGGCAGGCTGGAAATCATTTCGGTTTCACCCGATAATGCTTTTTTCGTTCGAACATCAGTCGCTCAATTCCAAACTGGCAACATCACAAATTGGTGATGCATATTCAGAACTATCCTGTGATTCGCTTCAAAACCAATTGACCTGGATGCGTGTAAAAGCCGGGATTTCGCTAAAAATCACTTACCGTAAACGCGATTTCAACTTTGAGTTGTCAACACCCATACAGTATCAGTTTATTTCACTTTATGATAAAATTAAAGCAAATGATTCCCATCAAAACCGGATCATTTTTCAGCCACAAACCAATGTAAGGTATAGTATCAATACGCACTGGGAGATTTCAGCATCATGGTTTTGGTACAACTATAACCCAAACCTGCGCAATCTTTACTCAGGCTACATTTTGCAGAATTACCGAACCCTGAGCCACTACCAAAGCAGACTTTCCGATTCGTATGGCCAACAGGGAACTTTCAGATTTGCCTACAAAGATATTATCCGGTTTTTGTTTACAAACATTGAATTCAGATACAACCGGTATCGCAATGAAGTAATGTATGCACAGGAGTTTGAAGGTTCCCTGATGAAAATTTCAGCGGTTGAACTGGAAAACACAGGCAATTATTTTTCGGTTACAGTGCGAGCAGGTAAAGGATTCAACTGGAAAAAACTTTCTATCAATGCGGAAGCCTCCTGGGGTAAAGGCGTTACGCCTCAGCTCAGGCAAGACAGCCTGATCGATTATAAAAACCAGGGGATAAATGCCAATATTACGCTTTCCCTGGCTGTAATCGAAAACGTGCAATTTGCCAACAAAAGTAGCTGGAGCCGAGTAAGCGGCAGCACCAATGCCGGTAACGAACTTGAACCCATTGTTAGTTTTATCGATGCGGCAACAATTAATTACATTCTTCCCAATGGATTAATATTCAATTTTGGATTGGAATACTACAACACGCGCAATGGAAGCCTCCGGCAAAACTTTTATCTTTTGGATGCCGGAATAACATACACATGGAAAAGCGTAAGATTTACGCTGGACTATAACAATATTTTAAACACATCAGAATATGTGTATGCTTACTATGGCACGCTCAGCAGCGACTATTCAGAGTATAGGATTCGTCCGGCTTCTGTTTTATTAAGCGCCCGGTTTAAATTGTTTTAAAAATAAATTCAAATACATCGACCATGAAATTAATAACTTTTTTAGTGCTGTTCGTCAGTCACATGCTTTGTGCAGGTTTTCTTTCTCAGGCGCAAGGCGTTATTGCAATATCGCAGGAAACGACCAACTTACCTGTATTACCAAAAAGATTGGATAATTATAAAGTAATTGATACATCGCTTATTACCATAACCTATGAAGTAAAAATTGTGGTGGATACCAATAAACCCAACGAAATAGAAGAAGACCTATTGGTTCTTCAAATTGGGAAACGCATTTCAAAATCGTATAGCCAATTTATTTTCCAGGCCGATTCGATAAGCACAGAAGCTATTAAAAATGGTAGGGCAACATCACCTATTTTTCAAGGCATTGTTCCACCAACCGAGGTTTTTAAAAACTATCCGGCGAGCATGAATACGGTTACTTACCGGACATTTGCCAATGGCCCAACTTTTCTATACACCGAAGACAAAATAAAACTTGCGTGGAAAATCCTTCCCGTCACCAGGAAATATTTAACTTACACCTGCCAAAAAGCAATCACCAATTTTAGAGGAAGAAGCTATGAGGCATGGTTTACCAGCGAAATCCCTTTTAGTGAAGGGCCGTTTAAATTCGGCGGTTTGCCGGGACTTATTTTGCAAATCCAGGACACCAGGGGACATTATGTGTATAACTGTGTAGGAATTGAAAAAGAGAAACAGATTAATGAGATAAAAATGTGGAGCTGGAAATATGAATCCACCACACGTGAAAAATTAAATGCTTTCCTCAAACGGATACACGAGAATCCCGTTGATTTTTTTAACGCATCAGGAACACCGGTAATGCAGGTAACCAAAAACGATAAGATCGAACCGGTGAATAAGGGTTTCAAGTGTGCATTCAATCCTATTGAGCTTGAGTAATGAACCAGGAAAATGGAATAAATATGTATAAAATTATAACGCTGTTGTTATTTGCAATCGCACTGAAAATGCAGGTTTCTGGCCAGATGCGAACCCTGAGTTTCGAAAATAGTTTTACTACGATCGATACCATGAGGCTTGAAATACTCTATCAGCTCGATTTTGTTGAAGACACACTGCACCCTGCTGAAAAGCTTACCGATGAGCAGGCCTTACAAATTGGTTTTCATAGCTCGAAGTATTTCAGCAAGCTGCTTGTTACCAATGATTCGATCAATACTATTCTTGAAGCACAAAATGCAGAGAATTTATTTTCTCCGCCACAATCTGCTGCTCAATATGAAATCGTTAGAAACCAGGAGACAAAAACATTTGAGGTTACCTACCGGTCGGACGATATTGTTTTTCGTTACGTGGAGGAGACCCCGAAATTAAATTGGGTAATTCAAAATGAAAGAAAGACTATTCGTGAGTATTCCTGCCAAAAAGCGGTAACCACTTTCAGGGGCAGGAAATATGAGGCTTGGTTTACAAATGAAATACCTTTGCGTGAAGGGCCTTATAAATTTGGTGGATTGCCCGGGCTGATTCTGGAATTGCAGGATTCGAAAAAGCACTTTGTTTATAACTGCATTGGTATTAGAAAACCAAAATCAGCAGAGCCGATCAGGATACGCAACTGGAATTACACCGAAACGACGCGGGAAAAGATGCACAATTTCCTTGTCAGGAAATACCAAAACCTTACAGCATACTATAATTCAAGGGGTGTTTCTTTTGCTATTCATGTGGATGGGAAATTCATAATGAACCCCAAAGATCATTCTGTCCCTTTCAATCCGATAGAGCTTGAATAAGCAAAATAGAACTTCTGAAAAATGCTTTTGGAAATCAGTATTAAAAATAAGAATAATTTTACCCTATCGTCATAAACTGATGGTCTGGCTGTTCTTATTTTCAACACATACAATGTAATGGCTGACTTCGAGACACTCTATGCGCAATATTATGAGCAGATTTACTGCTTTTGCTACCGGTTTTTGCAGTGTAGCGAAAGCGCGAAAGAGGTGACGCAGGAGGTCTTTATCAGGCTTTATGAGCGGATGGGGCAGCAGGCGCCGGAGCTGGAAAATTCGCGTGCCTGGCTCTACAAAGTAGCCGGGAATCTGAGCATGAATCTAAAGAAAAAAAATGCCCGCCGCCAGAGCATCAACGCAGGTTTGTATGAAAGCGCCGGAGCCTCAGCCAGTCCGGAAGAGGTGCTCATTCATCACGAAAACCTTGAAAGAATAAAAGAAATCATCGACCAACTGAAACCCAGGGATAAATTTCTCATCCTTTTGTATCAGGAGGAGATGTCGTATCGCGAGATGGCCGTGGCCACAGGAATACCCATAAACTCAGTGGGCAAAACGCTGTGGCGGATCATCGACAAAATTGCCAAAACCTTAAAAAACGAAGACGATGCATAACGAAACGCTTTTTTTAAAATATCTCGACAAGGAGCTTACCGCAAAGGAAGCAGCGCAGGTAGAAAAACTTGTGTCGGAAGACGCTGCGCAAAAACAGATTTTCGACACGGTGAAAGCAAGGCGGGCACAAGCCATAGAAGCTCTCCGGCTTTTAAATCCCGCAAAAGCGGAAGCTGCACCACCATTTGATTATTCGAAAATTGAAACTGAGAAGCGCATCCTTTTTATCCCAAAATATTGGCGCTATGCTGCCGCTGTTTTAATATTGGCAGCAGCCGGCTTATGGTTTTATTTTGATAAAAATGAAAACTCCGTCGCCACGGTTCAGTCGGAAATGCCGGCCGTTAACAGTTTGCCGGATCAGTTTGAAGAACTCAACTATTACATCAGCCCCAACCGCTGCTGGCACAACCGGCAAATGGTGATGGGCAGCAACGGATTGTAACACCAAAAACAATAAACGATGAAAACAAAAATCACCGCCAGCCTCATCATCCTGCTGGCCATAGCTACTGCCGGCTTAGCGCAAAAAATAAGCTATAACGCCGCTGCAGTGAAGCTTATCCCCGAAAGTTCCTTTTTGCCCAACGCCGATTGGGGATCGCTTTTTTATGATGCATCGCACAGCGACGCCGCCAGCCGCCTCGGTGTGATGAATGAGTTTGCCCTGGGCCCGCAGGAGCAAATCTTTGTATGCAACCGTGGGAAATACACGATTCAGATACTCGACAAAACGGGCCGAGTGATAAAAACCTTTGGGAAAAAAGGCTACAACAACGGCGAGTTTGCCGGTAATCCCAACCTGCGCGGCATCCTGAACAACAAACTGCTGGTGGTGAACGATGCACAGGGGAGGATTAACTTTTTCGACCTTGACGGAAATTTCGTAAAGCTGATTACGCTCGACTTTGCGCCACTCGATATTTTCCCGATGAAATCAGGCAATCTGATCGTTTGGGGACATGTGCCTGTGAGCGGCTGCCGACACAAAAATGTGATTGCGGAGTTGAACTACGAAAGCGGCAAATACAGCATCATTTACGAAGAGACAGAATCTAACAGCCAACCGGGCATTATCCAAACCAAAAAAGATGGTGTGCTTATTTCGTTTGCGGCGCCTTACGTCCGTAACCAGCAAATGGTAAGGGTTACCAGCAACGACCGCATCTTGCTCGCCAACAATACCAGCAAAACCGTTACGGTTTTCTCGAAAGAAAATGGCCGGTACCGGGAATCTTCTTTCGACCTGCAAATGGCGCAGTTGAAGGTTGGCGCAGAGGAGAAACAGGCGTATTATGAAAATTTTAAAAAACAACTCCGCAAAGACGGCCTGGATGTTTCGTTGGCCGAAAAGGTGAAAACGCCCGGCTTCTACCCCGACCACCTGCCCTATTTTTACAACATTATTTTGGACGAACAAAACAACGCTTTGTTTTTCATCTACACCAACAAACCATCGGAAGATTATGTGTTTCAGGCCTACACAGGCGAGGGGGAATTTCTGGGACAGTCGGCGTTTGAAATCGAAGGCTATGAGCTGCTTTCGCAAATGGCGCATTTTCATTTTGCCGGCGGCTTCATTTATACGCTGGCGCTCAAGCACGACGCTGTCTATCCGGTGAGGATACTAAAATGCCGGATGGAGCCGATCGCAAATTGAAGAATAGATTTGATGGCTCTTTCATCAAAAGCGTTGTTTTTCGTCTGCTCGTTTGTCGGTCGTTTTTGTTGTGTAGCCCTGACAGACACATGCTGCCGCCGTTTTAATTATTTATAGCACGCAGATAACGCTGATTTGGCTGATTTCCACGGATTTCAAATAGCGGCTATCTGTTTGATCTGCGTCATCAGCGTTCCATTTCTTGTTAGAAAATATTTTACGTCTTTTTGAAGCTCTTCAGAAATCTGTTCCTACGTATGGTTTGCTGAAAAATACATTACACACTGACCATCAAATCTCTAAAGCAAGATTATTTAATTTTAATATCGCGGTGCGCTGCACCTTAGTGCCACTTGCTATCCATCAACTACAAATATTATCGGTGCGCTGCACCTTTAT
>SABY01000221.1 GCA_009928785.1 Clostridia bacterium | reverse complement strand
TTCGGCTGTTCGCCGATTAAAGTGGCACGCGAGCTGGGTTCAGAACGTCGCGAGACAGTTCGGTCTCTATCTGTTGTGGGCGTTGGAAGCTTGAGAGGACCTGACCTTAGTACGAGAGGACCGGGTTGGACATACCTCTAGTGCACCTGTTGTGGCGCCAGCTGCATCGCAGGGTAGCTATGTATGGACGAGATAAGTGCTGAAAGCATCTAAGCACGAAACTCACCTCAAGATGAGGCTTCCTTTAAGGGTCGTTCTAGACCAGGACGTTGATAGGCTGCAGGTGTAAAGTCAGTAATGGCAAAGCCGAGCAGTACTAATTGCCCAAACGCTTTCTATTAACTGTATCAGTCATCACCTGACCGATCTGTTGTTCTTCTTTTGTGTTTTGTCATTTTATTAAGATATTTAAAATCTTATGGTGACTTTTGCGGTGGTGTTCACCTCTTCCCTTTCCGAACAGAGTAGTTAAGCCCACCTGCGCCGATGATACTGCCGTCTTGGTGGGAAAGTAGGTCGTTGCCAACTTTTTATTAATCCCCGTCTCATTTATTTGATTCGGGGATTTTTTTTGACTGCATATTTTACATCAGCAAACCAATCCTGGCATTCTTTTTTTTGGACTAAAGCCCACTGAAATATTTTTGCCCTGTACCCCGGCCTTTAGGCCGGGGTTAGTGATTTTCTGGTTACAAAATTTTATATCAGAGCCTTGGATTTTTAAAGTTGTCACTTAATAATAATTCTCTATATTTGTTTTTCATTTTAAAACAAAAACGTTATGAAAACTTTATTTGGAATTTTATTCGTCATCATCGCATCAACGGCTTTTGCACAGTTTCCGCCACCCACCAACTTTCAGTTTAGTTACGAATACATTATGATTGACCAATCCGGCGAATGTGCAGGATGGTGGCTGTATGGGCCAACTTATTGTTCGCACTTTGCCTGGGATGCGCCAAACGCAAATTCAACCAACGCTACTTTAGAAAACTACAAGCTCTATTATTTCGATTTCTACACAAGAGATACCATCGTACTTGCTACGCCTGTTGAAATATTTTTTGATATGGAAATAGGAATAATTGGCGAAATGTGGGTAACTGCCGTGTATTCCAATCCCTATGGTGAATCTGCGCCATCAGAAATCCTTGTCAACTATGATCTGCCTATTTCAATTGATGAAAGTCCTTCGGCCGAAAAGAGGGTGGTTTACTACAACCAGAGTCTGCAGGCAGTCATTATTGAAGATGCTGATGGCGTTTTAGAAATCAATATTTATAGTGTACAGGGGCAGTTGGTTCAATCCCAAAAATCGGCCGGCAGTAGCATCAACGTTGAGCATCTGCCCGGAGGACCTTACGTTGTCGAAATTACCTTTGATAACCAACAAGTGGTGCGACGGAAAATTATAAAATAGCGCTGCTTTATAAAAAAAAGTCTGCCAGGTTTTACGTGTACGTAAATACCTGGCAGGCTTGCAGTTCATGGTGGTGCTGTGTGCGGCAATATTTTTCTACTCCACCACAAACTTTACTTTGCCGCAGGCGCCGCCGTCGCTGTATATTACGGCAACGTACATGCCCGCGCTCCAGGCGGAAACATCGAGTTTGGTTTCCTGCTGCCCTTTGTAAATCTTCTGGCTGTGCAACTGACGGCCAAAGCTATCGTAGCAGCGTAACTGCATATTTTGGTGGTGCTGGGTATTCTCAAATTCCAGGGTAAGCCTGCCATCTTTTACCGGGTTGGGATGCACCTTTATGGGGATGTGGCGGATGCTTTCGTAGTATTCTTCCGGGCCGGGCAGCTCTTCGATATCTGTTACCACCAGGCACTCCGTTAAATCCAAAATACCCGATTCGATCGGGTGCGGACACAGGCTGTCGTAAACACGCTGGGTGGTGTCGTAGGATACAGATTGAAGATTATCATCAAACTTGTAGAGATAAATATCAGAATCATTACCTTCTCTAAAATTAGTGCCAACCAAATATTCTTGATCACGGGTTTTTATAATTGCTGGCTTATCCTGTGTATTTGGGTGTGATTTGATTTTATACACATTGCCTGCAGCATCAATTACAAGCTCTCCCACCGGATTAAGACTTAAATCCTCACCAAAGGGAACCGCCGCGAGGAATAACGAATCATTGATGCGGACAATGTCATGAGTGTAGTTATTGTTAATGTTTGGACCAATTTGCTCATTCAAGATCTGGCTGTAGCCGAGTTCTTTACCATCAGTGCTAATAAACGATAAGATGGTAATATCACGACTGCTGTAATAGCGCCTTATTCCCACCCCCATAATAACTGAATCATTGATAGGTATGCAGCTATAGGCTTTGCCCCATATCGAATCAAGGGCATAGAAAGGCACCATAAATTTTTCCTTAAATGTACTGGTAATGCCTATAAATAATTGCCGCTGATAAACATGATAGGGATCGTCAGGATAGGGCCAATAAACATCTCCGGAAATGTAATATTCATCGTTATGATATAACAGATCGCGTGGTACTGGATTTGTTGTGAGCGGATAATCGCTTTTCTTTGCATAAGCATTCTTCCATAGTTCATGTCCGTCCAAATCAAAACCTACAAGGTATATTTGGTCCCCTGTATCACCACTTTCCCAATATATTAGAGCAATAAGCTGGTTGTTTTTATTGATGACTAAATCCATTACTCCTCCTCCAAAACCATGTACTATATGTTTGCACCATTCTTGCTCTCCACAAGCATTAAATTTCATCACAAACGGCAAGTTTTTATGATAGGTAAAAAAACCTCCAATATAAAAATTCCCCGATGAATCTTCAACAATGGCCATAAGATTAAAACCCCCTTCAAGATGGTCAAAGATTTTTTCATAAAGTAAATTACCATTCTTATCTGTTTTTAGTGCTGTGCCATGACCATTCTGATTCCCTTTCCATGTGAGAACTTTATAGCCTTGATCGTAGCATTCAGCAATAGCTTTAAAATTTTCTGTGGTGTAAGAATCTCCAATTTTTATCTCCCATCGCTGGCTTTGTGCAGCCAACTGATAAGTGAAGATCACGCTAAATAAAACAAGTAAATACTTTTTCATTGTGGTTATGTTTAATAAACCCACCGGATTGTTGATCCGGTGGGTTAGTTTTAAGAATTATTGAATGATGGTAAATTTGGTGCTTTCGGTGGTTTTGCCGTTGATAGCCAGGCTTACTATATAAGTGCCTGCATTCCATCCACGGGTAATAACCGTGGCGGTATTCTCGGCCTGGGTCATTGGCACTTCCCTGATCAGCTCACCCTTTAGATTTCTTATCTCCAGCGTGCGTTTGTTGCTTTGTTCGTCAGCCGCGTATTTTATCATCACATAGTCTTTGGCCGGATTGGGATAAACTTCCAATACCGAAGGTGCTGTGGCAGAGCGCAATTTTTCGTATTGTTCTTCTGTCTTTATGGACTTGAACAAGTCAGGAATTTGGATAGGCTCGTCATATTCGGTTTGGTGGAGCATTACCAGCACATTGCGCGCATACGTGGCTGCCGGCGCCGTAGCCTGTTGCAGGGCT
>SABY01000220.1 GCA_009928785.1 Clostridia bacterium | reverse complement strand
TTTCCGTGCATGCCCCGCCTGGGCAACAATGCGTATAGCTCGCAGGCGCTGTTGGAGAACCTCGATCCGTTCCCTAATTATTTTAAGCTCATTACAAGTTTGATTGGGGAAACTTATTCTTTGACTTATGCATTACAAAATTGGAATCTTGAAGATTTACCCACGTTAATGAGCACACAGGGCTATAAATACTACAGCAGCTCCTCGGTTGTCCAAAATTTGCCGGTTTACGGCACGGTGCTCGATCCCACCACGCCCATCCCGCTCAACGCCGCTTACGAAAACTGGATTGGGTACTTTCTGGAATACCCGCTGCCGCCGGAGGATGCCTTAGCAGGAGTATGGAACAAGCTTACGCGTATATCTACCGAACACTGGACTTTGGTGCTTAAAGATGGCGTTATCGTACAGGGTCCCAGCCTTGATTCGCCGATCAGGTACGGCGATGGATTGATAGTAACGGTAAAAGAGAATTGCACGCTGGTATGGAACAACGATGCCAGCCCGGGTACTCCCGTCGATCATCCCGCCACCGACTATTACACCTACACTAAAAAAGCAGATTATGTTCCCTTTTATTTTGAGATGGACAGCACCGCCGGCATTCAGGAAATTGCCCTGATGGTCGCCGACAGTTGTGTAGGCGCCGCCGTAGTGAGACCCGGCGACAGCATTACCGAGGTAAATGCCTATCTGGCGGGTATTCCTTCGGGTGAACCGATAACAGTAGAAACCTGGAGCGGCTTTAAGTCGGCCAGGCTGGGCAGCAATGATTACTCGGTGGTAGATCGCATTACCCGAAAGCGCGTCAGCCGTACGTTTTATACTGGCGAGCAGCAACCCTACTATGTCATCTCCTTTAAATCCGGCGAATCTGCACGCGGCGATGCAGTGGTTATGCTGCAGCCGCCTTCGCCCAATCCTTTCAGCCGCTCGGTGATGTGCAACTGTGTACTCAACGCGCCCTCGCATGTCAGGCTTTCCGTTTACGACCTGCAGGGACAGCTTTTAACTACAATGATGCAGGGGAATTATGGCGAAGGCTACTACGAAGCGGCCTGGGACGGCATAGCCCACACCGGCAAAATCGCCCCCGACGGCATCTATATCATCCGCCTTATGGCAAACGACAAAATGATTGCCAACGAGAAAGTAGCGCTGATACGCTAAACATTTTTTTTAACAATTTAAAAACTAAAATCATGAAACACAAATCCAACATATCTGTATTTCTATCTTCTACCTTCTACCTTCTACCTACTATTCTCTTTCTTCTATCTTCCTCCCTTTCCGCCGCTGTCCTCACCGTAAAGCAGGATGGCACGGGTGATTACACAAATATTCAGCAGGCCATCGACGCTGCCGCTTTCAACGACACGGTACTGGTGTGGCCGGGCACCTATTATGAAAATCTGCACATCAACGGCAAGCCCCTCACTTTGGCGAGCTTGTACCTTACCACCGGCGACCGGCAATACGTGTATCAAACCATCATCGATGGCAGTAATGCTCAAAAAGCGGTGATAGACATGAATAATCTTACCACCGGAACAAAAGGGATGATCTGCGGATTGACCATTCAAAATGGCAATTCACGTGGAAACCCGGAGATTTATACTTTCGCCGGAGGAGGGATTGTTTTGTATCATGCTGATGCAACTGTATCCGATTGTGTTATCCAAAATAATTTGTCATGTACAGCAGGTGGAGGAATTGCCGTATGGTTTTCTAATCTTGATTTAATTTCGACCACGATAAAAAATAATATAGCTTATGAATATGGCGGAGGCGTATGGGCCGGTGGTGGCGATTACATCAACTTCGACACCATCGATTTAAACAATATTTTTTGTAATCATTCCATCAAGGGCAATGATATCTGCAAGCACTTTGAAGTTGAGTGCAACTTTATCAAGCTGGATACCTTTACGGTTGCTCAAGATCAGGGATATTGTATGCTTAATTATCATACCAACAATGGAGTTCCGGTGTATGACTACGAATTCCAGATGAACCATGCCATGATCAGTCAGATAACAGCCGACGTTTACGTAAGCCCGGAGGGCGACAATACCAATAGCGGCCTGACACCGGAAGCGCCTTTAAAAAATATTTGGTATGCGATGACCAAAATACAGCCTGATACCAACAACCCGCGTACCATCCATGTGCTGCCCGGAATCTATAGCCCGTCAGCAAATGATGAGGTTTTCCCAATCAATGCGCGCAGCAATTCCGCTTTAATTGGGGAAGATAAAAACACTTGCATTCTCGACGCCGAAGAGACTTGGTTTCTTTATAGCTGCCGTATCAGGTCTTCGAATTTAACATTAAAAAACCTTACTTTAAAAAACGGTAATTCATTTATTGATGATGTTTATTCTGCTGCCGGAGCAATTTATTACCTTTGGACGATATCTAGTTTTCGGATGGAGGATGTTGTGATCGACAACTGTATCGGTGTGCAGAATAGTGCGGTAAAAGTATTAACTGATGATAGAATTGTAATGAACAATGTAACAGCAATCAATAATAAGGGTGGCATGGCATTGACGTCGCGATATAGCAGGCAAATAGTAAAAGATGATGTAATCTTTTTAAAAAACTGTATCGCCGCCTATAATACACCTTACTTGAATGCCTACGGAGGAGGAGGTGGAATTGGTATAGGACAAAGTTATACCCAACTGAGACCTTTAATTACAAGCAATGCAGGTTTGTTGGTTGCACATAATTATTGCCGCGATTGGTGGGGCGGCGCCGAGTTTTTGAGTTCAATCACAGTCGGAGCAAGAGAAAGCAGGCTTTCCAATATCACCGTGGCGCACAACGAAAACGAGAACCATCTGCCGGGAGCTTATGCTACCTGGGAAAACATGACCAGCTATGTGTATAATTCTGTTTTTTATGGCAACGAGCATCCTGCTATCGTTCTGGGGGTAGAACCACCACTTGAGACGCCGGGCGTGCTTTATCTCGATTACTCGCTTATCGAGCTGGGCCTCGACGACATCTGGAACCAGCAAAACTTCAACATCCTGCATTATGGTGCCAACAATATCGAAGGCAACCCGCTCTTTACCGGTACCGGCGATTTCCCTTATCAACTGCAGCCCACATCGCCCTGTATAGATGCTGGTACGCCCATGTACCAGGAAGGCATGGAGCCGCCCTACATAAAAAACGAAAACGGAAAATATGTGCTTTACTTTCCCAACCTCGACACGTTACACCTGCCAGCCACCGACCTTGCCGGTAACCCACGCATCCGTGATGGAAGAATCGACATGGGGGCTTACGAGTTTAGCGACACCAATCCCGGAATATGGCGGCAGCGACCGCAGCACCTGGGTGATAAACTAAAAGCCATTCCCAACCCTATGCAGCAAAGCACCTCGATAGAGTTCACACTTTTGGCCGAAGGTCACCTGCGTTTGCTTGTGCACAACCTCGAAGGCCAACTGATCAACACGCTGCTGGATGCCCAAACCACGGCTGGCAACTTCCGCCTGCGCTGGCATGCCGACGATAGCCAACAACGCAAGCTGCCCAAAGGCTATTACCTGGTGAGCGTAGTGCTCGACGG
>SABY01000084.1 GCA_009928785.1 Clostridia bacterium | reverse complement strand
ATCTACCAGCGCCTTATCGTTGAGCGAAGTAAGGATAAGTACTTTAATTTCGGGTTTTAGCTTTTTGATAGCCACCAGCGCTTCTTCGCCATTCATCAAGGGCATATCCACATCCAGAATCATTACATCGATGGGATGGATGGCAACTGCATCCAACGCTTCCCGGCCGTTTTTGGCCTGCCCTACCACTTCTATCTCCCGATCGGCTTTCAGCAAATTTATCAATCCATCTTTAAAACTCTGGTGATCGTCGGCAATAAAAACTTTTATCATGGTTCTTCACTTTTGAGGTTGACAATAATGGTGGTTCCATAGCCGGGGGTGCTGTCGATGATCAGTTGGCCCTGAAGCTGGTTTTCGATGCGCATGCGCATGTTGTGCAGGCCCAGGCCGGGGTGACCGTTGGTTACGTTGAAGCCTTTGCCATTGTCGGCGACAACAAAACTCAGTTGATCGTCGTGCCGCACCAGTTGGATATCTACTTCGGTGGCCTGTGCGTGCTTAACAATGTTGTTGAGCGCTTCCTGAAACACCCGGTATAGCATCAGTTGTGTTGCTGCCGGCAAGCCACCGTTGATTTGGTGAAAGTAAACGTTAAAGTGCGCCTGGCAACGGGAGAGCATCTGATACAGGCTGCTCTCGATAGCTTTGGGAAGCCCTACACTTTGCAGGATAAAAACCGATTGGTTGTGCGAAATGTCGTGTACATCCCTTGCCAGATTTTCGATGGCGGCAAGCGGTTGCGACAAATCAGAAAGCTCTATGGGCTGCTTTAGGGCTTCCAGATTCATTTTTATCAAAGCAAGCTGGCAACAAACGCCATCGTGAAGCTCTTTGGAAATTCGTTCGCGTTCTTTTTCCTGGCCTTCGAGCAGGCGGCTTATGTTTTTGCGCTTCTCATCTTCCAGCTCGGTAGTGCGCTGCTCTACCACAATCTCCAGATTACTGTTCAGTTGGTTAATATGCAATCGCGTCAGGTATTCGTTGCGCGTAATAATTTCGAGATAGTAGGCGCCGTAAAGACTAAGAAAGCTGCTGCCAACAATAAAAAACAAGCTGTTTACAAAAGTTTGATTAAGGTCGATGCGGGAAGTGTCGGGAACAGGATGAATATAGAAAACAAACAACACCACATAGGATACTATTACAAAAAGGTTGAGCAGTGCCGAATGTACAAAACGAACACGCATGTAAAAAGTAACGATGGCCGAAGTGAGGATGAGTCCGGGATAGAAAAAGCTAAAATCATAGCCGTTTGCATTCAGCAAGTGCAACTTCCAAAGTATTCCCAAGGCGGCTACGATGCCAAAGAACAAGAGAAAACACTGCATGTACCGGGCAAAGTATCGTGTAAACGACAGGCCAAATATCAGTGCAAAAATGCTGGTTATGAAAAGCCTGTTGATCAGGAGGTGGGGTTCCAACTCGGGAAAAACATAGATGTCGATAAAATAAAAAACCAGATAAATGAAGATGGCGATTAAGATTCCCATGCGCACCTGCGTTTTGAATCGCCTGAAGTAATCGAAGACGAAGAGCCGCTCTTCTTCGCGATCTTCAAATCCATACAAGATATCCCGCAGGCTTACTTTCATCGTTGGTAATGTATTTTTTTCTTGTCCATCCTCATAACTTGCGCAGCATAGGATAAAATTCTGATTTGTAATGAACTAAAAATAATCAGCCCAAAAGTAGTAAATTATTTACACACGCATCCAAAACCCGGCAAATATCAATCTGGGCGAACTGGCTGCGAAGCTTATCCAAACTTTCTACGACAATATCAAAACACTGCCGAAAAGAAATGCTGTTTAAAATACCATTTGTTTTAATAAAAAAAGGCTGCCCAAACCGGACAGCCTTTTTTGATTTTTGCGCGGGCGTTTAGTTCAGAATCAGTTTTTTGTAAACTGACAATTCCTTGCCAATAAAATGCAGTTGGTAAATGCCTTTGCTCATTGCCGACAAGTCGATGGTGATTTGGCCGGCATGATCGGTGGAAAGGTTGCGAACAATGTTGCCGCTGGCGGCAATTACATGAACGTTAGAATAACCGGCAATACCGGACAGCGTGACCACACCTGTGGTGGGGTTGGGGTAAATGCCGATACTTTCGGAAGTGGATTCTGCCACGCCGACAGCAGAAACTTTAAGAACAGAAATGGCCGAAAGCCCTTCTGCCTGGAAATACTGCTGCTGTGGCAGGCGTGTGTCAAAGCCAACTTCCACATTGAGGATTTCGTTGGTTTGCGGCCTGTAAACTTTGAAGTGCATCAGGTTGCCGTCGGCAAAACCGGTGATGGCGGCCGTTAATTCGTCATTAGCGTAAGCTGTAAGTATCTGGTTTTGATCGGTAGCGTGGATGGCTGTAACGCCAAAGCAGTTGCCGCTTTCGTCGAATACACCGAGGACATCGCCAGCGAGCAAACCTTGCATGCCATCGGCCAGGATGGCAATTTGATGGGATGCTGGTGATACCGTTACTTCGTTCCACGGATGCTCAGGGAATTGATGCACCTTGACTTCGGCGCCTGAAGCCTCCTTGGCATTTGCAGGAAATACTACTGTCGCGGCACTGTTGAGTTTAGCTAAGTATGCCTGGCCTGGCTGCAAGAAGCCGATGGTGTTGATAGCAAATTCAGGCCAGTAAACGCCTGTGCCGGCAACATCTTTGAGAATGGCAAGGCTTGTAGGCGCGAAAAGTGGCACAGCCTCAACGGGCACATTGCAGATAACCGGAACCAGACTCCAGCCGGAGGGCAGCGCGAATGATTTGTTGGTTTCGGGATTGCCAATAATTGTCAGGCTGGCGGCTGCATTCATTTTCACCTTGTAGGCCGACTGGCTCTCCCAATCGATAATAGTATTGACGGGGCCGGCAGGATAATACATTTCTGCAAGGGTGGCGGCAATGATCAGTTGTCCTGAAATGGGATTAAATACATCTACAATGTCGTTGTTGGTGGGCATAATGTAGCTCGACAATCCCTGCCATCCGGCACTAAGGCTGATGGCGTGACCGGGATAAGCACTTTGTGAAACGGTAACTGTTACAACGGGCGATCCGCCCGACGCCGTTACCAGGATACTGCCAACGCGCGGACTTCCTGTGGAATTTTGATTATAATTAACGGTTAAGGTGCCGTTTCCTGTTCCCGATAAGGGGGCTACGCTAAACCATGCAACACTTTCGGTAACAACCCATCCGGTATTTGAAGCGATGCTATACGTTGTTGATCCTGCGCTTGGCGTCACAGCGCGGTTTGCAGGAGTAACGGTAAGTGTGGCACCCGCGCCGGCCTGACTAACGGTTACAACAACATTTGGAAGCCCGGCGGAGGAAACGGTAATTTGTCCGGAGCGTGGTGTTGTCGAAACGTTTTGATCATAATTTACCGTGAGTGTTCCGTTTGCTGTGCCACTCATGGGCGACACACTGAACCAGGAAACGCTCTCGCTCACCGTCCACAATGTATTGGAACCCACAGTAAACGTGGTGGAACCTGCCGGAGCTGTAACACTGCGTGAGGCAGGCGTTACAGTTAGTGTTGCTCCTGCCTGATTTACCGTTACGATAACATTGGGAACGTCGGGAGCCGAAATAGTAATGGTTCCCGAACGGCCGGATGCTGATGTATTCTGGTTGTAGGTGACGGTGATGATTCCGTTGTTGGTTCCCGAAAGCGGGCTGATGGAAAACCACGGGCTGCTTTCGGTGGCTGTCCAGGCGAGGTTGGAGGTAACGTTGATGGTAGCCGTTCCTGCGGGAGGATTTACATTTAGCACCAGCGGGGAGGCAGAAAGCCCCGGAGTAAACCAATCGACTCTGCTGTATGGATCGCTTTCGTAGGCCGGGCCGGCAAAGGCACCGCTGTAATCATAGAAGGTGATGCGGCCAGAATTGACGGATTTTTTAACGTTGTTGGTTCCGCCCCAGGTGTTGGCCGGGAATATGGCACCGGTGCAATCGAGCGTTTGTGTGCTGTTGATAGTAAGCAGTGTATTTGCTGTTAAGCCCTGCCGGAAAGTACAATTGTTGAAAGCCTGTGCAGGATCGACCACGGCGCCACTGGCAATACTAATACCATTGGCACCCATGTATTCGAAAATGGTGTACGAGGCGCCAATATTGGCTCCCGACTGAACATCAAAAAGATACCGGTTTGTTGCGGCACGCGTAACCCAACTTTCAGACCCGGCACTGCCTGTTGCGCGGAAGGTTCCTCCATTTTTCACCGTCAGTGATGTGTTGAGTTTTATTTTAGATAAAGCCACCATTTCGAGCGTGGCGCTATTTTCGATGCTGGCACTGCCCATGCAGGTGAGGCTATATCCTGCATCGCCCATGCCGAGTTTTCCGGCATTGACCGTCAGATTACCATTCACCAATAAATCAGAATATACTGTAACTTGATTGGCTCGCGAGAGCACGATTGTTTCGCCGTTGCGATCATGGGTGATAAGCGGTCCGGAGCCTTCATCCGAACCTCCCGACTTATTGATGGTAAGATTATGAAAATTGCTTCCTGCAACATTTGAAATTGCTGCATCGGTGCCGCCATTTAATTCTACGGTTCCGCCTGCCGGAGTGAAAGCCGGATTTCCGGCCTGAAAGTTCCCTGAGGTTTTAATGGTACCTCCGGTGATGTTCTCAGTAAAAGTATAGGAGGAACTGGAATTTACATAAATCCCCACATCTTTAAAATCGAACACACCTCCACTCATGGTGATAGAAGCATTTGAATACCATGGCCAGTAGCTTTCACCGTTTCCACCATAAACATTCAGGTAGCCTCCTGAGCCAATCGTAATGTTTCCATTAACATCCACAAATTGATCAACGCCCTGGTACAAGTCCATTGTTCCGCCAAAAATGGCAAAAGTTCCAAACAAACCATCGTCAGCCAGGTCGGCGGCACTAAAATTTCCGGGCGAAATCCAAAGTCCTCCGTTTGTCCAGTCGTAAATCTGGCAGGTAATATTGTTATAAGCAACATTGTATAGCAACTCCAATGGCTTGTCAACTTCAAGAATGTAAAAGTCTTCGGTTGAGCAGAACTGCGCTCCTGATTTGTTAAAAATTACCCGGCTGTTTGTTTCAGCGAAAGCTGCCGGTCCCACATTATTCATCCAGTCGCCAGCAATGCTGATGGTTTTGTTATTAGAATTTAATATTCCATCATCAATAAACAAGCTGCCCTTTAGGACGAGGTTATCATAAACCAGGAAGGAAGATCCGGGTTTATCAAGTACCATGTTGAAAAGGTAATTCCCATTGGTTACCTGCACATAATTGCCTAAACTTGCATTAATGAACTCAACAGTACCACCGGTTGGTTGTAAAACTCCGGCAGCAGTAGCGATTAGGGTTCTTCCACATCTTAACAAACCGCCGCTGATCTGATCGTTGAATGTGGTGGAAAGGCTCACTACCCGGTTGGGGAATTCTACAGTTCCGGTTGTGAGTTGCAGTGTTCCGGCTAATGAGGCCATCCCTGTGTTGAAATTATTTGTAAAAGTTCCTACGCCTACATTGAGCGTACCAGTGGCGGGGAAAATAAAGTCACCCTCGATGGTAGCTATAGAATTTGTACCTAAAAAAAGACTTCCATTCAGGGTAAAACTGCCGGTATTTATAAAATCACCAAGATTGAACTCAACACTTGCTGTGTTTGCAATGGTAGAATTTCCGGAAACAATCAAATCAGTTTCTTCGTATTGAAAATACCAGTTTACTCCCGACTGAGCAGTAAAGTTACCGGCAACTCTTGTCGGATAATAGGCTTTTACGGTATTGTCATTTACAAGCTTTGAATAAGGAACAGCTTCAAGGTTGCCAAATTCAGCATCGCTATCGGTAGGGTAATAAAGGTTATAAACGTAAGCTGTATTCCCTGTTCCAAGTTTAGCATTGGTGCCTTCATTAAACTTCCATTCGTCAGCATGGAAAGTCCCCGCTGTTACATTGTCATTTGAGCCGGTATTCCAGCTTATTGTACCTGATGTCAGGTCATTGGCTGCATTTGTCATTGCCAAAGTTCCGTATATATCTGTTATTCCGGCAACTGTACAAGTGTAAGCGCCTAAATTAAAGGTACCGGCCTCGATGGTGAGATTGCCCAGAATGGTAAGCGGAGAGCTACCTGCAAATACAGTGCTCGCTCTGGTTTGCTCTATCGGCTTTCCTTCGCGGTCGAATAAGGGAACGGGCGGCATGCCATCGACAGCTCCTTTGTTTACAACAACATCATCAACACTGCACCCCGCACCAGTGGTTAGGTATGCATCGACGTTTCCATACATTTCGATGGTATTTCCTGTGGGCGTAAAAGTGGTTCGTTGGTTATTAAAACTGCCCACGGTGCGTATTATGCCACCGGTTATGTTTTCGGTAAAGGTATAACTTGAGGTACCTGGAATGTAAATTCCAACGCCTTTAAAATCGAAAACACCTCCAGTCATGGTGATGGAAGCATTTGCACTAAAAGGCCAGTAACTGTCGGTGGTACCGCCATACACATTAAAATTACCACCATAAATATTCACGTTTCCGGCTAAATCAACCCAGCCATCATTGGTCAGGTTGATGGTTCCACCGGGATTGAGCCAGTAGCCGCCAAAAATCCCGTTGTCGTAGAGGTCTATGGCAGTAAAGGTTCCGGCCACCACATCAATGCCGCCGCTTGTCCAGTCGTATTGGTTGCAGGTTACCACACTGCTGGCGTTATCCACGCGCAAAGCAGCGCCCATGTTGGCTTCTATTATATTAAAGGTTTCGCTGGTTTTTACATAATTGTGTCCGGTGCCATCGAAGATTACCCGGCTGGTACCTTCGGTAAATGCTGACGAACCCACTGAATTAGTCCAGTTTCCACCTACTTTCATCGTCCGGTCAGAAAGGTTGAAAACACCTGATTCGATCAACACATTACCATTAACATCCACGATGCTGCTCAGCGAATTATTGACGGTTACGGTTCCGGTTTGGCTAAAGGTGAGGTTGTTAAAATAATTATCCACGTTCATCCTCAGCTCCTGCGATACGCCATCGAGCTTAATGGTTCCATAATTACATAAGAATATTCCATTTGAGTTGATGTTGCCTTTCAAAACCACATCAAAATTGGAATAAACCCCAAATTGTGCTGCAGGATGAACATAGATGTAGCCATTGATAGTTAAAGGCTGTGTTGACAAGTTGCTGATTCCTAATTCATAGCCGGCAGGTTTATAGCTGCCAACATTGAAAAACGAAGAGGTTGTTGCGTAGTTTCTGATGTACTTGTCGGCAGTACCCGCAAATAAAACTGTTCCGGCGGCAATATTTGCATTGGCACCCGACTCAAAAGTCCAGTTGCCATAAACATTAAATGCAGTGGAAGCTGTGAATGCTGCTGTTGATCCAGATTCCCAGGTTACATCGCCCAGCACCGTCAATACGCCGGCGCTATTGTTCATGGCAAGATTTCCGCTAATATTCAAATCACCATTCACTATCAAGGTTTTTTCAGCAATATTAAGCCCTGCACCCGATTCAATAGTAAGGTTTTTACAGGCATCATCAAAAAATGAAACACTTGGCGGGTGATAGCCGGCTGAAGTCATAATCACATCTTCATCAGATGTGGGGATATGCCCCAGACTCCAGTTACCTGCGTTGTGCCAGTAGTAGTTATACCCGCCTGTCCATACATTGGGAGCGGGTGGAGCTACATTTATTGTATAATCTTCCACTTCGCCAAAGGTAGTCGCTCCACAGGGACTTACTGCCCCGGAGTATGTTATCCTGATGCGTAAGATGCATTCGCCAAGAGTAACACCCGCAGGTACTGATATGTTGGCGGTATATGGCCCCACTCCGGATGTACCGGAAACTGCAATGGTTTCGTTGGCATCCGAAAAATCACCGTCACGGTTCCAGTCAACCCAAATCCCGCACTGGTCGCTAGGGTATGGGTTGCCGTTGGTAACGGTAATGGTTTCAGTTGTATTATTTGGAATGTCGTTTACCAGGTTGGTATTATTCTGATAGCCACTACAGGCAGAAGTATTATCTATTGATCCAAATTGAACTCTCGAAATATACTCATCACAACCTCCCGAAGCCGCACAATTGTCGCCCATCGTAAAAGAAGCGATTTGTGTAATCCATGCACCCCACCAATTGTAGTTGCCCAGATATTGATTGGTGTACCAGAATGTTTCATCATCCGAGGGATCGACACTCATCATAGTATAATCGCCCCAGCGGGCTGTTCCGTTCTGTGCGTTGGCGCCGGCAAAAATCACCTGCTCCCCCATTGTCATTTGCCCCAGCGGGTCGTTTGGGTTTCTTCCGGTGTAATGGATAGATGGAAACCTGGTACCGCTCGAAACGCTGAATCCAAGGGCAATATCGCCATCACCATTTTGTGCAATACTTCCCATCCAGTAGTTGTCGGTGGTTCCCGGGGCATAGGTGCCTTGCTGGTAAATGTACCATGCACCGGTGGTTTTTCTCAATTCGTACCATCTCATACCTGCCCGGTTTGCTCCGTTAACGTCCACCGTATGACAGCAAACCATCGATTCATAGCTTCCGAAATTCCGGTACTGAAGCCGGTTCATCAATGCTTTTTCGATAACGGCAAGTCCCTGAGTTGTTCCGGGTTGAGGTATAATACCCTGATTGTGGGAGCCAAAGGCCGAGCTAAACGCTGCCGTGTTGAGATTTGTGGTAAAGGTGAGTGTGGAAAGCCACGTCCATGTCCAGTTTACATCAAACTCCCATATCTTGAGCCTGTCAACGGGGTCGTCGCCCCAGGCATCGTCGCTAAAATAAACAAAGTAATTTGGTGCCCCTGATGGTGCCCAGGTGCCATCATTGTCGGATGGCAACATTCCGATAAATCCACTCCCTGGCAGCGAAGGCACATTAAAGGTTACCATTTGGGCTGTAATGTTACCAGCAATCATTTGGCTGCGATTGAGGGCAGCAGCCGTAACGCTTCCATTGCCATGCTGCACCATCAGATAATATCCATCGCGCCAGATACCGAATTTAGGATAATCAGGAAAGCTTGTAAATTGAAAAGCATAGCGATAATACGAACCTGTAGGATTGCCAGTGGTGGAGATGGCCACAAGCACCCAGTAAGTCCCTCCTGTAACATCTGTGTTTATGGCAAACTGACTAACCAACCATCGGTCGGCCTGCTGATCGTACAATACGATTGGGTCGCCATCATTTGTTCCTGTCCAGTCGCCCACAAAGCCATTCCAGATAGTTGAATTATCAGCCGGCCCAAACAATGAAGTGCCTTGCTTGTCGAAAATCTGGAAAATGGTGTTACACATCTGAAAATAATGGTTTGGGCCTACATCGCCATCTGTGTCCGGGGGTGCAACGTAATCGCCGGGAGGTCCATTGTCGCTATTTCTGGTTCCCTCAAAATTTTGGATAGGTTCTGACATACCCCTCGATCCTGTATATTTCTGCCACACAGGGTCATCGCCCTTGGGCAGTGCGTTGTCGGGATTTTTAAAAATTGCATCCTTAAACAACTGAGGCATTTCATTGCCCTTTTTATGCAAATGATGTCCCGATGCTCCTTTGGGAGGAATAACCCCGACTTCAGTCAGCGGTTGTGATACATCAAAGTAGGTCGATTGGCCCGATACAGGCGCATACGTTTGGCCTACATCCTGTGAGCGTGCGGAAGTAAAGAAGAACACTGCCACAATAATGAGTGTAATTTTTGTTTTCATAAGACTTTGTTTTAGGTGAATAAAAGATTTGATGGAAATCGAAGTATCAAAATTATTAATAATTCACAACCCGGCACAAGCCATTTCCCTCGAAATGTTAACCTTTAGTTAAAAAATTAAAAACACATCCTTATCGTAAAAGAAAGTGAAGTGGATTTTGAGTGGCTCTAAAATAAATTACTGTGCGGCGGGTGGAAGGAAGCAGGTGAGAATTTCAAAATAAAGTAAAGCCTCGGTATAAAATCACCCCCGCCTCATGGATATAGCTGCATGCCAGGCCGCGTTTTGGCGCTACGTTCTTCGGCCGTTTACGAAACCCTGAAACACTAAAAGGCTTTATTCCTGGTAAGTTCGAGGATTCCGTTGATGATGGTGAGCGGGTGGGGCGGGTTGCCGGGGATGTAGAGGTCGATGGGATATTTTTGCAGGAAGCTGCGGTCGATGGCAGGCGAATCCACAAAAAGGCCACCACTGATGGCATCTACACCGCAGAGTATAATGATCTTTGGCGACGGCACGGCATCGTAACAAACCTGCAACGCTTCCGCCATATTTTTAGAAATGGGGCCGGTGATTACGATGCCGTCGGCATGGCGCGGGGAAGCAACAAATTCGATCCCAAAACGGCCCATATCGAAATTGGGATTGCCACAGGCGTTTAACTCCCATTCGCAGGAACCATCGCCACCTGCCGAAATCTGCCGCAGCTTCAGCGACCGACCGAATATTGTCCGTATTTCCGCTCTTATTTTTTCGGGATGAACCATTATTTCGGCAAAGTCATTCTCGCGTATAATGAGGCTGTTGCGGTCGTTGGTGGATATTTTGTGGTGGTTTGTAAATTTGATCTTCTTTGGAAAAGCCAGGGCACACTCCCCGCAGAAAGTACATTTCCCCAGGTCGATGCTTACAGGATTTCGTGCGATGGCTCCCACCGGGCATACTTCTGCCAATGCTTTTTCGTCAACGGCTGCTCTGCTAATCTCGGGCTTGCCCCGAAATGGCGACGGAACCTCAGCCGTGGTAACATCGGGTATAAACTGTTGGCCATTATGGACCATAATCTTTATTTCTGAAATCATGATTTGTCTCTCCTTTTTTTTAATAATGGCTTTGATATTTATTGTGTGTAGCTCATCTGTAGCATCTCAGTAACCCTGCCCTTTAGGGCGAGGTAAGGAAGCACTGCCAGAAACCGGCGGGCTTTAGCCCGCAATACTTTTACATCTCTATTTCTACATGAACTCATCATATACATGCTCTTTATTTGGGCTAGAGCTTACTGAAATACTATTGCTTTTTTCTAACCCCGGCCTAAAGGCGGGGGTTAGTGAACAGCCTGGCCGCAAAATTTTATGTCAGAATCTTTTTTTATAAATCATGTCCACAGTAGCTTAGGTTATAACTTTTGTTGTTGATCGGGAAGTCGGATATTTCGAGGTTGCGCAGCGAAAGCTCCAACGATTTCCAGTTGTGCATGGAGGGGTCTTTGATTTTATAAGCTGCCAGTTGGCCGTTTTCGTCGGTAACGGCACAATGGCAAATTTCGCCCCGCCATCCTTCGGTTAGCGACACTGAAAATGCAGAGGGCATCATTTTAATAAATTTTATGGGAGGTTCGTTTTCCTGATTGGTGAAATCCATTTTCTTTAACGTTTCACGAATCCAGGCCATCGACTGCTTGAGTTCTTTGCGCCGGAGAAGGAATCGTGCGAAAACATCTCCTTTTTCCAGAACAATGGCTTCGTACGGATGGATTGAAAATCCTGAAAAAGGGTGCGATTCGCGAATGTCGCGCCTAACGTTGGCCGCCCTTGCCGCCATGCCCACCGATCCGATCAGACGCGCCTGTTTGGTGGTAACTACCCCGATGCCGTCAAAGCGGTTTTCGACACTGGGTAGTTTATACGCATAATGCGACATCTCCACGAAGCGCTTTTCGTAATCTTCCAACACGGCCAGCACCCTGTTTTTCAATTTAGGCGTAAGCCGGTAATTTGTTCCACCTGTTCTTATCATTCCTTTGCCAAGCCGGTTGCCGCACCATTCCTGCGTAAGGTTTATAATTCCGGTGCGCAACACACTAAAAACACTTGCTCCCAGATTATAGGCCACATCCACACAAAGTGCACTTATATCGCCTGTATTAATGGCGATGCGTTCGAGTTCCAGCGCAATGGCGCGCTCCAGATTAAGTTGCCGGCTCACCGGTATTGCGCCAAGCGATTCCATTATTTGTACAAAAGCCAGGCTGTGGCCAATGGCGGTGTCGCCGGAAATGTTTTCAGCCAAAAGGTTGCGCTGCAAAAGGTTTTCCTTTTTTAAAAATAACTGCTCGACACCCCGGTGCTGCCAGCCAAGCTGGATTTCGAGATGCAGCACCATTTCGCCATTGCATGTAAACCGGAAATGTCCCGGCTCGATGATGCCGGCATGGATCGGCCCTACGCCCACCTCATGCAGCTCCTCGCTTTTGATTTTATAAAAAGGATAATTATTGATTTCCTTGGTCTGGTCATTTCTATCCGAAGGAAATCTGACAGGTTTTAGCCACGGATGCCCTATAAATTTGATACCATGATTTTCATAAATTTCGCGCTCAAATATGTGCAGCGGAAAATGATATTGGGTGAGCGATTCCAGTTGAGGATTCAGTTGCACCGCCATTTTGTGCGACAACAACGCGATTGTGCCGTCGTGGTCGTTGGCAATGCAGGCCATCAACTGTAAACCGGAATCCCGTTTAAAGGCAAAATAGCTGACACAATGATTTTGCTCCTCTTTGAGTAAATCGAGCATCTCCGACTTAAAATCAGTATATTCCATAGTGGGGATATCCTGAAGCAAAATGCTTTCCCCGTTTTTTATACTTATAGTTTCCTTTATCATGCTGGCTATTGTATTATGGCGATGGCCGAGTTGATCATATTTACGAAAAATCCTGGCGGGCTGTATCCCAGATAAGCGGCAAGTACAAATAGTAAAAATGGTGCAATGTTTTCGGCTTTATTAATATTAAAATCGGTGTCGTGAAGTTGTTCCGGATTTTTTTCGAATAATAGATGAAACAAGAACCTGGCAATCTGGAAAAGGATAGCTGTTAATAATATTAAGGCGACGATAGAAATCAAATAATGCTTTTGGAGAAACAGTGTTTTAAAAATCAGAAACTCCGTAACGAAGAGGCCGGAGGGTGGAATGGCGACGATGGAGAAAAATCCCAACATAACCACCAGGGCGCCCAATGGATTTATTTTGAAATAAGCGCCGCTGTCCTTTATCCAAATGGATTTGTAGATATAGTTACTTTGCCCAAGCTGGTAAAACAATCCTGCTTTCACAAACGAATGAAGCACCACATGAAGCACTGCCGCATAATAACCGATTCCTCCGGCAAAAAGTGCCAGGCAAATAATTCCAGCATGTTCCATCGTAGAAAGCGCGTACATTCGCGTGAAGCGCTTAACCCTGAACAACTGAACTGCGGCAAGAAATATAGAAATCAGTCCGGTGATCATCAGCACATTTCTGGCCCATAAGTCGGCATCGGTGTGGGCAATGATGGCGTAGAACCTGAAAATCCCCACAAATCCAACACTCACCAATGCCGACGAAAGCAACGCGTTTGCTGGTGAAGGCGCTACCGTTTTTGCATCGATGGCTGCCGCAAAAAGCGGAAAAATGCTCAGCTTGATGCTGAATCCTGTCAGCACCAGGATAAAAGCAATCTTGATCCACGTCGCATTCATGGTGTGCGCGTTGGCAATCAGGTCGGTGAAGTTCAGCGATTTTGGCCCACTTTCTACCGAAACTGCCGTTAGAAAAAGGATACCCATAAATGCGATGGCTACTCCTACCGACGAGATGAAAAGATATTTCCACGAGGCCTCCAGCGATGTTTTCGACCGGTCGTGAAAAACCAGCACCGTTACACACAATGTGGTTACTTCGATGCAAACCCATAGCAGCGCTACATTTTCGGCAAAGTAAGCGCCGGTCATAGCTGTAATAAGGATGACGAGCGCTGCCCAATAAATGCTCTGCCGCCCGATCTCAGGGCTGTAACGTTGTAGATATAAATAGCTGTGATAGAAAGTAATGGGCGTTAAAATCGATAGAACGGCCGTAAGAAGAATGCCCAGCATATCATATTTAAAATACAGTGCGTCGGTTTCTTTGGCGTGCAGATAAGCAAATACAACAACGCCAATCTGTAGCAAAGCAAACAGGGTGCATGCCACCTGATTAAATGTGCGATTCTTGAACAGGATCATCAGTCCGCTAATCGCCAAAGCCAACAAAAAGTAATATTCTAACATGCCTTAATCCTTAAGTTTAGCCAATTCGTCAATACTTGTACTTTGAAATCTGTCGCTCACCCTGTTCATAAAAATACCAATTACCAGCACCCCCATCAGTACGTCAAGCAGAACTGCGAAGTTCACCAACATCGGTATTTCGCTGCCAACGGCAAGCGAGAGCAGGAAAATACCGTTTTCGATAATCAGGTAGCCCACCAGGTGGCTGAAAACATTTTTATGGATGATGATAAAGTAAATCCCGAAAAACACGGATGCAATGGCTACGGTAAAAAACTTAGTATGAATTTGCTCATTGTGCAGATAATTGCTAACAAAAAAGCTGCCCATCAGCATCACCGTTACCACGATGATAGAGTAAAAAACCGGAATCTCGGTTTCATGCACCCTTTTCAATCCGTTGTTGCGGCGGACTTTATTAAGAAAAATAGGGATCACCACCGATTTAACGACGATGGTTTCCACCAAAACAAATAGAAACTCCCCCAACGCAACCTGCCCCAGGTTGAAAAAAACGATTCCAAAAAGCAAAACCCCCTGTATCGCCAGAAGGACGATAAATTTTTTGACCCGTTCAGAAAGGGCGAAATATACAAGTGTGATGCTGTAAATTATGATGAAAAAATAAGTCATGACATTTAGTTTAAACTGAATTTTTCTGTAATAATCAGTGCTGTAAGAAAAACAAGAATGGCAATGGCCGAAAGCGTGATGATAAACTGTGGGTTTTTCGCCATTTTATTTCTTGCCCTAAAGGATTCAAGCCCGCCTACCACCGTAGCAAAACCAAATTGGATTAAAAAGAAAAGTAGTATTTGTGCATAATGAGGAAGATAAAACGGCAACAGGAAGTTGGCGATGAGCGTACCAAAAATCGAGAATTTGAGCCAGTTGGAAATGTTGATCAGTGCAAGATCGAAACCGCTGTAATCCAATACCATCACCTCATGAACCATCGTGAGTTCCAGGTGGGTTTTTGGGTCGTCAACCGGCAATCTGCTGTTTTCGACCATAGCAATGTAGGCCAGCACATAAATGGCCGTAACCGCCGTGAGATAGGATAAATGCGTTTGGATGTGCAGGCTAAGATAAAGGTCGTAAAAGGAGATGCTTCCCGCAAAAAGTGCCAGCGATCCCATCAAAATAAAAAAGGCAGGCTCCACCAGCATCGAGTATAGGGCTTCGCGGTTGGCGCCCATGCCTTCAAACCCGCTGCCGGTGTCCATTGCAGCAACAATCATCATAAACTTACCCAATGCCAGCAGGTAGGCAAAAAACACAAAATCGCCCGCAAATGATAAAATTCCCTTTTGTCCGCCAAACGGAATCAGCAACAGGACGGCAACTACGGAAGCAAAATAAACCAGTGGGGCTATTCTGAAAATCAGACCCGTGGTAGCGCTATAAACTGCTCCTTTTTTGAAAAGACGAACCACATCATAAACCGGCTGAAGTAGCGGCGGGGCTTTGCGTCCACCCACCTTTGCCTTGATTATTGCGGTGATGCCCGGAAAAATCAAAGCAGCCAAAATCATCGAAATCACTCCAATCCACACCATTTTTAAATAACATTAAGGAGGGTTAGCAAAAAAATAAAAATCATAAAAACAAGTGCATAGAGCAAATAATGCTGAAGGTTTCCGGTAAGGAATACGGCGCTTTTTTCAAACCATTTTAAAAGATTTGATGCCGGTTTCGTAACAAGGGTTTCTTCAAAAATATCGGATGTGTGTGTTTCAAAACTTCGTGGTGTGGCGAAAATCTCTTCTTCTTCAAAACTGCGATGTTGTTTTTTTACTTTCACCACCCCCGAAGCCAATTCCCCGACACTGTCGGCCCAGGAGGTAGCCGAATACTGATGAACAGCAGCATCTGCGCCTGTGTAGCCACATCCCCAACTGGCTCCGGTTTCGATAACTTTTGATGTTTGAACCCGTCTGCGTACCAGCCACAGAAGCCCGACCAGCACGATGAAAATCCCTGAGAAAAGACTGATATTATTCATTACAGGAATCGCGTTGGGCAGAATGCTCGTGGTGCCGGTAAAAATGCTGACGATCCTGTTCAGTGGATTCATAAAAAGGCCGGGCGCTAAGCCGATGAAGAGTATTAAAACACCCGCCATAATCTGTGGGAAAAGCATCATGCCGCTGACTTCGGTGGCTTTCCCGACGGATTTTGACCGGGGTGAGCCCAGAAATACCACACCAAAAATCTTGGTAAAACAAAAAATCGCCAGCCCGCCAATAAACACCAATCCGACGAAACTTATCAGGATGATCACATCCATTGGGAGATCGCCCGGCAGAAGCCCTCTGAACAATCCGGAATAAATTAAAAACTCGGAGATGAAACCGTTAAAAGGTGGTAATCCACAAATGGCCAGCGACCCCAGCAGAAAAAGTAGCGCCGTGTAAGGCATTTTTTTCATCACGCCGCCCAACTGATCCACATTGCGCGTGTGGGTTTTTTGATAAACACTTCCGGCGGAATAAAATAGCAATGATTTAAATAAGGAATGGTTGAGGATGTGTAATATTCCGCCAGCAAATCCCAATACCGCTATTACCGGCTGATTCATTGCCAATCCGATAATACCGAGACCTATGCCGATGCCAATGATTCCGATGTTTTCGATGCTGTGGTAGGCCAGCAGCTTTTTGATGTCGTGCTGCATGATGGCCATCGTAACGCCTATGACGCCTGAAATCAGCGAAACGCAGAGCACGAAAATTCCGATGTAGAGCAAGTCGGTGTGGATGTAGGTCAAAACCCTGAGGATTCCGTAAATTCCCATTTTTATCATCACGCCACTCATCACCGCCGACACATGCGAAGGCGCCGCCGGATGTGCATGTGGAAGCCAGGTATGCAGCGGGATGAAGCCTGCTTTTATGCCAAATCCTGTAAAAAACAACAGGAACAACGGAAAAGGTTTTTGGGATGTAAAATAGGAAGCCAAACCATCAAAACTAAATTCAGCACCGGTTTTTGTAAATGCTATGAAAAACGCCGCCATAATAAAAACCAGCCCGACATGCATCTGAATCAAATAGTTGATGCCGGCTTTTATAATTTCCTTTTTATCAGATTCAAAAATTACCAGGATAAACGAAAAAATGGTCATCAGCTCCCATGCTATCAAAAAAGCAAAGCCATCCCTGATCATGCTTACCAATAACATCGAAACGTGCAGCCACAAAAAGCTGAAATAATGCAAACCCATTTCGGCTTTGTTTCGTTTTTCCAGATAGGGTTTCAGGTAGCCGCCGGCATACAAAAGGCCGCTAAGCATGGTAAAATTGATGACCAGGATAAAATAAGCTGAAAGCTCATCTACCACCGCAAACACTGGTTTTCCCAAGAGGTAAGCCAGCACCGGTGGCGTGACAAGCGGTCCGTTGATCAGCGAATCTATAGCTACAATGCTTGTCGCAATGATAATGACTCCCTGGAATAGCAATGCGGAAAAGTATTGAAACCTTTTCGGAACAAAAAAAATCACCACACTCAGCACCATTGCCCAGGCAAAAAACTGAATTTCCATATCGAATGCTATTGGTTTACAAAACAATAAAACTGTACATTTTAACACCCTAAAAGGGCAGCTTCATTGGCCGGGCAAAAGTAAAATTTAATAGTATCAATGTATTTGTTGTTGAATGTTGCATGGTTGTCATGAAGGGCTTTGTATAGTTTTGTTCAAAATCACACGTGAGAAAATTCCCTTCGGGCTGGTGGAGGAAAAGGGTTGGGGATTGCGTGATATCGGATAAAATTAAAGATTGGAGTCGGAATAATTGGGTGAAGATGGTGCCTGTGCCTGCCGAGGGTGGTGCTCACAACAAAAAAACCCGAACATTGCTGTCCGGGCTTTGGTGGTGGTGCCACCTGGAATTGAACCAGGGACACACGGATTTTCAGTCCGTTGCTCTACCAACTGAGCTATGGCACCTTGTTTTTTGGCGCTGCAAAT
>SABY01000219.1 GCA_009928785.1 Clostridia bacterium | reverse complement strand
CCCTATCCGAATGGGGCGTGATCATCCTTTTGCTTTTGGTGGTAGCTGTGGGTATGGTGTTTCTGTATCAACGCCAACCAGCCATGGCTGTGGCAGGTGCCGCATCAGCATACTCTATTAGCACTAAGCCCAAACTTTTCGACAGGAAACTGTTTGCAAAAGTATTTGCAATAACGCTGCTGATAGGTTTTGCGGGTTTGCTTGGGGCATACCTCTGGTTTGGCCAAATCACCAACGCCGATCCGTTTGGTGTTTTTGTAAGTGCGGCAGTGGTGGCCTACATGGTGCAGTTGGGAATGTTGAAGAAAGAGGGGAGAGGTTAGAAGGTAGATGTTAGAAAGTAGATTTTAGAAGGTAGAAGTTAGAATTTAGAAAGTAGAATGATTGTGTTTGGTTTATCTAACTTTTACCATTCGTCTGCAACCCTTCCCTAAAGTTTGATTATCGAAACCCGGAGGCTGAATCTTTTAGCTTCCGGGTTATTTTGAGATTAAAATAAAAACTATAAAAACTATAAAAACGATTAAACATGAAAGAAACTAACCTTACCTTTAGCATCAGCAGCCTGTATCGACGCCATCCGGCGCTGATTTTTGCAAGCCTTGTGGCGCTGCAGCTTCTGTTATTTTACCTGATTTACCGCAGCCCCTGGGTCGAACAGGCAATCTTTACACCTTTGGTAAATTTTTATGCCCTGCTGGCCGGAAAGATGCTGGCATTTATGGCTTTTGCCGTTAGCGTAAGCGGCGATATGATTTCCTCTTCCGAGTTTGCGGTAAGTATAAAAAAAGGCTGCGATGCCGCCGAACCCATGGCTATTTTTATTGCCGGCGTGATTGCCTTTCCGGCCCAAATCAAAGATAAGCTGACGGGGCTGGCCATGGGTCTGCTCATTTTGTTTTTCCTCAACATCATCCGCATCGTTACGCTTTTTATTGTCGGGGTTTATGCTCCCGACTTTTTCGAGTCGATGCATCTCGCCGTTTGGCAGGTGGCTTTCATCATTGTGGCCATCGTGCTTTGGTTTTTGTGGTTGAAATACGTAAGTGGTAAAAGGATAAAATCATGATATCGACAAAAAAAATACTCCTGAGTGTGGCTGCCTTCATAGTGCTTTATACACTGTTGCTGCTACCACAACTTAAGGTTAACAGGCTTTACGCAACCTATTTTTGTAGTGTGGGTAACTTTCTTTTCGAGGATTTTTCGAGGGGAGGGTTTGTAAATCTTAAAACACAAACCGAAAAAGGCGGGAATGACATTGCCTTGTTTCTTTCGCGCGCCGACTGGATGGAGGGTACAAAGATAAAAGGCGTTACAGCCAACAAGGCCAGCGACCGGATTGGCTATCTGATCACCGCATTTTTTGTTGCACTTACCCTGGCCACGCCGGTTTCGTGGAAACGAAAATCGGTGGCTCTTGTGTTGGGCGTTGTCATCGTTACGGGTTTTGTAATGCTCAAGATGTACATCATCATTCTCAATGCCTACACGCTGGTGGATTGGTTTGGTTTGTATCAGAAACCTTCCGAAAAAGAGACAATACAATTTTGGTATGAGCATTTCGCAGCTTCGGCTACTTACGGCTACTCATTTGTGGTAGTGGTGTGGCTGGCACTGGTGGTACGGAAAAAGGACTGGAAACTGTTGAATGCTTCTTTTCGCACGAAAGCGGCGGCATGAGAGTCGTCACCGCCTATTGCCCGGAATTATGTCGTGGCCATAGGGTTGATAACTTTTGTAGATATTTTTTTTCCTATGGATTTCTAACCGAGGCTTTGGGTCTTTGGTAAAACCACCAGTTGAGCAAAAGACACATAAAGTAATAAATGGCAAAACCATACAAAGCATATTCGGGCGTGCCGTTTTCGATTTGTTGTCCAAAAACCTTAGGGATAATAAAGGCACCATAGGCTGCAATAGCTGCTGTCCAGCCAAGCACCGGGCCAGCCTGCTCCTTGTTGAAAATGTAGGGGATGCTTCTGAATGTTGACCCATTGCCAATACCTGTGGTGAGAAACAATACCATGAAGCTGGCAAAAAATGGCCACCAATAGACTTCGGGCGTTGTGGTGTTGCGGGCCTGAATTACAAAATAAGCCACGGCCACTGTTGCCAGTATTTGTACAATAGTACTCATAGCCGTAACCTTTGCACCGCTTTTTATTTTATCCGAAAGCCAGCCACCTACAGGACGTATCAGTGCGCCG
The DNA here is from genome assembly GCA_009928785.1 of Clostridia bacterium. Taxonomy (GTDB): domain Bacteria; phylum Bacteroidota; class Bacteroidia; order Bacteroidales; family 4484-276; genus SABY01. The sequence continues at coordinate 1,400 of SABY01000219.1, read as the reverse complement.
ATGACCGGTCCCAGGAAAACCCACATCAGAAAATCGGGTGCATTGGGATTGAGATAAGAAGGATCGTTGGGATTGCTAAACACAAAGATGTCCTGGCTTAATTTGGGAAAAGCCGCCGAAAAACCTATAAACGAACCAAAGGTCATGGTGTAGATGATGGTCATGATCCAGGTGTGTTTGTTGCTGAAAATTGCAAATTGCTTGTTAAGGTTAGCTTTCATAGCGCCGGGCGTAGCAAATTTCATCAGCACCAGCGTTAACAAGACTACCACAGGCAGCACGATCCACATATTCCATTGCAGGCCTATCAAAAGATAAGTTCCCAGGAAGGTGGCAATCAAGCCCAAAACAACCAGATAGAATGTTTTTCCAAGCCCCTGCGCGGTGGATGGCAACTTAGGCGTTCCGGTAATTACGTTATTCATCCCGAAAAAGGCGGCCACAGATGCCAGCACTAATATGGGAACCCATACCCAGCCTGCATTTTGAAACCCCGAAAAAGGCTCACCAAAGGCATTTTGAAAATCTGAACCGACAACGCCGAAAAAAGAAAATCCGATAATCCAGGGGATGGTCTTTTGCATTACGCCCACACCCAGGTTGCCAATTCCGGCGTTTAAACCCAGGGAAGTTCCTTGCATACGTTTCGGGAAAAAGAAACTGATGTTGCTCATGGACGAGGAGAAATTGCCTCCGCCGAAACCCGAAAGTGCTGCTAACAAAGCAAAAGTAAGATAAGGTGTATTTACATCCTGCAAGGCAAAGCCAACGCCGACCACCGGAATGAGCAATAGCAGGGTGGTAAGGAAAATTACATTACGGCCACCGCTCAATGAAATCAAAAAGGAGTTGGGGATACGCAGGGTGGCGCCAGCCAGTCCGGCAATAGCCGGCAAAGTATAATACAGGTTGTTGATTTCTTTTAATGTTTCTGTAATCTGTGCAGCATCCATTTCTGCACTTATCAATCCGAAATTAAAACCAAAAGCCTTCAACTTGGTGGCGATGATGCTCCACATGATCCAAACGGCAAAGGCCAGCAGCAGAGCAGGAATCGAAATCCATAGATTGCGGGTGGCTACTCTCTTACCGGTGGTTTTCCAAAAATTTTGGTCTTCCACATTCCAGGTGGATAAGTTCGTTTTTGACATAATTAATATGGGTTATTCGTTAATTGCCCTTCGGGCGTAATTTGTTGTAATTTGCCCTTCGGGCGTAATTTGTAGTAATTTGTTGTAATTTGCCCTTCGGGTGTAATTTGTAGTAATTTGCCCTTCGGGCGTAATTTGTTGTAATTTGTAGTAATTTGCCCTTCGGGCGTAATTTGTAGTAATTTGTTGTAATTTGCCCTTCGGGCGTAATTTGTAGTAATTTGTTGTAATTTGCCCTTCGGGCGTAAT
>SABY01000218.1 GCA_009928785.1 Clostridia bacterium | reverse complement strand
TGACCCTCAGTGCGCTTCCAGCCAGTTGCTGCCGGTATTTATATCCACCACAATGGGCACGCTAAGCGGGATAGCGTTTTTCATGCCTTGCTCAACAATCGTTTTCAGTGGCTCCACCTCACTTTTCAGGGCATCAAACACAAGCTCATCGTGTACCTGCAGGATCATGCGCGAGGCGAGCTTTTGTTTTTTCATCTCATCAAAAATCCGAATCATCGCCACCTTTATCATATCTGCCGACGAGCCTTGCACCGGCGCGTTGATGGCGTTGCGTTCGGCAAAGCCGCGCACGGTAGCATTGCCCGACCGGATGTCGGGCAGGTAGCGGCGGCGCCCCATGACGGTTTCCACATAGCCATTTTGCCTGGCAAAACGAATTGTTTTTTCCATGTAATCTTTTATGCCGGGATATTTTGCAAAATAGTTGTCGATGATCTCGCGTGCCTCTGATCGCGGAATGTTGAGGCGGTCGGCCAACCCAAAGGCGGATATTCCGTAAATGATTCCAAAGTTGACCATCTTGGCGTTGCTGCGCATCTCGCGGGTAACTGCATCCAGATTTACATCGTAAACGCGCGCTGCTGTGGCAGTGTGGATATCCAGTCCCTGGCGGAAAGCTTCCTGCATGGCTTCGTCGCCGCTCAGGTGCGCGATGATGCGCAGCTCTATCTGCGAATAGTCGGCAGCCAGCAAGGTATGGTCGGGGCTGGCTGGTACAAAAGCCTTGCGAATCTCGCGTCCTTTTTCGGTGCGGATGGGAATATTCTGCAGGTTAGGATTGGTCGACGAAAGCCGCCCGGTAGCTGTCACTGCCTGATTGTAGCTGGTGTGCACGCGGTTGTCGCGCGGACTAAGCATCAGCGGCAGCGAATCAACATAAGTCGATTTGAGTTTGGTAAGCGACCGGTAGTCGAGGATGCTTTCGACGATGGGATGGCTCTTTTCCAGCCGCGAGAGCACCTCCTCGCCAGTAGCATATTGTTTGGTTTTGGTGAGTTTGGGTTTGTCGGAAATCTTTAGTTTTTCGAAGAGAATAATGCCAAGTTGCTTTGGCGAACCTATATTAAATTTTTCGCCGGCAAGGGCAAAGATATTTTTCTCCACTCCTGCAATCTCTTCTTCAAGCTGCAGCGAGAAGGCTTTTAACGCCTCTTTGTCGAGCGCTACCCCGTAGGTCTCCATGTCGGCAAGGACATACATGAGTGGAATTTCTATCTCATCAAAAAGCCGGCGTACCTTATTGGCTTCGAGCATAGGTTCGAGTAGGTGCCGCAATTGCAGCGTTATGTCGGCGTCTTCGGCAGCATATTCAGCCACCCGCATCAAATTGGTATTCTGAAGATGGCGCAGATTGAGCTGACTGCCGCCTTTTTTTTCGGTAAGCTCATCGTAGGTAATGGTTTTATAATTGAGCAGATGGCGCGCCAGGAAATCCATTCCATGTTGCTGGTCGGGTTCGATAAGATAATGTGCCAGCATGGTATCGAATAGTTTGCCTTTTATCTCCACATCGTACCAGCGCAACACAGCAATGTCGAACTTGAGGTTCTGGCCGGTTTTTTCGATCGCCTCATCCGCGAAAAGCGATTTGAATTCGTTTACAATTTCTTGTGTTTTTTGCTCATCGTCGGGCATGGGCACATAATAAGCCTCGCCGGGTTTGATGGCAAACGAAATCCCGAGTAGCTCACAGTTGTTGGCATCCACGTCGGTAGTTTCGGTATCAAAACAAAAACCTTTGCAGCTTTTCAGTTCCTCGATGAGCCGGTGGCGTTTTTCGGGCGTGTCGGAAATTTCATATTTTGTTTTTTGATTATCAATGGTTTTAAGCGATTCTACCTCCACCCCGGCCTGGCTAAACAAGTCCTGCTGTTGTGCGGCTATTTTTGCCGTAACGGTATCGCCGGTTTCTTTAAAATGATCAAAAATGCGCTGTGCAAAGGTTTTAAATTCAAGCTCCACAAATAATTCCTGCAAAGCGTCAAAATCGGGCGCAGAAAGTTTCAACTGGTCAGCTTTAAAATATATGGGCACATCCAGATCGATTGTTGCCAGCAATTTGCTTTCAATACCCTGCGCAGCAAACTCTTTTACGTTTTCAGCCATTTTACCTTTAAGCTCATCAGCATGTTCAATCACATTTTCGAGCGAGCCATATTTTTTCAAAAGCGTTTTAGCCCATTTCTCGCCAATTCCGGGGATGCCCGGGATGTTGTCGCTGCTGTCGCCCCACAATCCCAAAATGTCAATCACCTGCTCAGGGCGTTCTATCTCGTACTTTTCGCACACTTCTTTTACACCCAGCACTTGTGCTTTGTTGCCCATGTAGGCTGGTCTGTAAATGAAAATATTGTCGGAAACCAGTTGCCCGAAATCTTTATCCGGCGTCATCATAAAAGTGGTAAACCCTTCCTTTTCGGCTTTCTTAGCCAGCGTACCAATCACATCGTCGGCTTCATAGCCATCCACAAAAAGCAATGGAATATTAAAACTTTCTACCAAGCGGTAAATGTAGGGGATGGCGGTGGCAATATCTTCGGGCATCTTCTGGCGGTTGGCTTTGTATTCTACAAAACCTTCGCTGCGCAGAGTAGGCGCCTGCGTGTCGAAAGCCACGCCGATGTGCGTAGGTTTTTCGTTGCGGATGATCTCGAACAAGGAATTTGCGAATCCAAGAATTGCGGAGGTGTTGAGGCCGCCGGAGGTAACGCGCGGATTTTTGTTGAGCGCGTAATAGGCGCGGTAAATCAGCGCCATGGCATCGAGCAGAAAGAGTTTTTTGTTATCGGCCATAATTTTGCTTTTGCGGATATTCATTAAAACGTAATCAGCAAAAGTAGGTAAAAAATACGCGAAGAGCGGATTGCAGGCATGCAGTGAAAGTTAAAATTCCGAATGCTTGAAGTTTTGAACAGATCATTTTAATATTATTTAAAACCATTACTGTCCGTATTTAAGGTAATAAGGTTGTTGCGAGATGTTGAATTTTCTTACTAAAGTTAATTGATTGAATATAAGGCTTTCATCCCTTCGACCGAAATTATCCACAGCAGTGGCCAATGCGCCGGCGCTCCACTTCTCCGCCAACCGGCGCAGAATGCTTATTCCGATTATCGGGAGGTCAGGCCGGCAGGCAGGCAGAGATGGGGCGTTGCAAAAAACCAATTACAGCCGTGTCTCCAGTTTTTTCACCATCACAGCTTTCCAGGTGGCAAAGGTGCCCTCTATGATTTTTTCGCGGGCAGTGTTGACCAGCCACAGATAAAAAGCGATGTTGTGTAGGCTGGCGATCATGGGCGCCAGATATTCGTTGGAGATAAAGAGATGGCGCAGGTAAGCGCGGCTGTATTGGCTATCCACAAACGAAAGGCCACTGGGATCGAGCGGTGAGAAGTCGCTTTTCCACTTTTCGTTTTTCATATTCATAATTCCTTCGCTGGTAAAAATCATGCCGTTGCGGCCATTGCGCGTGGGCATCACACAGTCGAACATATCCACGCCTGCCGCTATTCCTTCCAGAATATTTACCGGAGTACCCACGCCCATCAGATACCGCGGCTTGTCTTTGGGCAGAATGCCACACACCAGCTCGGTCATCTCGTACATCATTTCG
>SABY01000217.1 GCA_009928785.1 Clostridia bacterium | reverse complement strand
CACGCAAGGCTTATATGCTTGCACAGCGGCTAAGCGAAGATGGTTTTGATGCCCGCCCCTACCATGGCAAAATGGATGTGCGCGAAAAAACGGCCAACCAAAATGCGTTTATCGCCGGCGAGATTTCCACCATGGTTGCCACTTCGGCGTTTGGGATGGGCGTGGATAAGAAAGATGTGGGGATGGTGATCCATTATGAGATTTCCGATTCGCTGGAGAACTACGTGCAGGAAGCCGGCAGGGCTGGCCGCGACGAAAATATCGAAGCCGATTGTTATGTGCTTTTCAACGAAGAAGACCTGGGCAAGCATTTCATCCTGCTCAACCAAACCAAGCTCTCCATCAAAGAGATTCAGCAGATTTGGAAGGCGATAAAAGAGATCACGCGGTTTCGTTCCACGGTTTCTAATTCGGCGCTGGAGATAGCGCGCAAGGCGGGATGGGACGACAGCGTGGTGGAAATAGAAACGCGCGTAACTACCGCCATCGCTGCTCTGGAAAATGCCGGCTACCTGAAGCGTGGCCAGAATATGCCTCGGATTTTTGCCAACAGCATCCTCTCCAAAAACGCGCAGGAAGCCATCGATAAAATAAATGCTTCCGAACGTTTTGAGGAGCGGCAAAAGGAAATGGGAATCCGGATTATCAAGAAACTTTTTTCGGGCAAAAGCCGCAAGCAGTCGGATGAGGAAGCCGGCGAAACCCGCATAGATTACATCAGCGACCATCTCGGCATTGTGAAGGAGGAGGTGATAAATATTGTGAATCTTTTGCGCGAAGAAAAAGTATTGGCTGACGCCAAAGATTTGACAGCATTTATTAAAAAAGGCGATAGCATAAAAAGCTCGCTGGAAATTGTAGCAACCTACAGCCGTATCGAGAATTTCCTTTTGACTTTTGTCGAAGAACAAGAAAAAACGTTGCATCTCAAAGAGATCAACGAAGCGGCGGAGGCCGGCGGCATCGCTGAGATGACGCCCAACAAAATAAAAACCATCCTCAACTTTTGGGCAATCAAAAACTGGATAAAGCGCCGCAATCCGGAATATTCGAAAAACCATGTCGTGGTGCTGGGGCTTCATGCCAAAGAAATCCTGCACGAAAAGCTCGAAAACCGACATGCCCTGGCAAAGTTTATCGTTGAATTTCTTTACGAAAAAAGCAACCTGAATACGGCGGGAGCCGATAGCGGCAAAGAGGAAATTTTAGTCGAATTTTCGGTGCATGAGCTTAGGAATGCCTTTGAAAACGCCCTGGCCAGCTATGGCAAAAAAGTGACGATATCGGATGTTGAGGATGCGCTTTTTTACCTGTCGCGCATAGAAGCGATAAAAATCGAAGGCGGCTTTTTGGTGGTTTACAACAGGCTCACCATCGAGCGCCTGGAGCCTGACAACAAAAAGCGCTACAAGGCCGAAGATTATCAAAACCTGAATCAGTTTTATGAAAATAAAGTGCAGCAAATTCACATCGTGGGCGAGTATGCCAAGCGGATGCTCACCGATTACATGGAGGCGCTGCAGTTTGTCGAAGATTATTTTCAGTTGAACTACAGCTCTTTTCTGAATAAATATTTCAAAGGAAGCCGGCAAAATGAAATCCGGCGCAACCTGACGCCGGCCAAGTTCAGGCAGCTTTTTGGGGAGCTTTCGCCCACGCAACTCAAAATTATCAACGACAAGACTACAAAATACATGGTGGTGGCCGCCGGACCGGGAAGCGGAAAAACGCGGGTGCTGGTGCACAAACTCGCCTCGCTGCTCCTGATGGAAGACGTAAAGCATGAGCAACTGCTGATGGTTACCTTTTCGCGGGCGGCAGCCACGGAGTTTAAAAAACGGCTGCTCGCACTCATCGGCAATGCCGCCAATTATATTGAGATAAAAACTTTCCACTCCTATTGTTTCGACTTGCTGGGCAAAGTGGGGAGCCTGGAGAAGTCGGATACAATCCTGAAAACGACCATCGAAAAAATCCGCAGCAAAGAAGTGGAGCCGAGCCGCATCACAAAAACTGTGTTGGTGATCGACGAAGCACAGGACATCGACCAGGACGAATTTGAACTGATCAGCACTTTGATGCAGCACAACGAAGAGATGCGCGTGATTGCCGTTGGCGACGACGACCAGAATATTTATGAATTCAGGGGAGCCAGCTCAAAATATCTCCAGCAGTTGATTGATATTAATAAAGCAACCAAGCACGAGCTGGTGGAGAACTACCGCAGCAAGCCCAATCTGGTTGAGTTTACCAATCAGTTTGTAAAACGAATCCGCCACCGGCTCAAAAGCACGCCGATCATTTCGATGCTGTCCGACAACGGAAAAATAAAACTCGTCCGCTACCAAAGCGAAAACCTCATCACGCCGCTGGTGCGGGATATTATTACCGCCGAACTTACCGGGACAACCTGTGTGCTCACCAAAAGCAACGAGGAAGCGCTGCAAATCACGGGGCTTCTTTTGAAACACGGCATGCCGGCCAAACTCATCCAGACCAACGACCGGTTTAGTTTGTACAATATTTTGGAAGTGCGCTTCTTCTTGGCGCAATTGCAGTTGGCCGACGATGTTTTCGTTATCAGCGGCGACGCGTGGGCGGAGGCAAAGCGCGCGCTTACCGACAGATTTCGCAGCAGCACAAAGCTGGAAATATGTCTGAATATCATCCGCGATTTTGAAGCCACCAATCCGGTGCGGAAATACAAATCCGATCTGGAGGTTTTTATCCGCGAATCAAGGCTCGAAGACTTTTTTGATGCGCAGGGCGAAACCATCTTCGTTTCCACCATTCACAAAGCAAAAGGCAAAGAGTTCGACAATGTTTTTCTGATGCTCGAAAACTTCTATGCCGATACCGACGAATCCAAACGGCAGCTTTATGTGGCGATGACACGCGCAAAGCAAACGCTTACCATCCACACCAACGCCACTTACCTGGATAACATCACGGCTGAAAACCTTGAGCAAATCGCCGACACGAAAATTTATCTGCCTCCCGACGAGCTGGTGATGGTTTTGGCGCACAAAGATATTTGGCTCGATTATTTTGCGCAGCGGCAATATATGGTTTCGCGGCTCACCAGTGGCCAGGCGCTGGCGGTGCGTGGCAACGAATGTTTCGACGACATGGGGCGCTGCATCCTGAAATTCTCAAAGCAGTTTATCGGTCAGATAGAAATGATGCGGCAGCGAGGCTACGTCCTAAGCCGGGCGGTGGCAGGCTTCATCGTTTACTGGGCCAAAGAGGACGCGGAGCAGGAGGTGAAAATCATTTTGCCGGAGGTAACTTTTGAGAAGGGGGAGTGACGATTTTGGAATTACGATTTACGATTTTGGAATTACGAAGGAAGTACTACGAATTACGATTTTGGAATTACGAATTACGATTTTGGAATTACGAATGACCAGCCTGGCGATCTTCGTGGTGTGGCTTGATGAAAAAGTCTTTTTTTGCTTCCGGTACTGAAGAAATAGAGGTAATAGTACATTTACACAAAATTCAAGAATTTTACAATGAAAACACTAAACATCGTAAAAAACAGGCTGATTGACAAGATAATGGTCACAAACAATGAGCAATTGCTCAATGCTATTGATACAATTTTCAATTCAACTCAAACAAAAGACAAACTTTCTTTAGATTCTCATCAAATCGAAATGCT
>SABY01000216.1 GCA_009928785.1 Clostridia bacterium | reverse complement strand
GCACCGATAATCTTTGTAGTAAAAGGCTAATAAACGTTTTGAGGTGCAGCGCACCGAAATATTTTTTTCGTCACCACCAACCAAGATAACACAGCTATAGGTTTATTTGAAACCTGTCTTTTGGAAATAGGGAATTAACGGTGTCGCTCAAAGCGACGCCGTTAATGGCCATTTCGAATTTATTTGTCATTTGAATTTTGGGATTTGGGATTTGGGATGTGGGATGTGGGATGTGGGATGTGGGATGTGGGATGTGGGATTTGGGATTTGGGATTTGGGATTTGGGATGTGGGATGTGGGATGTGGGATGTGGGATGTGGGATTTGGGATTTTGGATTTGGGATTTGAGTTTTGGGATTTGGGATTTCACACCAAAGGTTTGGAATTTTTAAATCAAAAGGCTAAGCCTCCAATAATAATATGGACGAGGTTGCACCTCGTCCAAACCCAGGATTGCATGGGATAAACCCATTGCTGCAACAAAAGCCTCTTGCGGGCCAGGCTGCGGCAGGGATTGCAGCGGCAGATGGCGCAGCCAGTTTTAGCGGAAAGCCCGTCAGCCGCCCTAATAAAAAAATTATACTTCGTAAATCTTTTATAGTTTTACTGCATCCTTTTAACCTGACAATCCACAATTTTTCTTTTGATTTTAATATTGCTAAATTGATTATTAACCATTTAAACTTTTTAAATTATGAGAAACTTTTTACTGACCTTTTCCTTTGGCTTGCTGCTTTGTGTGGTTGCACAGGCACAAGAACCAGTAACCATCGACCTCAACGGCGACATCATTCCCCACGAAGCAATTATTGCCCGCGACATGCATCCGCAGGACATGGAAGCTTTTGCAGTAGCGCCTGAAAATCTGCGCAGCGAATGGACAGCTCACGGGCCGTGGGGTGGCAACATACGTGGTTTTGCAACCGACCCCACCAACGGGATGCACGTGGTGGTAGCTTGCGGAAGTTCGACTGCCGGCAACGGCGGCATGTGGTTTTCAGAAGATGGCGGCGTAACATGGAACTCTTCCAACATCAACAACAAGATCATGTACGGCGTCACAGCCCATCCTACCCAAGCCGGGAAGTTTTATGCCGGTGGCAAATATGGGATTTATCAATCGACTGATGGAGGTGCCAACTGGAACCAGATTGCCTATCCTTCCACAACGATTATCGGAATCGGGGTGCAAACAGCCAATCCACAACTGATGGTTGCCGGCATTGCATCCAACCAGGGCGTACGCTATTCGACTGACGGCGGTGCGACCTGGAATAACACCAACCTGACGACAGGCTTTATGAAAGACTTTGCTGTGTCGGCGGCCAATCCTTCCAAAATGTTTCTGGCGGTATCAGGAACCTCAGGCTCCGGACTATTCACTTCCGTGGATGGTGCCTCCTGGACGCCTATCAATCCGGCTGCTTCCGGCGAATGCTACGGCATATATGCCGATCCTACAAATGCTAACTTTCTGCTGTTGGGCGCTCAATTTGGAGTTTTTAAATCCATCGATGGTGGCGCCAACTGGACACAGGCTTTAGCAACCAGCAATTTCGCCCGTGGTATTGTAAAATACAACAACGTTTTCAGAACTGTGGTGTATGGTGGTGATATCTACGAAAGTAACAACAATGGCGATACATGGACGGTAGCAGCCAACACCTTTCCGGAGAAAACCTGGCAGGCAGTAGGTGTTTCCGCTGCCGGCCCGCTGTTTGGCAACTGGGGCTCCATCATTCGTGGCCAAGGGCAACAATATGTGATGAGCGTGGAAGGTCTTAACAACGTGTATGTTCACTGCATGGCTTACTACGCCGGCCGCAATGAACTGTGGGCAGGTTCCGAAGGTAGTGGCGTTTGGCGCTCGACCGATATGGGCCTGACCTGGCAAAACAAATCCACAGGCTTGCAGGGCTGGTGGAGCTATGGATTTGCACCTACCAACGATACCGACTGGCAAAACGGGCGCATGTTGGTGGCCACCAACAATGGCGTGTTTTATAGCGATAATTATGGCGACAACTGGCAGGTGCTGCACCAAACCACCACCTACTACACCGGTGCCATGATTGATCCCGACGATGCCGACATCATGTGGGTGGGCGGCTCTACCGGCCCGGTAGAATATACCACCAACGGCGGCACCACCTGGAATGTTTCGGCGGGTCTGCCTTTTGCATTTTATCCACGCTTTAATATGTGCCAGAATCCCAGTGGCAACAAACGTGTGCTGATCAGCTACGAGCAGTTGGGCACCACTACTTATTATTCGGATGACATGGGCGCTAATTATACCGCCGCCACAGGATTTACCGGCGTGGCTTATTTCACCGATATTTCCGTCCGTCCGGCAGGAGCCCTGGCACAGATGGTTTATCAATCGACGGACAAAGGAATTTATAAATCTGCCGATGGAGCCGCTTACACCCAATGCCCCAATCTAAGCGGGATGGCCTGGAGTGTTCTGGGCACCACGGGCACGGATGTCTACGCCGGCGCCGGCAATGGCGTATTCCATAGTGCCGACGAGGGACAAACCTGGCAACCTTTTAATACCGGCATCGAATACATGGCGATATGGGATTTGGCTTATGGCAATACTACTGATGTGATTTTTGCCGGCACACGCGGCTACAGTGTTTATGCCTATGGCCTAAATAATACTCCTTCTTTTGCATTGCCTTTCGGCGAAAGTTTTGATGATCAGGAGTTGCCGGAAGGCTGGCAGAATGTGGATAATGCTGCTGCCGGGGAAGTATGGCAATTCGACAACCCCGGCTTCCGCACTTTTACCGGAGCTGGTTTCGACGACAACTTTGCCATCCTCGACAGCGACTTTTATGGCAGCGGCTCCGGTCAGAATGCCGATATGATAACACCCCCTATAAATTGCGGTGACGCCGATTTCGTACTTTTAAAATTTGACCAGTCATTTCGTCAATACCAAAGCTCTGTAGGAACAGTTTCGGTGAGCAACAACGGCGCTACCTGGACGAGCGTTTATGAGGTGTCGTCCAACAATGGCTATCCCGATCCGGCAGTAACGATAGCGCTTAACATTTCGGCAGTAGCTGCAAATGAGCCAACTGTATGGGTTAAGTGGAATTATGTGGGCGACTATGACTACTGGTGGGCCATTGACAATGTGCAAATCACCAGCGAACCGGTTACCGGTCTCAATCCGCCACAAAACCTCACGGCTACAGTTCTCAACAATGATGTAGCGCTGGCATGGGAGGCGCCTGCCAGAGTTGAACTGCAGGGTTATAATGCTTATCGCGATGGGCAAAAAGTAAACACCAATCTGCTAACCGGCCTCGCTTACGCGGATGCAAATGTGCCCGCCGGAACACATATTTATACAGTCACTGCGGTTTACGATATGGGCGAGTCGGTAGCCTCTGCGCCTGTTCAGGTAACCATAGCTGGCGAAACCGGAAAAATCCAGGGCTTTGTGCGCGATGCCGTCACCAACCTCTCTATTGCCGATGCGCAAATTACCGCTACAAATACCGACAACGGGGCTGTAGCAATGGCCACTCCTTTTGGATCGCATTATTCGCTGCTGCTTCCGGCAGGAACCTACAACGTCACCTGTTCGGCAGAGGGTTATCAAACTTCCGAAGCTGTTCAGATAATTGTGGAAGTTGGCCAAAACATCGAGCTCACTTTTTATCTGCAA
>SABY01000215.1 GCA_009928785.1 Clostridia bacterium | reverse complement strand
CCATTCCATCGGAAAAAATCCGTAGTCCCCCCTACAGAAATTTTTAAAAATGATTCATCATAATATCAAGAGGTTATAACCTTTTCCCTGCAATGTGGGATAAATTACTCGCATGGGTAACAAAAAAACCCCACCCAAAAAATCAGGTGGGGTTACGCATTAATTTTAACGCTGTTTTTTTATGATAAAATTCCGGTAGTCTTACGCATAAACTGTACGCGTTCAAACTCGGCAGCATTGGCATTACCGTGCCTGGTGTTAATTCTGATTTTGTCGATGCTGTCGATGTTTTTCCGCTTCATCCATTCTTGCAATTCGCCAATCATAGTGGCCAGATAGGGCACCCCTTTTTTGTAAAGAACAGAAGTAAGCTGCACCGCGGCAGCTCCTGCCATGAGTTGTTTCACAATGGCTTTGTAGTCGTGGATGCCCGTGTTGGCAATAAGATCGCAACGGGTTTTGGGTGCCAGCAGGCTTATCCAGCGCAGCGATTCGGTCATCTCGGCAGGATCGCTCAGGTAATTGCTGTGGCTTATTTCGCCCGTTTCGATATCGATGTCGGGACGGAAAAACCGGTTGAACAGCACGAGTCCCTGCACAGCCGCAGCGTCGAGGCGCGAAATCATATGCGGAATGTTGGTAAACTGCGCGCCCAGTTTCACTGCAATAGGAATCTGCACATGTTGCTTGACCGCTTCAACAATATCGATATACAAATTCTCAATGTCGCGGCTTTCGATGGTTGCATCGTGTGGGAAGATGGCGATATTCAGTTCAAGTGCGTCGGCGCCTGCATTCTGCAACTCTTTGGCAAACTGTGGCCATTGCTGCGACGTGGTGCAGTTTACGCTGGCAATTACCGGCGTGGCGGTATTGGCTTTTACCTTTTGAATAAACTTAATGTATTCGTTTACGCCATGTTCTTTGGAGATATTCTTAACAAACTCGGTAGCCTCGGGATACCAAAAATACATCTCGTTGTCGCGCAACTTGCCTTCGATGTCGTTGATGATCTGTTCTTCAAACAGCGACTTGAGCACCACGGCGCCAGCGCCATGTTCGATTATCTCCATCACTTTGTCGTAAGCGCCTGTGAGTCGTGAACTGCTTACCACCACGGGGTTTTTCAATTCCAACCCCAGATATTTGGTTTTTGTATTCATACGTGTAGGATTTTTTTGTTTAAAAATTTCTTTTCTAATGTTTTTGTTAATGTTCTAAAAGCTGCTGTGGATTTTGCAAGATCGGTTTAAGATATTCAAAAGCCTTGTTGCAATTATTCAAAGCCTGCTCTGTGAGTCCTTCGCGGAATTCCCATTCGTAGCCTTTGATATGAAGCAACCAGGCAGCCGGACACTTCGGATAAATCTCTTTGCACAGATGCACCACGTAAGAAGCTGACACGGCGTGCATCGAAAACTCCACCTTTGCATCGGGCGTAATTTCATCCAACACAAAATCGTCGATTTCTTCGAGCGAGGCATCCACAAAAATCACGATGTCCTTTTCGGCAATTTCGGCGGCATCTTCAATATTGAGCTGATAATTGCTATCGAACATAATATTATCAAGTCCCTGCTCAGCAGCCCATTCTTTGGCCATCTCCACAAAATGGTTACCCAGGCCGTCGTCTTGCCGACCCGGGTTCCCGTATCCATAAATTAATATTTGACGATGCTGTTGCAAATTTAGGAGCGCTTTTTATCAATCAGATTATTGTTGGCATCGTAAAGTGTTATCTCCAGCGGCATCTGTCCCAGGGCGTGTGTGGCACAGCTCAGGCAGGGGTCGTAAGCGCGGATGGCAACCTCCACGGCGTTCATCATGCCTTCGGTAATCACTTTTTGCCCGGTCATATATTCGACGGCTACAGAATTTACCGCGCGATTCATCGGCTCGTTGTTGTTGGTTGTCGAAACGATGAGGTTGGCCATTTCTATCTGATCCTGATCATTGATTTCGTAATGATGAAACAACGTTCCGCGTGGCGCTTCAATCAAACCAACACCGCGTTTCACTTTGGTACCTTTTACTACCAGGTCGTTTTTTTGCAGGTCGGGGTCGTTGAGCAGCTCGCGCATCATCTCAGCCGAATGCAGTGTTTCGATAAGGCGCGCCCAGTGCATGTGCATCGACATGTTGTTGGGCTTGCCGTTGGTATAGGCTTTAAAAATCTCAAACTCTTTTTGCGCCAGCGGCGAAGGGATGAAGTCGGCGGTGTTGCAACGTGCAAGTGGCCCCACACGGTACCAGCCTTCTTCCGGGCCGATGTTGTACAAATAGGGAAACTTCATGTAGCTCCAGGGGCGCACCTCTTCGTCGATGTAGTCGAGATAATCCTGATAATCCACATCGTCGAGGATTTTTTTGCCGTTGGTATCTATGGCACGGAGCACGCCATGATAAAGATCCATCGCGCCGTCTTTGCGCACGAGGCTCAGGTGGCTCGAAGGGAAGGTGGCAAAACCATCAATAAAAGCTTTGTTGGCTTTGTGATATCCTTTAAAGAAATCCACAGCAGCCTGTGCCCACTCCACCATTTTGTCGGCGTTCATCGGGTCGGCTCCTTTCAGGAAGCTGTCGCGCTCTTCAATCGACAGATTTTTGTTGATGCCGCCGGGGATAGCGCCTGTGCCGTGGATTTTTTTGCCGGCAGTAGCCTTAATAATTTCCTGTCCAAACTTGCGCATCATCACGCCTTGCACGGCCAGGTCTCTGTGCTTGATCGCCACGCCAATCACGTTGCGGATGAGCGGATCGCCATCGATACCAAAGAGCAAATCGGGTGATGCCAGGTGGAAAAAGTGCAGCGCATGGCTTTGAAACATTTGTCCGTAGTGCATCAATCGGCGCATCTTTTCGCCTGTAGGTGTCAGTCCGTCGCCGGTGCCGGCGCCCACAATTACGTCGAGGGCTTTGGCTGCTGCCAAATGGTGGCTTACCGGGCAGATACCGCACAGACGCTGCACCAGTACAGGAGCTTCCCAATAAGGACGTCCCTGAACAAAGCGTTCAAAGCCCCGAAACTCGACAATGTGCAGCCGTGTTTGTTTTACGTTTCCTTTGTCGTCGAGATGAATGGTAACCTTGCCGTGACCTTCCACGCGTGTTACCGGTTCTATAGTTATTTTTTGTCCCATTTTTAAAATACTTGTTTTGTTAATCAAATTTCACTACTTCGTAGGGCAGCTTTAGTTCGTCGCCGGTGACCAGCGCCACCAGTGCATTCCATATCAATTCGGCGCGTGGCGGGCAGCCGGGCAGGTAATAGTCGATCTTAACGATCTCGTGGCAGGGATATACTTTGTCGAGGAGCATAGGCAGCTCGTCATCGTTGGGAATAATGCCTTTGTGGTTGTTGCGCACCGAGGGGCCATTCAGATAAGCTTCGTCGAGGCACTCCTTTATTGGGATACCATTGCGCAAAGCAGGCAGGCCGCCCATGATGGCGCATTCGCCTACCGACACCAAAATATTGCAATGCTTGCGGAAGTCTTTCAGCACGTGAATGTTTTCGCTGTTGCAGCATCCGCCTTCTATCAGGCCTATGTCGCATTGCTTGGTAAAGGTTTTGATGTCGTCGATGGGGGATTTATGAAATTCTACCAGCTCTATCAAATCCAGGATTTTCTCGTCGATGTCGAGAAGCGACATGTGGCAGCCAAAGCATCCTGCCAGCGAAGTTGTTGCTACTAT
>SABY01000083.1 GCA_009928785.1 Clostridia bacterium | reverse complement strand
TGGAATTTCTCTCAGACCCCCTCTAACTCCCCCTTAAGGGGGAGAACGCCAACGCACAAGCAGCAGCAGTGGCTTGTGCGCCGGCGACCGGAGATGTGGGATTTGGGATTTGGGATTTGGGATTTGGAATTTGGGATTTGGGTAGAAGTTCCAAAAATCAATAAATCATCCGCCAGGTCGGAGTAAACAGTTCCAAATAAATCTCAACAATCAAATTTCAATAACCAAACTGTTCCGTGGCTTGCGTTTTGGGATTTGGAATTTTAATCCGACAGGCCAAGCCAGTAAAAATAGTGTGGACGAGGTGCAACCTCGTCCAAACCCAGGGTTTTGGAATTTGGAATTTAATTGGGATTTGGAATTTATTTGTGACTTGGAATTTATTTTACCTATTTTTGAACCTTTGAATTTTTAAAAGCTATGAAGCATTCCTACCTTTATTTAATAGTGGCGCTTAGCGCAATAACGATAACGATGTCGTCGTGCAAATTGAAAAAACTCACCAAACAGGCGCAGCAGTACGAAGCTGCGGGTATGTACCGACAAGCCGCCGACTCCTATCTTTCGGCTTTGGAACGCAAACCCGACAAACCCGAACTCAACATCGGGCTGCGACGCACCGGCCAGCTCTACCTCGACGAGCTTTCGGCGCAGGGACGTGCGGCTTTTCAACGCAATGACTTCCGCGAAACCGTTTACAACTACCTCTCTACCATCGATATGATCCTCCGGCTCGAAGGCGCCGGCATAAAGCTGCACGTGGATCCGGCATTGGAGCGAAGTTATCAGGATGCTAAGGACAACTATCTCGATGAGCGCTACAATGCGGGTCTGCGCCTGATCACCGATCAAAACTTTAAAGAAGCAAAAGATGTATTTGAAGAGATTGCGAAAATAGATATCGACTACCGCGACACCCGTTCTTATCTCAACGAAGCTGTTTTAGAGCCACTTTACCGTGAAGGAACAAAACTTTATAGCGAAGGAAAGTATATGGATGCTTACCGCAAATGGGATTTGGTTTGTAAAAAAGATCCTGGCTACAAAGATACCAAAGCGCGCATGGAACAGGCGCTGAGCGATCGCTACAACGAAGGTTCGCTGATGCTGATGCAGGAAAATTTTGATCAGGCAGCACTTGCGCTTGGCGACGTGCACAGCGTTAACCCCAACTACCGGGAAGTTCATGTGCAATACATCGAAGCGCGCAACGAACCCATTTACCGACGCGCCAATCAGGAGATGCAGGCGGGAAAATGCCGCACGGCGTATTATGATTTCGATCAAATTATCAAGGATGCCGACACTTACAAAGATGCCGGCACACTCCGCGACAACGCCCTGCAATGCGCCACCTACCCTGTGGCCATCTATGCACCCGATATCCGTTATCATTCAGGCGAGTCGGGGCGAATAAAAAATACCTTGTTGGAAAACCTGCTGGCACGCAAAAACATCTTCCTCAAAGTGTACGACCTCTCTGCCCTCGACGCACAAACAAATAACCGTATCATCAACCGCTCCGGGCAAATCGACAATCAGGCGATGAAACAGTTGGCTAAAGCCAAAAATATCAAAGCAGTCTTGTTTCTGGATTTTGAAAATTACCAAAGTGAAAAAGGCGATTTGATAAGCAACAAAATGACCGGATTCGAACGCCAGGTTATCAAGAAAGCTGATGGCACCACACAGATTTACGACAAAAAAGTAAAATACACTTCCTGGTCGCAGATCAACACTGCCGCAATCAAAATAAACTACCGGCTGGTATCGACCACCACCGGTGAAATATTGCTGTCGGATGCTGTGTACGACACACGTACCGACCATACCAACTATGCCACCTACGAGGGCAACAAGAGTAATTTATACCCGGCCAAAAGTATTTCGGGCAATTGGGTTTTGGATGATAACGGGCACAACAACCTACAGAAATTATTGCGCAGCGATAATCGCATCAAATCGGTGGAATCATTGCAAACCGAGCTTTACAAAGAACTCACCACCGACATCGCCAAAAAAATTAATAATTTCGATCCCGAAAAATGAAACAACCTGGCTTTGATATAAAATTTTGTAACCATCTAATCGCTAACCCCAGCCTTCAGTTCGGGGGGTAAAGACAAAAATGTTTCACGGGGCTTTAGCCCAAATAAATAATTTTGTCCGTGATTTCAACTGTTTGATCAATAACTTTATGAAAAGACATTATTTATACCTGCTCCTCATTCTGCTCAGCGCTTGTGCCGGAAGCAAAACGCAGCAATACGATAAGATGATGGCCGGAGCGCCGGCGTGGATTACGCGCAGCCCCGATATGCCCGGCTTTTACCACGGCGTAGGCACGGCTACAAAATCTTCAGCCACCACCGATTACCGCGAGATAGCCCGCCAGAATGCGCTGGCTGATCTGGCTGCCGGGATTTCCGTCAACATCTCCGCCACTTCTGTGCTCAACCAATACGAGTTCGACAACAACTACAGCGAATATTACCGCACCAACATACTGATGTCGTCGGCGGAACAGCTCGAAGGTTACGAGCGTGTGGATAACTGGGAAAACGCACAGCAATACTGGGTTTACTATCGGTTATCAAAAGAAAAATACAATGAGATAAAAAAGGGACGCATCAGCAAAGCACTCGGCGAAGCAACCGCCAACTTTGAGCGTGCGCGCCAGATGAATGATCAAAACCAAAGTGCCGATGCCTTGCGGTTTTACATCAAATCGCTCGAAAACATCAAAGACTTTCTCGGCGAAACACTCACCACCGAAATCGATGGCCGGCAGCAGGAATTTTCGGGATTGCTGATAAGCGAAATGCTTGATAAAATACGCAGCATTCGTATGGCTTATCCGGTGGGTAAACTCACCGCGACACGCGGAAGCACAGCAGCCATAAATCAGTTGCAGATTATGGTAATAAATTCCCAAAACCAGCCTTTGCAGGGCATCCCCATCCTGATAAAATATTCGTATGCCCCCGGCCGCACCACCGAAAAAACAAGCGACGCCGAAGGTTCTGTCCGATTCAAATTAGACCCTTTTGATTCTAAAAAGAAAAGCGAGACGATCAGCAGCACGCTCGACATCACGAAAATATTGAAAGACAACACACAAGAGGTGTTGATCAGGCGGCTGCTACAAAGCATCACACTGCCGGAATATATTTTACCTGTAGAAATAAATGCGCCGCTCTTTTTTGTAAATACTACCGAAAAAAATCTAGGAAATCCGCTTACGCAAAATATGATAAAACGAGAGCTGGAGACATTGCTCCGCGCGGATGGTTTTGTTGTAGCTACCGATGCTTCCGCCGCCGACATGCTTCTTACGGTAACCGCCGATACGCGCGAAGGCCCGACAGCAAATGGAAAATACAACAGCCTGCTCTCGGCCACTTATACGCTCGCTGATAAAAATGGTGCAGTGATTTATAATACTTCGGCTGATGATGTCACCGGCCTGAGCAGCAGCTATGCCCTGGCCGGAGAGGATGCCTATCGCTCGCTGCTCGGCAAAATCCGTATCAATATTTATCCCGCTATGTTCCGGGAAGTATTTTCGCCACGCTGATGAACGACCTCCACACCGTTATCCTCGACAATGCAACCGTGTATCGGAATACCTTATTGGTGCTTTCGCAAATAACCATGCATCTGGAGCAAGGCGAATTTGCCTATCTGATTGGCAAAACCGGCAGTGGCAAAACCAGTCTGCTCAAAGCATTGTATGCCGAGCTGCCCACCGAAGAGGGAATAGCGCTCATTTTAGGATATGATCTGCGCACCATCAAAGATCGCGATATACCTTTCCTGCGCCGGAAACTGGGCATTGTTTTCCAGGATTTCCAACTCCTCACCGACCGCAGCCTGCAGGCCAATCTTGAGTTTGTGCTGAAATCGACCGGCTGGCGTGAAAAGAAAAAAATACAGGAGCGCATTGATGAAGTTTTGGAGATGATCGACATGCCCAGCAAAGGATTCCGGATGCCACACAAGCTATCGGGCGGCGAACAACAACGGGCTTGCATCGCCCGCGCATTGCTCAACAAACCACAAGTAATCCTGGCCGACGAACCCACCGGCAACCTCGATCCTGAGACATCTTCAGGCATCGTGCATCTGCTGCACGAAATCAGCCGCGCCGGAACCACCGTGTTGATGGCCACACACAACCATTTTCTTATCGAAAAATTTCCCGCCCGCCAAATCACCCTCGACAAGGGAAGGATTGTCGATGATAGTTTGTAAGGTTATTGAGAAAGATACGCTTATAGTAATTTTTTGGTGGGAATACTTACAAGTGTTTCAGTCTTCTGGTTTTTATTTCTCCCCACAAAACCCCCCACATAGGAAATCCTGTTTCTAACTTCTACCTACTAACCAGTGCCCGTCGATAAATTCACACTTTTTGTAACCCAGGGATTCATATTTATGCCTGGGATTGAAATGCAGGGTTGTTAATACCCCGCCCCTCGCTGGGATTGCCTTCGGCAATCCCAGCGAGGGGCGGGGAGACAGATGACATATCAATTATTCCCAGGCATAAATGCCTGGGCTATGAATTTCCATAAATGCCTGGGCTATGGATTTCCTCAATAAACTGAACTTTAAAGACAGATACTAACTTCTACCCTTCAATTATTCCCAGGCATAAATGCCTGGGCTATGGATTTCCTCAATAAACCGAGCTTTAAAGACAAATACTAACTACTACCCTTCTACCCTTCTATCCTCTATCCTCTATCCTCTATCCTCTCCCCTCTACCCTCTCCCATCTAACCTCTTAATTCAGTGCCGGCTCGCTGGGGAAGTTGAGCCAGTGGCGGTATTGGTCGCCGAGGCGCAGCAGTGCATCTTTCCAAAGATTATCTACATCATCGTGCATGATTTGGTGGGTTGTAATGTCGGCCACGAGCCATGAGTCGCGTTTGAGTTCCATGTCGAGCTGGCGGGGCATCCATCCGGAATAACCGACAAAAAAACGGATGTTGTGCCGGTTGAGTTTGCCGAGCAATAGAAGTTCTTTGATCCGTTCCAGATCGCCGCCCCAAAACAAATCTTTGCGGATGGGCACGCTGTCGGGGATCTGATCGCCCAGCGTGTGCACGTAAAACAAATTATCGGTATCGACGGGTCCGCCCAGGAAGATGTCGTCGGTAAAAACAGGAAAGCCTTTTACCACTTCATTAAAATCCAACGCCATGGGCTTGTTGATGATCACGCCAAAAGAGCCTTCTTTGTTGTGATCGGCAAGCAAAACTACCGAGCGTTTAAAATAATGATCAAACAGGAAAGGCTCTGAAATCAGTATCTTCCCTGGCTCAGGCTTCACATTATTGCTCTTAATATGTAGGATATCATCTAAATTTTCCATTTTTCAAAATTAATTGTCTATTTTTGATTTTCAAAATTTGTTCCCACATCCCTCAAATGAACTGGCATGAAAAAAAATGATAACATCAATACTTACAACGCGTTACGCGAAAAACACCCTTTTATAGTTTATGAAAATTTCACATTTGAAAGGGGCGACAAGCAACTAACAATCCGATTTTCGTTTACGATGGCCGGCGATATCCACTTCGCTCCTACCCTGACGATTCCGCTGGCATCTTTTGACAATTTACCTGCTGAAGTCAACGGCCTGGAGACTTTGGTTTTTAATATCGGAATGATAGAGCTATTGAGCTATTGGAAGGCAGCCTGTCCGCCGCAGGTGATCGTGAAAGCCGGCGCATTGAACAAAAAGCAGATCGACTGGTGGAAAAAACTGTGGTACAACGGGTTGGGCGAGTTCTTTTACACCAACGGTATCGACGCGCATCCAACAAAGTTTGTAGAGATTATCAGCGAAAGCGATCAGATTTTTGACAGATTCCATTTTACTACTACCGACGAAATCCTGGTTCCGGTGGGAGGTGGAAAGGATTCGGCGGTAACGCTCGACCTATTGAAAAATGATGGTATGGAGGTGCGTCCATTTGTAATAAATCCACTTCCATCGGCCGTTGGTATTATCGAAGAAGCTGGCATCGATTCTGGTGCCATTATTACCGTAAACCGCACCATCGACCCACGACTGCTGCTGCTCAACGACGAAGGCTACCTCAACGGGCACACGCCATTTTCGGCGATGCTTGCTTTTGTAACGCTGCTTGCCGCGCGACTCGGCAACATACAGCACATTGCCCTCTCCAACGAATCCAGCGCCAACGAGCCTACTATACCGGGGACAAAAATTAACCACCAATATTCGAAGAGTTGGGAATTTGAAAAAGATTTCCGCGACTATGTGCATGCGCACATCAGCGAGGATTTCGATTATTTCAGTTTCCTCAGGCCGCTCAACGAGTTGCAGATAGCGCGGCTTTTTGCACGCAGGCCAAAATTTTATGGCCATTTCAATAGCTGCAACGTAGGCGGTCGCACCGATACCTGGTGCACGCAATGCCCCAAGTGTCTCTTTACCTGGATCATTCTCTCGCCATTTATAAACCAACAAAAACTTATTTCCATCTTTGGCCACCACCTGCTCGACGACGAAAGCCTGAAGCCCACCTTTGATGAGTTGACGGGGCTGGCCACCGAAAAACCTTTTGAGTGCGTAGGCACTACCGAAGAAGTGAACGCCGCCCTGCAACGCGTGATCAAGTCGATGGCCGGTATGCATTTGCCCGCACTGCTGCGCTATTACAAGCAAGTGATGACGCCCGTGGAGAGACAGATCGAGCATCTGCTCGACGACTTCAACAGCCAGCATTTTTTGAATCCCACCTTTGAAAAACTGCTGAGGAAAAATTATCGATGAAAGCATTGCTTGAAGGCTACCTCCAGCGTGACAAGGTACTTTTGTTGGGTTTTGGCCGCGAAGGAAAAAGCACTTATCGGTACCTGCGACAGCTTTTTCCCAACCTCCCTTTGGCCATCGCCGACCAAAGCGAAAACCCTGACCTGAGCGTGGCCAGCGATGATGGAAATATCACTTTACATTTGGGAAAAAACTACCTCGATGTTCTTGAGGATTATGATGTGATCATAAAATCTCCGGGGGTACAATTGCGAAGTCATCAGCATATACTTCACGGAAAAGCACTGCTCTCGCAAGCAGGATTATTTTTGGAATGCTATAGCCGGCAAATGATCGGCATCACCGGCACCAAAGGCAAAAGCACCACCAGCAGTCTTATTTTTCATATTTTGAATGAAGCCGGACGTGATGCAATATTGGTGGGAAATATCGGCAAGCCGGCTTTTGATTTTATTAATAAAATAAATGACGAAACGCTGATTGTGTTTGAGCTTTCGGCGCACCAACTGGAGTATGTGCAACATGCCCCACACATCGCCATTTTGCTGAATATCTTTGAGGAGCATCTCGATTATTTTGACGGGATGGATGCTTACGTGCACGCCAAGATGAACATCACGCGGCTCCAGCATCCCGCCGATCATTTGATTTTTGATGAAGAAAATGAGCGGATTACCCATCAGATAAAGCTATTAGCACCAGCAGCACATTTGCAGCCAATTGATTTATCGTCCGTAAGTAATATCGATTTGGGGGTGTTGGCAGGAAATCACAACCGAAAAAATATAGCAGCAGCACGCCAGGCCTGTCAGTTGGCTGGAATTTTAGAATCTAAAATAAATTCGGCCATCAAAACTTTTAAAACCCTTGAGCATCGTCTGGAATGGGTGGGCAGCTTTTGTGGCCGCGATTTTTACAACGACTCCATCTCCACCATTCCCGAATCGACCATTGAGGCGGTAAAAACTATTTATAAAACCTACATGCTCATCCTGGGCGGCTTCGATCGGGGGATTAATTATGATTTGCTGGTGAAGTTTTTGGCTAAGTCGGATGTGCAATTTCTGCTGTTTACCGGAGATGCCGGCCGGCGTATGGCGCACCTTTTTACGCCATTTTGCAGAATTGATCAACAGGTGGTAATAGTAGATAAATTTGTAGAGATAGCCAACTATTTCAACCAGATCCCAAAAGGCAAGGCTTGCTTGCTCTCCCCGGCAGCATCAAGCTACGACGAGTTTACAAACTTTGAAGAGCGCGGCAAAGTCTATAAAAAAATGGCAGAAAACTTTGGAGCTTCCTGCCATTGATTATCATCCGGACTAAGAAATTTATTTCTCTTTTCCCGTTTTTTCCTTCGTCGCTTTCTTGGTTTCTTTTTCTTTTTTAACAGCCTTCGGGGCTTCTTTTTTTTCCTCCATCAGATGCTCGTGCACCAGATGTTCTTTGGTTTGCTTTACCACCGACTGTTGTTGCTTTGGACGAGTTTTGCCGTAGGAGCCACGGATGCGTTTGCCACGCTTGGTTTTCATGTCGCCTTTTCCCATAGAACTTTATTTTTATTAATAAATAATACAATTTTGATAACTGCAAAAGTAATGGCTTTTTCGGAAAACCATGCATCGCTAAGGCTGCAAATCTTCTTATTCTGGTGTTTGTTTTCTTAAAAAATCTTTAATAAGCCCTTCGCTGCTTTTTACCACCTTGCGCACCCAGTCGAGCTTGGTGTCAATTTGCTCTTCAGCACTCAACTGCCACGGAATAGATGAGTTGCGAAGTTTTTCGGTAAGATAAAACAGGCTGAGTGCCGCTGACACGGAAATATTAAAACTTTCGGTAAAGCCAACCATAGGGATAATCATAAACTCATCGGCGCCGGCAAGAGCGTCTGCTGAGAGGCCGCGCATCTCGGTACCGAAGAGCAGCGCCACCGGCCCCTGATTGAGGTCAAGCTGCTGCAGCGTCACTTCGGAGCGATGTGGTGTGGTTGCAACAATTCGGTAGCCTTTGGTTTTGAGCGTGGCAATGGCTTCGGGCGTATTGTTTTCGGTGGTGTTGTAGCGGATCAGATTTAGCCACTTGGAAGCGCCCAGCGCCACATCCGGATTTACCTCGTAGGTGTTGGCATTTTCGATGATGTGTACATCCTGAATGCCGAAGCAGTCGCAACTACGCAGCACAGCGCTGGCATTGTGCGGCTGATACAAGTCTTCGAGAACCACAGTGACATAACGGGTACGCTGCTGCACAATGGCCTCGAACTTTGTGCGCTTGTTGTCGCTTACGAAACCGGTGAGGTACTCCAGCAGTGCGGGTTTTAGCTTTGGGTCGATGTTCAAAACAAAGAATTTTTATCCCTTTTGCCACAGCTCGATTTCCTCGATCGTTGGCGCAGGAAGTTCCAGTTTATTTTTTTTGCGATAAACGCTCAGCTTTTGCTGAATGAGGGCTGGCTTTGCCTGACGCAGCTCGTCGGGTGAGGCGATGCCTGCCGGGATGAGGCAGGATGCCCACTGTTCCGGCACGCCCATGCTTGCAAAGTCGTCGGTGTTGGGGACCGCCTTTTTCTTTTCGGGACGCATGTGCGGAAAAAACAACACGTCCTGGATGGAATTCTGGTTGGTCATCACCATCGCCAGTCGGTCGATACCCACGCCCAAACCTGCCGTTGGTGGCATGCCGTATTCGAGCGCGCGCAAAAAGTCTTCGTCGAGCAGCATCGACTCTTCGTCGCCACGTTTTCCC
This sequence comes from Clostridia bacterium, assembly GCA_009928785.1. Lineage (GTDB taxonomy): Bacteria > Bacteroidota > Bacteroidia > Bacteroidales > 4484-276 > SABY01. The sequence continues at coordinate 9,292 of SABY01000083.1, read as the reverse complement.
AGCTCCAGTTGATCTTCAAAACGGCGGCGCTGGTCGATGGGATCGTTGAGCTCGCTAAAAGCATTGCACAGCTCCTTGCCGTTAACGATGGCTTCAAAGCGTTCGACAAGTCCCGGTTTACTCCGGTGTTTCTTTGCCAGTGGCGACATCTCTATGGGATAATCGGTGATAAAAGTAGGTTGGATAAGTTTCGGCTCGCAAAGGGCGCCAAATAGCTCATCGATGATTTTGCCTTTGCCCATGGTGGCATCCAGGGGGACTTTGAGTTTGTTAGCGGTGTCGGCCAATTGCTGCTCATCCATTTCCGAAATATCCACACCCGAAAAATGATGGATGGCTTCAAACATGGAGTAGCGTTTCCACGGACGCTTGAAGTCGATTTGGTTGTCGCCCACCTGCACCACAGTGGTACCGTGCAGGTCCAGAGCAACTTTTTCGATCATCTCCTCCACCAGATTCATCATCCATTCGTAATCCTTGTAAGCTACATAAAGTTCTATTTGTGTAAATTCAGGATTATGAAAACGGCTCATGCCTTCGTTTCGGAAGTCTTTTGAAAATTCATATACACCATCAAAACCACCCACAATAAGCCGTTTAAGATAAAGCTCGTTGGCGATGCGCAGGTAGAGCTTCATGTCGAGTGTGTTGTGGTGCGTGGTAAAAGGTCGTGCCGCTGCGCCGCCATACAACGGTTGCAAAATCGGTGTTTCCACCTCCAGGTAATCTCTGGCATTGAGAAACTCGCGGATGGAGTTGACCATCCGAGAGCGCTTCACGAAAGTATCTTTCACGTGCGGGTTTACGATCAAATCCACGTAACGGCGGCGATAGCGCAGGTCGGGATCGGTAAAGGCATCAAAAATTTTATCGTCTTTCTCCTTCACTACAGGCAATGGGCGCAGGGATTTGGCCAGAATCACCAGCTCATGTACTTCGATGGTGGTTTCGCCCATTTGGGTAGTAAATACGCGACCAGTCACACCGATGATATCGCCGATGTCGAGGAGTTGCTTGAATACATGGTTATAAAAAGATTTGTCCTCGCCCGTGCAGATGTTATCGCGCTTCACGTAGCATTGGATACGACCGGTGGCGTCCTGCAACTCTACAAAAGAGGCGGCACCCATGATGCGGCGGCTCATGATGCGGCCAGCCAGGCGCACATCGTCGTAAGTTTTTTTGTCGGGGAAGTTTTCGAGTATCTCCTGCGCGGTAACGTTTACCATAAACTCCTGTGCCGGATAAGCATCGATGCCCAATTGCGTAAGTTCTGCCAGCGACTGGCGGCGTATCTGTTCCTGTTCTGAAAGGTTCTGTGCCATAACTTGTTAAAATAATTTGGGCAAAGATAGAATAACTTCATCGAACAGGAAGCCCCGCCGGCAAACGAAAACCGTCTCTTATCGAAGCGCCCCTTCCTCTATCAGCCGTTTGGTTTCCGCGTAGCCGATCTGCACTATCTGGTCGATGGCCTGAAAGTCGAATAGGCGGAAATGAGCCAGCTCCGGAGGGTTGATGACACAGCAGAACTTCTTAAGGTGAGGTTTCACGTTTTCGTATAGCGCCAGTTTGTAAGTGCGTTCGGCTACATTTTTAAAGGTTGTCGAGATATGCTCAGCGCTGATATAGTTAACATAGCTGGCGATGTTTTTGCGACACAATTTGGGCAAAAAGCCCAGTGGCTGGCTGTTAGTGATGCCGCCGTCCACGTATAAGTCGCCGTTCATTAGTACTGGTTTAAAAACCAATGGGATGGCCGCCGAGGCGGCTATGGCCACAGCCAGTGAGCCGCTGCTGATAATTTCGGACTTGCCGCGGGTGTAGTTGGTTACAGAAACACACAAAGGGATGGGCAGCTCTTCAAAAGATGTAACGCCCAGCGCCTGCTCCAGCTCATCGGCCAACCTGTCGCTTGAGAGCATGCCTCCGTGTGGCGGCAGCTTCCAGGAGAAATAATTGAACACACTTGCTTTTTTAAAGAAATCAGGCATCTGCTGCGGACTAACACCTGCGGCATAGAGCGCCCCAACAATAGCACCCATGCTGGCACCGGCCACCGCCGTTGGCCTAATGCCCGCCTCCAGGAGCGCCTGCAGCACGCCAATATGCGCCAGCCCGCGCGCGGAACCGCCACTAAGGGATATGCCGTATTTTTTTTTCATGATCGGTAATGTGGTTTTGTTGAGTGAAATTTCAGGGTTTTTGTGTTGGGTTCTTGATGTAAGTAGTTTGCATGTTAAACGTTTCATTTTTTGAGTTCCAAAAGTAAACCTATTTCTCTGAAACGACAAGAGATGGCCAGGTTTTTAGCTTACGCAGATATCCTTATCCCCGTTTTCATAATCTCATTTGCAAAAGGATTTCCGGATTGAAAATCGTCCAACGAAAATGGATGTGGCTCTATCCTTGAATCAATTTCTGATGCCAACATCATCAATTTAACCTGCGTGTCAAATCGATCAGAATCATCTAAATTTTTAAAGATCAAAGCCAGATCAATATCACTGTCATCGGTTGACATGCCTTTTACATAAGAGCCAAATAACCAGGCACTGTCAATATCTGAATAGTTACTTTTTATCAAATCCAGGTATTGAATTATTGTATCATTTCTGATTTTATCCATTGACTGTGTTTCTTTAATCTATCAATCCAATATTCCATTAATTTTTCTTTGTCAAAGCCTCTGTTATTCATGTAGGCAAAAGTATCAATTATATTTTAAAACAGACCAACCGAAAGCCAGCCAGCGCATCACCGATAGAGATGCTGCTTTGCTGCAAAAGAAGATTGAGCAGAAATTTTATTTAGCGAAAGCGAAAAATTAAACAAAACCAGCCGGTACCGAAATCTTTGCTTTATGATGATAAGTAAGCACCACCTGCCGCTAAAGTGAACAGGCAACCACGTGGCCTTGTTAAAGAAAATCGTTTACCGATGCTGTCGGCAAAAAGCTAAATGAACCAACAATTCAACAACCGCACGAAGAAATGTATCGGTTGAAATATCACCAGGCTGACATAGGGATTAAAAAATATCTCTATTTTCGCGCAAACAAAACAAGACCATGAAATTCATTACCGATCTGGGAAGATATCTGCTGCTGATGAAAGAGGTGTTCACCAAACCTGACAAGTTGAAGGTGTTCTTTCGGCAAATACTTATTGAGATACAAAATTTGGGTATCGAGTCACTGGGCATCGTCATCATCATCTCCATATTTGTGGGCGCGGTTGTGGCCATTCAAACGGCTTACAACATCGACTCACCGCTGATCCCGTTGACCATGGTAGGGTTCACAACGCGGCAAAGCATTATCCTGGAATTTTCGCCCACGATGCTCAGTCTGGTGCTGGCCGGCAAAGTTGGTTCGCGCATAGCTTCCGAAATAGGTACCATGCGTGTATCCGAACAGATTGATGCACTGGAAATAATGGGTGTAAATCCTGCCAATTATTTGATACAGCCTAAAGTGATTGCTTCTGTTTTTATCAACCCCATCCTTATTATCTTTAGCATTGCTTTTGCCTTGTTTGGCGGTTACCTTGCAGCGATTACCACCGGCATCGTTACCACCCACGACTATATCATTGGCTTGCAAAGTTGGTTCGATCCGTACACCGTTACTTACGCGCTCATCAAAACGGCAGTATTTGCTTTCATCATCGCCTCGGTGTCAGGCTATCAGGGTTTTTATACACGGGGCGGTGCGCTGGAAGTTGGCGCGGCAAGCACACGTGCGGTGGTTTACAGCAGCATCCTCATTATTACTTCCAATCTTATCCTCACTCAACTTCTACTGGCATGATCGAAGCACGACATATCAACAAATCATTCGACGACAACCATGTGTTGAAAGACATTTCCATAAAGTTTAGAAAAGGTATTACCAACCTGGTGATCGGCCAAAGCGGCTCCGGCAAAACTGTTTTAATTAAATGTTTTGTTGGTTTACTCGAAGTCGATAGTGGAGAAATCCTCTATGGCGACCACAATTTTTCCAATATGACCTGGAAGGAGCGCAAAGAAATTCGTAAAGAAATAGGCATGCTTTTTCAGGGCGGTGCATTGTTCGATTATATGAATGTACAAGAAAACGTGATGTTTCCGCTCACCATGTTTAGCGACATGACGCCCGCAGAGCGCCTGGACCGCGTAAACTTTTGCCTGGAACGGGTAAACCTGCCCGGGGTAAACAAACTCATGCCCAGCGAACTTAGCGGCGGCATGGTAAAACGCGTTGCCATAGCGCGCGCTATTTCGTTGGAACCAAAATATCTTTTCTGCGACGAGCCTAACTCCGGCCTCGATCCGCAAACTTCCAATGTCATCGACAACCTGATAAGTGAGCTTACCCAGGAACTCGATATTACCACCGTTATTAATACCCACGACATGAATTCGGTGATGGAAATCGGTGATCAAATCTCGTTTATTTACAAAGGCGAGGTATGGTGGGAAGGCAACAAAGGTGATATTTTGAAGACAGGTAATAAAGAAATCAACGATTTTGTGTTTGCCTCCAAATTAGCAAAAAGTATAAAATGACATTCAACTACCTCGATCTGGTTATTGCGCTGCCAGTGGTTTTGCTGGCAATAATGGGATTTCGTAAAGGATTGATTAAAGAACTGGCCAGCCTGGCTGCACTTGTGCTTGGAATTTACCTCGCGGTAGTGTTCTCTGACAAAATCGCCAGTTGGCTGGTTCAGTATATCGACATCAGCCACCGCTATGCTTTTATCATCGCTTTCATCATCACCTTTGTAACAGTGGTACTCCTGGTGTCGTTGCTGGGTCGGTTGCTCGACAAGATAGCATCACTGGCATTACTGGGCATCATCAACCGGATTCTGGGCTTGCTCTTTGGAATCATCAAAGGAGCTTTTATTATGAGCGTGTTCATTTTGTTGTTTAACATGATCGACAGTAAGGAACACATCCTGAAATCGGAAACCAAAAACACCTCGTTGCTATACAGGCCGGTGGAAGCCATTGCTCCTTTCGTGCTCAAAAATATCACCAACATCACACTCGACGATCCCTCGTGGGACGACTTTAAAGACAACAGCCGCAACAAACGCCTCGATCAGGTTGTATAGTTTTAATAGCATGGTGAGTCATTTCGTCCGGCAGTAAATTCCAGACTATAAAAAAACAAGTTCCTAATAAACCCCAATTACAAATTTTAAAAATACCAACTCACACGGTGTTTGTAATTTGGCTTTCAGAACTCCTTTGTCATTAATAACTTCTGTATTGGAACTTTAGGAATTTTCATCCTGAACATCCTCTGTAGCCTGATGCAGATATTCTTTATTTAACTCCACCCACGATGGCAAATGGTTGTTGTGCCATTTATCTATCACTGCACCATCTTTTATCAATATTAGTCCGGGATTGGCCCGAATCATTGTTTTAAGGGTTATGTCGTCGGCGTTGAAAAACGGGATGTCAAAGGGGATGTTTTGCTGTTCGAGAAAATGCTGAATATCGTTGGGTAGTGTAGCTGTAAGGACTATAAATCCATACCCGTTTTCTTCGGCGGCCTGATACAGGTGGTAAATTTGCTGAAATGCCTTTCTATCGGTAATTTTCAAATCCCAGGCAACAGTGATAAAATGATAATCCGGATTTTGTAAATAATCACCCGTTACGTCCTCGCCTTCAAAATTAATGATGGCTAAATCCATGCCCGGCAATCTGTTGGGGTCTTCCACGCGCTGGCCCACAAATTCCCATCGTGCCATCCATACAGAATCATTGTAAGGGAAATCGGGCGAGATGTACTCTTTGGTTTGGCCGGTCTGGGTGTCGCGGTAAGTGAGATAATACTTCACCGGCAACGGATTTTCGACGTAGATGCGGTTGCCAATTTTCCAGGAACGGAAATCCATCATCGGAAGATTGATGTAGTTTAAAAATTGGAATGTGATAAATACTGCCGCCAGCCCCACGGCAAGCGTCCACTCGGTGGCATTGCGAAAGCTGATGACCAACTGGTTGCGATTGATAAAAAGCAACAACACCAGCGCCATGATGACAATATTTTTGTAAAACGTCTGCCAGTTGCTCATGATCAGCGCATCGCCAAAGCACCCGCAGTCGGGCACCGGATTGTTGATGGCATCGTTGAAAGTAATGATTGTAAAAACCAACATAATAAGCAACACCAGCCAGGCGGTGATGCGGGGTTTTATATTAAAAATCAAAAAACCGCCAAGCAGCAGTTCAGCCGTATTGAGCAGGAAAGAAAAAAACACGGCGGAAGGCATCATCCAATCGGTGCCGAAGGCTATAAAATAATCTTCGATGCGGTAGGCAGTGCCCAGCGGATCGACGCCTTTGGAGAAACCCGAAAACAAAAACAACAGCCCCACAAAGATTCGCGCCACCATTAGCATACGCTTATCGAAAATATTGCGGTAACGCAAAACAAGAACGATGGTAAAAAGCAGCAACGCCAGAAATGGCAGATTGTACCCAACGAAGAAGCTGATGAGAAGCGCCGAAAATAGCGTGAGTGCCAGAATTACCCAGCCGGTGATGGTTGCAAATTTTGAGTGGATCATGGAAAAGAAAACGATTTTTTTATTTTTTATTAAAAAAGAGAGTTGTTGATTTTTTAAAAACCCAGGGTTAGTCAGTGTTGGTTTCGCTCTCGGCAATTTTTATGAGGGCAAAAAGCGCGTAGTTGATGATGTCGGCATAATTGGCATCAAGGCCTTCGGACACGAGCGTTTTGCCTTGGTTATCCTCTATTTGCTTCACGCGCAGTAGTTTCATCAATATGATGTCGGTGTAGGATGAAACGCGCATGTTGCGCCAGGCCTCGTCGTAGTCGTGGTTTTTGTCGTTCATCAGCGCTTTGGCGGCGTAGATGTGTTTGTTGTAAAGTTCCATTGCCGCAGCGTATGGTAGCTCGTGGGTAGTGCCCTTGCTTTCGAGTTGAATAAGCGCGATGACGGAGTAATTGACGATACCGATAAACTCATCGCGCGCCTGCTCTTCAATCTTTTGCGCGGCTTTTTCTTCGATGCTGCGGATGCGGTTGGCTTTGATGTATATCTGGTCGGTGAGCGCGGTGGTGCGCAAGATGCGCCACGCGCTGCCATAGTCTTTCATTTTTTTATCAAAAACTTCACGGCATTGGGCTATGGCAGCTTCAAACTGTTGGTCGGTGTTGTGCATTACTCTTTTTTATTAATATCTTCATTTGGTTAAATTCCAAAACACAAAACACAAATTCCAAATAAATCCCGATTTCAAAAGCAAGTTCCAAGTGTCTGTTTTTTCTTAAAATTTGCTTTTTGGTTATTATTTGTCTTTTAGAACTTGTGATTTAGAACTTTTCTTGTGAATAATTTCAAATTTACAGAAAAGCACTGTCTATTGTTCTTTCCGTTTCTTCTTGTTCTTTTTATCTTTCACTTCCGGGTCCACATCGTCGGAATCGGGTTCTACAGCATCTTTATCTTCCTGCATGGTTTCCCCGGTGAGTTTGGTTAGTGCCTTATTGGCTTCGGCCAGGCTTTTCTCGGCGGGCTTTAGTTTGCCTTTGCCGGCTTTTATTTTCTCTTTGCCCTTGGCAATATTGCTTTTGCCCTGGTCAAACTTCTTGTTGGCCACTTTGAGTTGCTCTTCGGCGGCGCGTTTGTCGATGCGGTATTTTGCATCCAGCTCACGGATACTTTCGCGTGCTTTGTCGCGCTGTATGCGATCGTTGGTTTTGGTATCTTTTTCGAGGCCTTTCTTTTCGGCGCTATATTTTTTGTTAACGCCGGCCAGGTTGTCTTTTGCCGTTTTGATCTCTACTTTTGCCTCGGTCATCATTTGTTCTCCGGCAGTTGTCAAACTATCGCCATAAGCAATCGTTTCGCTGGCACGAGCTACAGAAGCCTCGGCCCGGCTTACCTTTTCCTGTGCACGTTGCAGCGCCATCTCCTCGCGCGATAGCTCCACATCAGTATTTTGAGCAAAAACCGGAATTTGTAAAAGGATGATGACAGCCGTAGTAATCATCCCAAAAATCAATTTTCTTTTCATTGCAGTAGGTTTTTAATTTTATTTTTAAAAAAAGTGACCAAAGGTAAAATGCTTTATTTTCGTGTCGTGTTAACGATTTGTAATTTTTAAGCGTTGCAAAACTAATGAAATCCTTGCTTGTATCAGATAAATGGACTTTTGAAAGACTCAATTTCGACCGACCCCGCGTGATGGGCATCCTCAACCTTACGCCCGACTCCTTTTACGATGGCGGCTACCACAGCAGCTACGAAGCACTTTTACGTCAAGCCGAAAAAATGATAGCGGAAGGCGCCGACCTGATAGATATGGGCGCCTACTCTACTCGTCCGGCCGCAGCCGAAATTACAACCGAAGAAGAGTGGAATCGCCTGAAAAATATTCTGCTTCAGTTTCGAAAGCGCTTTCCGCAATTGATAATTTCGGTGGATACATTCCGCAGCGAGATAGCCCGCCGCGCCATCTCCGAAGGTGCCGACATCATCAACGACATCTCCGGCGGACAGCTCGATCCTGATATCTTTCGCGTGGTGGCCACACACGGCACTCCTTATATTATGATGCACATCCAGGGCACGCCGGCTACCATGCAGATCAATCCACAATACATTGATGTTGTGAATGAGATTAATGATTTTTTTCAGCGACAGCTTAATACATTAAAAAATGAAGGTGTAGAAAAAAATATCCTGCTCGATCCCGGATTTGGGTTCGGTAAAACCGTGGAGCATAATTATCGGCTGCTGCATGGCCTCCGAAAATTTGCTGCACATGGTTTTCCTTTGGTGGCAGGCGTTTCGCGCAAATCGATGATCAATAAAGTGCTGGGAACTACACCGGCAGCAGCGCTCAACGGCACTACGGCAGCCAATATGCTGGCGCTGATAAATGGCGCAAATCTGCTGCGGGTGCATGATGTAAAAGAAGCTAAGGAAACGATAAAGCTCTATTGCGCTTATCGCGAAAATGGGGAAGAATCGTAGCTACTTTGTGCTAAAAATTCCAAGTTCCAAATTCCAAATAACAAATAAGTTCCAAATCTCAAATTTCAAACCCCGGGGCAGTTTGGGTTTTTGGTTTTTGTTCCTTTTGGAGTTTATTAGGAACTGTTCACTCCGACTCCTGGCGGAGGTTTTATTGATTTTTGGAGCTTGTACTAAAAATCCCAAGTTCCAAATTCCAAATCACAAATAAATTCCAAATTTCAAATTCCAAACCACGGAGCAGTTTGGTTATTGAATTTTGGCTATTGAGATTTATTTGG
>SABY01000082.1 GCA_009928785.1 Clostridia bacterium | reverse complement strand
TCGACCCGGCAGAACGATTTCGATCCGCTGGACATGCACAACTACCGAATAGAGAAACTGCCCAAACGCTCCAAATCCAGCGTCGAAAAGTTTCTGGCTGCTCTGGGATCTCCTCTGGCGGTACTCAGTTTTGTGCTGATTTATTTTGTATTCCAACCCGACTATCTTATCAACATAGAGCCAGAAACATTGGGCAGCTTTGCGCGAAATATCTACGAAAAAGTTGGCGCTGTCGAATTTTCGCGCATGAACATTGCCATGATGGCCATCTTTGTAGCTGCTGTTATTCTTTGGATGACCGAAGCCTTGCCAAATTATCTCACCTCCCTTATCGCCATTATTGCGCTGGTGCTCACCGGTGTATTAACCGAAAGGGAGGCCTACGCCCAACTGGGGCATCCGGTGATGTGGCTCAACATTATGTCGTTTGTGCTGGCAAGTATGCTAGTAAAAACCGGTCTTGCCAAGCGCTTTGCACTGTGGTTTATCGTACATTTTGGCAAACATGCCTCCTCCATTTTTCTCAGCTTTTTGTTTATCAACATAGTGCTTTCGGCGTTTATCTCGGCCACCACAGCCAAGGCTGCCATCCTGCTTCCCATTTTTATGGTTATTGCTGCCATATACGGCGCACGTGGCGGCGACCAAAAAAATAACTTTGGCAGAAACATCGTCCTTCAAAACCTTTTTTATATCAACATCGGCGCCAGCGGTTTTATGACCGGATCGGGTGCCAACCTGCTTGCCGTAGCCCTTATCACCGGTGCTACCGGCTCCAACATCTTTTTTGCCGACTGGATGAAGGCCAACTTTGTGGTGGCCATATTGCTAATGTTTATTGGGTATCTGGTGGCTACCCGCATATTCTTCCCGCTAAAAAAAGAAGAGCGACTTCCACAAATTGAAGGCGGAATGAAACGGCTGCGCGACGAATTGCATAAACTGGGCAAATTGAATTTTCAGGAGATAAAGTCGGGTGTGCTTTTTATCGCCATTCTGGCCTTTTGGTCCACCGATAAATATCACGGCATCAGCCCCACGGCTATTGCTTTTGTCGGAGCCATCATAGCTTTGCTGCCGCGTATCGGGATTTTAAATTGGAACGACGTAGATATTCCCTGGCATCTGATGCTTTTTTCGGCAGGCGCTTACACGCTGGGAGCAGGATTTAAAGTTACCGATTTGCCTTCAATTTCAGTGAATGCTATTTTTAACGGGTTGGGCTTTGGCGAAAACACACCGTTTTGGGTGCTGTACCTCTCGCTCACTTTTGCTATGGCATTCAGCGCACTTTTCTTTCAAAGCAAGACTATGCGCACCATGATTTTTATTCCCATCGCCATTGGCGTGGCCAATCGTTTTGGTTTTAGCATTATCAGCCTGGCGCTGCCGGTAGCCTTTCTTATCGAACATGTGTATATGCTGCCCTTCAACAGCAAACCCGCTGCTTTGCTTTACGAAACCGATCAGTATAGCCTTACCGATACCTTCAAGTATGGATTTTCGATGCTCGTGATTGGCTGGCTGGTAAACATCCTGATGGGCGAAACCTGGTACCGCTACCTCGACATTACGCCCAACGGCGTTTTTGGGTTTTTTTAAAAAAAAAGTGCCCAAATTTCAAATCATAGAAGCGGGAATTGCGCCATACAAATTTGCATAATTGTAGGTGATCAAAAAATGGTTGTTCATGCCAATAGCCGCTGACAACTTTTCCAGCTTTCGCAAATCATGACTTGTCCCGGTGTTTTTAACTTCGAGAGCCAACGATTTTTCAGGCATAATAAAATCAATTTCAACTCCGCTGCGCCGCTGATAATACCTGACATCACTATGCTTTCGCAAACTGTTATAAATGGCATTTTCGAGCAAGCTGCCCTGCGACACTTTTGAGAAAAGGTTCAGGAATCCATTGTCGCACAAAAAGACCTTTCGCCTTCCGCTTATCTCCCTGTCCACATTATTGGTGAAGGGTTTGATGAGGGAAATAAAATAGGTTCCTTCAAGAAATGAAAGATAAGCATACACCGAATCCCTTGAGATGCCTGCCTCCGAGGCCAGTTTGGTGATGTCGAGCAGGGAGCCCACCCGCTGCATCAATAGCATCATCAGATTACGAAAGGCAGCCATATTTTTGAAATCGGCCATCTGCCGGATGTCTTTTTCAAAATAAGAAGTAAAAACATCGGAGAGCAACGCCTTCTTCCTGGATTCATCTTCGGTGAGTACGATGCCCGGGAAGCCACCAAAATAAAGATATTCGTCAAAATCGTTTTTAGTGCTTTCATAGCGTATTTCACTTTTGGTTTTGTTTTTTTGATGAAAATCTTCAGGAAATTCACGCTCTTTTCCTTTAAAGATTAAAAACTCCTCAAAATCAAGCGGGAATAATTCAAACACAATTTTACGGCCCGACAGGCTTTCCGGGAAAAGGTTTTTAAGATAAAAACTACTTGAACCGGTCAGGATGAATTTTACATCATAATGATCGTAAAGATATTTGATTACGTTGACGATTTCAGGCATTACCTGTATTTCATCCAAAAACAAATATGCCTTTTTATCGGGACTAAGCCCCAGTTCTCTCAGTCCATTCCACACATTATTAAAATCAATTTCACCGAAAACTTTTTGATTGATGAGGTTTTCCATATCAAGCATCAATTTATTCCCGGAGTCAACTTTTTCAAAGAGCATTTTAAGAAGTGTCGTTTTTCCGGTTCGCCGCATTCCGGTTATTACGATGATTTCTTTGTAGGATAATTGCTGAATCAATTCACTTAAAATTCGCCTGTTATGGAACTGTTTCATGATTTTTTGCTTTTTTAGTAAAAATGTATTCGACAAAAATAAACAAAAGTGTCGATTGCCACTCGACAAAAAAGCGCGTTTTTGTCGATCGCCACTCGACATAATTGTACAATTTCGTTGATAACCGTTTCTAAAAAGATCAAGAAAAAGAAGTTTTAAATCCCATGAATAAAGCTATCCAGCGTTTCTTCTGCAGGTAAAGTCAGCTTTTTGCGCAGGCGGTAGCGGTGGGTGTTCACCGATTCGGGTGCGATGTTCATCAGGCGGGCAATCTCTTTGGTGGCCATATTTAGTTTAATGTAGGCGCACAATTGCAGGTCGGTTTGTGTGAGTGCAGCGTTGTTTTCGCGCAAAGCTGAGAAAAAGGATTTGTGAATACTTTCAAAATGCGTTTTAAATTGCTCCCATTGGTTTTCCACATCGGTCTGCCGCTCTATCTCGCGTAGCATCTCGTGCTTAACCTCGGGTTGACTTTTCCCGTTTTCACAATCCATTTTATCGGCCAGCTTAGCCAGCTTGTCGAGCACTTCGTTTTTGTTGGCAATGAGAATAGCTGCCGAAGTCAGCTCGTGGTTTTTCTGATCTATGCTTTCTAATTGCAAACGTTTGATTTCTTTCTCGGCAAACAAGACCTCCTGAAGGTGGTGGTTGCGCTTTTCGATCTGGTCAATTTTGAGTTTGTTGAGTTCCGTTTCTTTATCAAACAAAATTTTGCTTTGCCGAAGCGACTTTTTCTTGAGCCGGAAAGCATAAAACAAGGCAATGGAAACAAGAAGCAACGCGATAATAAACGTTCCCATCAGCCATTGATTTCTGGTTTTTATCTCGATATCTTTGGTAAGCAACTGAACATCTTTCATCAACAAACGGTTTTCATTCTCCTTTTTCTCGGTTTCATAGCGTATTTCAAATTCGTTGATCTGGCGGGCGCTGGCCTCCGAAAATATGGAATCTTCGGCCATTTTAAAAATTTCAAAATAGACGAGCGATTTTTTATGATTCTCCTGCTTTTTGTAAAGTTCATAAAGTCCTTTGGCTGCTACCACCATAGTTGGTTTCAGGTTGAGCCGCTGCGACCCAATGAGGCTTTGTTGGTAATAATTCTCGGCGCTTTGCAAGTCGTTCAGCGCCATGTATGCCTGACCAATTTCTGCCAGCACATGCGCTGTTTTAAAATCATAATGTAGGTTTTCAAAAGTTTTTTGCGCATCCGTCAGGTACCCAATGGCTTTGTTGTAATCCTTCATCGACATATAACTCAAACCCAACCCCTGTAGCCTGGTGGCAATTTTAACAGCGGCGTTCATCTCGCGATCTATTTCCAATGCTTTATTAAAATAGTCGATGGCTTCGGGTACGCTGTCCCATGCCAGATACACCTGCGCAATATTACTGTAGCGGGTAGAAATCTTATGGCGATTATCGAGCCGAAGATCTATTTCCAGCGCTTTTTCAAAAAACTCAATCGCCAAACTATATTCACGCCAGGCTTGATAAACCGCTCCAATGTTGTTGTAGTCGATGGCCAAATTGGTATCGTTACGCTGCAATTTATCCAGTTCCAGCACCTGATTCAACACTTCTATGGCCTCCCCGTATTTGCCAAGCATTTTCAATGAAATAGCAATATTCGACAGATTCGTTGCAATTTCGATGGTATCGCCAATAGATTGAGCTATAGCCAATGCCTTCTCAAAATAATCCAATGATTTGTCGAACAAACCCATATCCTGATAGCAAAAACCCACATCAGCAAAACGATAAATCATTTTTTCGGGCCTGGGGCTGGCCAGCAACTCCTCCGCCTCAAGCGCTTGCAGATAGGCAAAAGTGGCCGGCTTGATGCTGTCGAGATAATACAGGGCATCGGCTCTTATTTTCAGCGCATCGCTGATGAAAAGATTGTTGCCGCTCTCATTAGCAAGCCGCAAAGCCTCGTTGGCATACTGGAGAGAAACACGCGGTTTTGCATCAACATTTTCTCCCGCAAGCCTGCAAAGCATCGCGATGCGTTGGTGGCCTTGCGATGCTTTAGGCAGGCTTGGCAAACTGTCAGAATTTACTGTTTGCGACCCGACACAAAGTGGCATTAAAATAAAAAACAAAAGTAGAGATCGACTCATTATTTTCAAATAAGCCATCACCTTCTGCACCACATTAGATTCGCATGCGCTAATTTTCACCGTTTCAAAGCCAAATAAAAAACTTGGGGTGAAAATAGGATATTTTGATAAACCCCGGCTAAAGGGGATTGAATATTTTTTATTAAACCATGTAAAATCCGCAGTTATCAGCCCAATTTGGGTCTGTCCTGTTTTTTGGGGGTCAGCCCCCGCATAAGGCGGGGCAGGCAGCGTTCTGTCCCACCCCCAACTCATCCACAAAAAGACTGGTAGTTTTGGGATTCCGATTGTGAAAATTACAGCAAGCCTTCAACCAAGCTGTCCCCGTCCAAATCTTCCCAGTGAATGCCTTCACCGCCACCCATAATTAAATAATAAATCAGAAATAAATATTGTATCCGCAAAATTACTGATGAATAATACTTACTTCGCCCCAAGCGTTCATTGTTCATATTGCAGCGTTCTTCAATTAATGAAGTTTACCGTAAGTGAGGCGATGGGTATTTCTTACAAAGATCAAGATGAACAAATTAACCAGTTAAAGCAGAACAGAGCATCAGCAAAGGGTACGCACGAATATTTAATCAACAAAATCGGTGAAGAGATCAGAAAGATAAAGAAGCAGGAATATCCCGATTTTATCAGAAAAATAAAAGACTTAAAGACCTCACGAACAAAAGGAGATTATGAAAATGTTATGATCTCAAGTGAGCAAAGTCAGAAAGCCTATGGTTTAGCTAATGAACTAAGGAAACAATTAAAGAAAACATTTAGGGTATGAATTCACATCAATACATCGAAAATAAACTACAGAAACTGGTTAAGGAATTTCCCCAAATCACTTTACTTTATGAATTTGATGAAGTGAACGAAACTCATGTTGTTGAGGTATCGCCACTTTCGGTTTATGAAAATAATAATTCCTACATGGAGGCTGAGGGTGATTTAACTTTTGATTTCGATCAGAGGTTTTTTCCTGAGGAAATTATGTTTGTTTCGGAGGATTCATTGACAAGAGTTACTAATCCTCAAAAGGTTTTTAAAAATGAATCACCTGCATACTGGGAAGAATTTGAAATGACAGAACCACATCTTAATAATCAACCAATACATCTGTGTTACAAAGGATCAGCTTCTTTGCCAAAAAGTAACACCGTGAATAACACAAGGTGATTGTCCACTTATCAGCAATAACGTTTCAAGCCCATGCCGAATTCACGGTGTGACTTATGAATACTCCCCTATTCCACTACTATCTTTCGCGTTACCTGCTCGCCATCCACCTGCATGATGCAAAAATAAAGGCCAGCTTTTAACTCCGCAACCTCCAGAGAAATGGTGTTATTTCCCGTAGCAAGCTGTTGTGCGAACTGCTTGATGCGCTGTCCTGTAAGATTTATGATGGAGACATTGGCAACAGCCGGCCTGGTGATGCCCAAAGTAAAAGTGGCTGTGGTTGTTGCCGGATTGGGAATGACTTCCGAAACCGCTGCGATCGTGCTTTCCTTTTCGATGATGCCCGGAGGTGGCGGCCCCATAAGAAATTGCTGTTCCCAGAAAAAGGCATTTTGAATGTAGCGATATTCTACCGGTTCCGAGGGCACGAAATCCATCACCTCATATACCATGGGAAGGGTGTAGGTTGGCCAATAAGTTGCATCGTTATAGATCACCTCATTGGACAATGCGAAAAAATGGGCGGCATAGGTAGCCTCCGAGCCATAGGTCATGTTTTGCGGCTCATCATGTAAGGTCTCGCCGTTGTAGGTCAGGCTATGATGATTCGTGCTATAGCCGCGAGCCCAAATATCGGGGTCATTGTTTTCGCTCGATATGGTGGTGTCGGTATCGAGCCATGCCACAAACATCCTGTCGCCTATACGATTGCGTGCAATCTGTATGCGGTTGTCCTCCCACAGCTCTTGGCCATAGGTTCCCCTGAATTGGTACAATCTCCCCAACTCACGCCCTTGCCAACTTCCGGGGTTGCCTTTAGCAACCGAATGCAAAATGAATGGCGCCATGTACAAATATCCTGATTCGTCGGATCGTTCAGTAATAATTCCATACGGTTGTTCAGACGTAACGCCCACCACCACAGCAATGCAAGGATTACCATCGACACCCACACTCAAATCGAAATCATAGGCGGTGGTAAACGGAATTTCATCCGGATCGGGAACAGGGTCATAAAGTTCTTCAATCTCTTCTGCATCCAGGAAATTCAGAACACCCCAGATGCCCTCTTCGCCGGCCAGCGCCACTTCTATCGGGCCTTCCCATGTTGTGCCGTAATCGGCCGTGCGCCACAACACCGGATAAAACGATTGGCCTGCCGAAATTGCCACGTTGCCATTATCCGTCAACACCACAATATAGCCATGCTGCCCGTCGGGCGAAAACTCCACCCGTCCACACAGTGGAGGCATGGTGGTGTCGAGGGTGGGACATGGCAGCAAAAACTGTGTCATATCATAATCCTCTTCCGTCTGATTCCAAACCCCATGGCTGATAAGGAGCTGCTGAAGCCATTCGTTACCACCTGTGGATCCAAAACCAACATTATAATCTAATGCCCAGAAATCGCCAGTTGCCGTCACGGTGAAACCATCCGGAACGCCCTGATAAATTCCTGCGCCGGGATTGGAAGCGTTGAAGTTTACGGTGGTGTCGGTAATGTCGCCGATGCGCACCCGGCCATAAACATAGTCGCCAAAGAAACTGCCCGAACCATTTATGATCGGCGCTAAATAGACCATGTAAGCATCATCCGGATTGGTGTTGCCGGCGGGATTAAAAATTCCCTGTTGGGGATAACGGGCGAGCCGCATCGTAGGGCCATGTCCGGAAGCCAGATAAAATTCGTTCATCACACTCCAGTCGATGCCCCAATTAGTCGAAAAATCGTATCCCAGATTGTTCGAAGACCCTTCAGGATCGAGCGCACCACCCATCCGGTGGATGTTGGTTACTACGCCCAGCGCATCGTTGGTGCACACCATCGATCGCTGGCCACCGGCAAACCCATACGAATAAGCGTTGGCTGAGGTGCCGATACCAATAATGTTGACAGTGTTTGTTGCTTTGTAATTCACCGAAGGGATGGCCGGCGTTAATTCGCCTGCCAGGGGTGTGTTTTCAATAGAAGCGTTTTTTTGTAAAGCCTCGATTGGCACTTCAAATTTCAGGTGGGGTCTGAGTTGCTGTTTCTGTGCTGAAATCATTAAACCCAAAACCACCAAAGTTGCGGAGAGAATAAGTTTTTTCATGACCTCTTGTTTTTGATTTATAAATAAATAACGGATTTGTTTTGCGGCGCTAAAGATAGAGAAATATCAGAAAATAACCTAACACAGTCAGATATTGGGGGAATGGGGTAAGTTTTCGGTTAGAAAATGTATAAGCTTCTTCGAGTCGCGAAGAGCATCCCGATTTTTCGGCACTATCGGAGTATCACCATGCTCAAGTTTGTTGTTCCCTTCGTCTTCGCTCAGGGTAAGTTCTATTCGGGGGTGTAAAAAAAATGAACCCCGGGAAGAGTTAAGTCCTGTCGGGGTTCATTTTCTATCGATATTACAAAAGTTATTAAAAACTCATTGTAAAACCTTCTGTGGCAAAAATCAGGTACCCTTTGCCAGGCGCAAGTTGTGTGAGGGTGTTGATATTTTTTTCGGGCCAGCACATTTTTAAACCGGCTACTTCCTTAATTATCCTGATTTTTCCAGGATGCTGCTGAAGTAAAGTGGCTACAGCCAATGATTCTGTCAGCAATATTGGCACAAAGTTCCAACCCGCCGCAATAGTTACTGTTGAAGTTTCGATGAGATCGCCCTTTATGGGGAGTGAAGCATCGGCATTCATCTTAATATAATAAGCTTCCGGCTCCCAATGGGTAAGCGTGGCGATGTTGTGGCCGGGAGCATAACCGTCGGTTCCGTCAGTTATCATTTCAACCTGATCAATTACCGGCGCCAGCAGTTCCTGCAGTTGATTGTTCCAGGGCATCACCGGGCTGGAGATGGCGCTCCAGCCTGCCGGCAGGTTTAGTTCATAGGTTACGCCGGCATATAAATCCAGCACTGCCGACAAACCGTTTGGTACAAAAAATTGCTTCATCGGCAGTATTTGATCATATTGCGCCTTAGCGATGTGTTCCTCCTGGCTTTGTTGCGAATAGATTTTCCAGGTAAAAATCTCCCCGGTACCAAAGCCATCTTTTGCAGGCGTCAGCGGATTGTTGCCTTGCGCAGTTACGGCAACGGATTGCTGACCGTCCCAGCAAGTGGCACCGGCACACTTCAACACCCCGGCGCCGTCGGTGTAAAATACGCCGATGTAATCGCCAGAATCGATCTGGATTTCAAGCAGCCGCGGATTAGCAGCCAATGGTACAGCAATAGCGTGCTGGGTGATGGTTTGCTGATATCCCCACCCTGGAGGCAGGCCGGCCAGAGGATCGATTACTGTGATGTAGTCATGCTTGATAAGCGTGTCCTGGCTGTGCAAATTAGAAATGAAAAGCGTGACGTCGTAAACGCCCCCGGTATGATATAGCACGCGCGGCTCCTGGCTATAGGATAAAGAAGGTGAGGCGCCCGGAATATTCCATTTAAAAAAAGTCGGATCGCCTGTTGACAGATTGTAAAACTTCACAATGCCGCCCTTCATTACGGTGGTGTTTTCGGCATAAAAATCGGCTACAACCCCACGTGTTTCAGGCACTCCGGAGGTGACTACCGGATCCATCGTTTGTGCGCCGGTTGCATATCCCAGCATCATCAGGCAGACCGCCACAAGATGGTTAACAATAGATGCTTTTTTCATAAATACTCAATTTTAGATTATTACCTGATGATGATTTTGGAGGTATAAACTTTTTCTTCAGAAGTAATTTTTAATAAATAAATACCAACTGCTTGTCGCGATAGGTCGAGCCTGAAAGCCGTGGTGTGCGGCAACAACTGTGTCACGATACTTCCATCCAATCTGCTTACCTCCATAGTTTCGGTACCTTTCAGGTTTTGTATGTTAAAAATGCCGGAAGAAGGATTTGGACTCACGCGGATGGTGCCTTGTTTGCCATCGGTTATTCCTGTGGAAATATCAATGGCAGTGATGGCCGATATTCCATTGGCTGCGAAAAGTGGAAGTTCCTGTGGGAGCATCTCATCAAAAACAACTTCACAGATTTGCTCATTACCGGAAGATGCGGCGTAGTGCCGGAATGCAATTGGTTCGGCAGCAGCAAATCCTTCTGTGTCGGGTGTAGTAGCATCATCGCCCCAGAGCACCAATACATCTTTACCGCCGGTGAGCATTACAGCTCCTGCGCACTGGCCCGATGTGGTAAAAGCACCCAAAAAATCACCGGATTCCAGACCATCAATAGCGGAAGCATCTACGCGAATAATATGCGAAATAGCCGTGTGCGCTATCGTTGGCCACCTATGTGGAATAGCAGGACTAATATTTTGAGCTTTTAAAGACTTGCCTGCGCATTCAGGAAAAGTAATGGTTACAGGCGCATCGAAATTGGCAAAATAAGCCAGGCCGGGCTGTAGCACCTGCAGAGTATAAACCGAAGCATCGGGCCAGAAAACCAGGATGTCGCCGATGCTTTTTACCATCACCACCTCACCAATTACCGGAGCCAGCAATTCGCTGAGGCTTACGTTGCACATACTCGCCACTGGTAAATAATTCCAACCACTTCCAAAGGTCAGCGTTCGGGATGCAGCAGTGCCTGGTATGGTAAGCTGTCGCGGCTGGTTCATCTTGAGCTGCGCGGCGGTAGCAGCATTCCATCCCGTAAAGGTGTTGATCTGCATTCCCGGCCAATAAACTGAATTGTAGTTTTGTAAAATCACAATATCATTTGCGGAAGCACCAAACATATCGTCGATAGTGGTTTGTTCAGGCTCGAAAGGAAGCGAAAATCCACTCCATCCCTGAGGCAAATTAAGGCTTATGGAAAGAGGAGCAACAAAATGAAGGGTATAATCTTCTACCTCTCCATAGCTAAAGTTTTCGCAGGAGGTGGGAACGCCATTCCATTTCATCGAAACGCGCATCCGTGTGATGCCGGTAGCCGAAGCATTTACCACAAAAGAACTGGAAACCGGATTGGCCGTACCAACCGAAGTAAACACCAGCTCTCCATTATCATCGAAATCGCCGTCTTTGTTGTAATCGATCCAGATACGCCAGTATTCGGTATAGGTCGTACTGCCAAAGTCGGGCGTTAACGTAAAATTGATGGTTTGCCCGGGTTGCCAATCAAGTATCAAATTGGTGAAGTCGCTGTAACCCGCTGCTCCCGAAGGATTGCTGAACCCATTGAATTGCGTCTGGCTGATCCATTCGTACGAAAAGTTATTTCCTGACGAAGTACAATAGTTTATTGGCATCTCCACTACTGTAATGTAATTGGTTTTAATTTCGGTGTCGGAGCCTAAAGCGTTGGATGCCGTCAATGATACCGTGTAAGTTCCAGGCGTATTATAAACTACAATTGGATTGCGCTGCACCGAAGTGGCCGGAACTGCTCCCTGAAAAGTCCAATTCCACGAAGTGGGAAATTGGGTAGAGAGATCAGTAAACTGTACATCAGCTCCTGCAAAAACAGTTGTGCCGGATGCATAGAAATCCACCACGGGCGGAGTGGTGGGTTGTTGAATAATACCACCAACAATCATCGAAAATGCCTGACTTCCCCCACTTAAAACACCGTCGTGATCCACCACGATGGTGTAATATTGACCTGCGACAGGATTATCAATTATGAGATGTTCTACATTGTCCACATTATTTTGGCCGGAGCGGGTAGCGGCAGCCGAAGGATTGTTGGGGTTGAGTTTCCACGGGTACCAGGTGGAGCTGTTGCGCGTCACCCGCAGGTCAAGCTCATTTACCACCATCGGATCGTCGGGATCGAGCTGTGCGGCCACAGGAGTGCCCGGAACATCAGTCCATACAATGGTTACTATCAAAGGTTCGTCGCCAGCGGCCTGCACAGTGCGCGTAAAAGTGCCGCCATTGTTGAGGTTGTATTCGTTGATAACATCAAGCGAGTTGCTTTCGGTAATTTTTTGAGCGGCTTTGTAGGTGTTCAGCAGTCCCCAGCCAAACATATAATCTGGTCCCGGATTTGGGCCGGCTTCGTCGGCGGTATGAACTACCAGTGCTTTGAGCGTGGCAGCTTTCATCAAATTGCCTGTGCCATGTGTGGCCTGGTAATGCTGCTGAAGCAGAATGAGCGAACCTGTGGTAGATGGCGACGACATGGAAGTGCCGCTAAGCGTGGCATAGGCGCTGTTGCTACCATCATCCGAAGAGTAGAGTGAAACGCCATTTGCCACGATGTCGGGTTTTACGCGTCCGTCGTCGACAGGCCCCCAGGAGCTAAAATAACTCATCACCACATCACCTGGCTGAGAATATCCACCGGGGATGTCATCTACAGCACCTACGGTAAGAATATTTTTGGCTACGCCGGCATTGCCGATGCAATCGTAAGGGCCGTCCTGTGGGTAGGAACCATTGGTGGGGCCATCGCCGCGGTCGTTGCCAGCCGACTTCACAATAAGATAATAGGGTGCGTTACGCGCAATGTAATCCCAGTCGTGGGCCTGCGAATCGTAAAAGCCAAAGTTATAATCTTCGGTGGTGCTGATGGAAGCATCGCCATACCACACCCAGTTGCTGCCAGTCCAACTCCAGCCATTGGCATAACCATAGGAGTGGTTGGAAACCAGTGCGCCAGTGGCTCCGGCGGCAGCCATTTCCGACTCATCGTTGTTCCATTCGTAAGCATTGAGGTGGGCGGCGGGCGCCATCCCTTTGGCAGCGCTCTGCACGCCCGAACCAATCATGGTTCCGGCCACATGCGTAGCGTGATAATGGGTAGTGATAGCACCATCCATCTGCGTCACACGTCCGGTCAATTCCTGATGACCAGCACGTATGGCACCGGCATCCCATTCGTGCACTGTCATTCCGGCTCCAGCCAGCGCAAAACCAAAGCCGGCACCAGGATGCACCTTGTTGGTAGAAGTTGTTTTGGCCGAATTGGCGTTGTGGGTGGTGTAATAATAAAGCTGTCCCTGGTCGCCAACCTGCATCAACTCCATAAAGGTGGTGCCGGTTTCGATTACAAGCGGGATATTATTGCGCAAAGCATATTCGGTGGCTCTATTTTTTTGATTGTAAAAAATCTGCTCCCGCTCATCCGAGAAAGACTGCAAGGCTGCATGATTGGCAGGTATTTGCGAAAACAGCAAACGGGGAATTACCAAAGCAATTGTGATGATAATGAGTATTGGTTTGTTCATGATGCTATGTATTTGTAAATAATATTTTAGTATTGAAAACATCAGCTTTTTTCATCAGCAAGATTATTAAAATTATTGTGATACTCGACATACTCCTGTAAATTTTCAGGCAAATAGTTGTTGATGATGGATTCGACCAGGTCGATGTAATCTGATTTTTTTTCTGAATATCTTTTCAGACCCTGCGCCATGCGTAAGGCATCAGGATAATCGTTCTGGCTGCGCAAAGCACGGCGCTGTTTACGAAGGTTTTCGTAGGCAAATCCTGAGTTGAGCATATTAAGATATTCGTCCACGGCAGCTTGCACTGATGGAAAAGCGCGTACATAAAACCGCGGTTTGTCGATGCCTTCGGGAGCCATGCCGCAGCCGGGACGGTAACAGCGGATGCCGAAATAATTGTTGCCGCGCCGGGCAAATTTGCTCTTCCCCCACCCCGATTCCACGATAGCCTGCGCCATAATAAGCCTTTCGGGTATATAGTCGATGCGATAGAGCATGGTGTCGATGCGCCGTTTGTACTCGTCGCGCGTCAGGCTGTCATGGAAAAAGCCTTCGCCATATTCGTACGCATCGGCAAGCTGGTTAATCCATTCCAGGTGATTTTTCTTTCGGATGACGTGGCGGTAATCGTTGCGCAGGTCGAGCAGGCGGGAGCGATCAATCATTACCTTTTTGTTGGCCTGGGCTATGTACGGATAAAATGTCAGGATAAACTTCTGGTTGGTTTCGGTGAGGTCTTTGCTGATCAAAAGCTCCGGCAGATCAACGCGACTGCCACGACCCGGTTGGCACGACCATTGCGTAAGCACAATTGTTATTAATAATAAGATGAAGAATTTCTTGTTTAAAAACATAGGCAAACATTTACAGGCACGTGATAGAAAATCACAAATTTACGTTTTTAATTTTTTTGCTAACTTTTAAAGCTGTTTTTTTGTTACCTAAAAAAAGTAACGCTAATCATGACCGAAAACCCACATAACCGTGAGCTTAATGCGCTGGTAAGCCTTGTCGATGAACCCGATCAAACGATGTTTGGTCAGGTGCGCGACAAGATTTTTGCTTACGGCATCGATGCTGTGCCACTGCTCGAAGAAGCCTGGGACACCACCGCCGACGGTGATGTGCAAAAGCGTATCGAAACCATTATTCACACCATTCAGTTCGAGCACAATTTTAATCAATTCAGCCGCTGGCGCAACTCGCCCGCACAGGATCTGCTGGCAGGTTTTATTTTGGTTGCTAAATATCAATACCCCGATCTCAACGAAAAAACCATCACCGACCAAATGGGTCAGCTCATTCAGGATGTGTGGCTCGAAATCAACAACAACCTCACGCCGCTCGAAAAGGTGAAGATTATTAATCATATTTTTTTTGATGTACACGGCTTTCGTGGCAACAAACGCGACATCCAATCACCGCAAAATTCGTACGTCAACACGGTGCTCGAAACACGCAAAGCCAACCCGATTTCTCTGAGCATCCTTTACATGGTGGTGGCGCAAAGCCTGAAAATCCCTATTTACGGCATCAATCTGCCACAGAATTTTATCCTTGCCTATCTCAACGATTTTGTGGATGACTATGGCAAGGTGACACGCCGGCAGGTTCAGTTTTATCTGAATGTATTCAATAACGGCGCTGTATTTACCCAGCGCGAGGTAGAGCTGTTTTTGCGCCAGATTAATCTGGAGCAGGAAGACCGTTATTTTTTGCCTTGCGACAACGTCACCATCATCCGGCGGGTGATCAACAATCTTATCTTTTCTTACGAAAATTCAGGCAATCCCGACAAAGCTGCCGAGCTAAAACGGCTGCAGCAGGCACTCGATTAATCTTCGAGTTGGCTGTATTGAGGCACTTCTGGCAAAAAGTCGAATCGCTGTTTTTCCCAGTCGATGCGTGCGCAATAGTGCTGCAAGCCATTGGTTACCAAAAGATATTTTACCTGCAACGCCAGATTGTAACGCCCTATCTGCTCGAAAACTTTCCGGGTGATGGCAACCTGCGGCGCTTTGCATTCGACCAGCAGCAAAGGTTTACCCTGCCGGCTGTGCACAAGTATATCAGTGCGCTTGGTGAGACTATTCAAGGTCAGCGATTTTTCTATTGCGATAAGCATCGCAGGCATGTTTTTGTCCGTCACCAGATAGCGGACAATATTCTGACGCACCCACTCTTCGGGTGTCAAGACAACCCAAAGGCGCCGAATGCTGTCGAAGATTTCGCGTCGTCCTTCATTTTCGCGTAAGCGCAATGGGTATTCCGGCAGGTTGAGCTGCTGCATGTTTTCGATCATTGGCGCAAAAGTATCTTTTATAGGCACTTTTCCACTACTTTTGCCACCAAAAATAAAGTTTATGAAGACCAAACAGGACATCGTTTTAAATTGGCTGCCACGCTATACCGGGACACAAATCGAAGAATTTGGCAAGTACATCCTCCTTGTCAATTTCAGCAAATACCTCGAGCTCTTTGCAGAGATGCACAAAGTAGAGATCAAAGGCCTGGATCGTTCGATGCCCAGCGCCACCGCCGGCGACATCACCATGATAAAATTTGGAATGGGCAGCGCCAATGCCGCCACCATCATGGATTTGCTAAGCGCCATAAAACCCAAGGCAGCTTTGTTTTTGGGAAAATGCGGCGGGCTGAAAAAGAAAAACCAACTGGGCGACCTTATTCTTCCTATCGCAGCCATTCGCGGCGATGGCGTTTCCAACGATTATTTCCCGATAGAGGTACCGGCGCTACCTGCATTTAACCTGCAAAAAGCCATCTCCACCGCCATCCGTGAGCATGGCCGCGACTATTGGACCGGAACCGTTTATACCACCAACCGCCGCGTGTGGGAGCACGACGACAAAGTGAAAAAACATTTGCGCAAAACGCGCAGCATGGCCATCGACCTGGAAACCGCCACTATTTTTATCGTTGGCTTTGCTAACGAAATACCTGCCGGTGCACTGCTCTTGGTGTCCGATCAACCCATGATTTCTACCGGCGTAAAAACAGAAACAAGCGACCAACTCGTGACCGATAAATTCCTGAACGATCACCTGCTCATCGGTATCGACGCCCTGAAGCAACTCATCGAAAACCGCCAAACCGTAAAGCACCTGCGTTTTTAAAACCTTCTCTTTCTATGGATTTTGAAACTATCGTCCAACGCATCAAAAAAAAACAATTCGACCCTGTGTATTTTCTCACCGGCGACGAACCTTTTTTTATCGATAAGATTAGCCACATGATCGAAGATGAGGTGCTCACCGACGACGAAAAGAGTTTTAATCTCGCGGTGCTCTACGGCATCGAAACTACCGATGACCAGGTACTTTCGCAAGCCCGGCAATACCCCACTATGGCCAGCCATCGTGTAGTGATAGTGCGCGAAGCACAGCATCTGCACCGGCTTGCCGAGAGCAAAAGTCTGCCGGCATATCTACAAAAACCCGTTCCCACCACCATTTTGGTTTTTGATTATAAATACAAAAAAGTAGATGGCCGTACCGAGTTGGGCAGGCTGCTCAAAAGCAAAACCGTTTATTTTCAATCGGCACAGCTTCGCGAGCATCAGGTGCCCGATTTTATCCAAACGCAAATAACTGCCCGCGGATTCAATCTATCACCGCCCGTAACCCAGCTCCTGGCAGCCAACCTCGGCACCAACCTTAGCAAAATAGAAAATGAGATAGGTAAGCTGGTACTAAATCTGGAGCCGGGAACAGAAATTACGGTGGATAATGTGGAGCAAAATATTGGCATCAGCAAAGACTATAATATTTTTGAACTTCAAAATGCCCTGGGGCAGCGCAACTTTCCACGTGCCATCGGCATTGTTACCTATTTTGGCAACAATACCAAGGACTTTTCAGTCATCTTTGTTCTGGTGATGCTTTTCACGTTTTTTCGCAAAATATTTCTTTACCACTTTCTGAAAGACCTCAGCGAGAAAAACGTTGCTTCCCAGTTGGCGGTGCATCCTTTTTTTGTAAAAGATTACAAGTTGGCAGCCAATAACTATAATGCCCCTCAGGTGCGCCGCATTCTTGGCTTGCTACGTGAATGCGACAAAAGGGCAAAAGGCGTGGATAGTGCGCCTATAGAAGACGGCGAGCTGCTGCGCGAACTGGTGTATAAGATTATGATGATACGGTAAAGGGCTTTATTAAGGAAAATCGAATACTGAATTCCGCACGTGCGGAATTGAATACTGAAGTATCTCCGGTCTATTGTTACAGGCACAGCCTGTTGCGATGATCTATAAACCGTAGGCACAGCCTGCAAAAATAGATTCAGCTTCCGCGGTACCGCCCAGGGCAGCGCTTAGCGCTACTTTACTTCCAATGTCCATATTTCCTCCGTATTTCATTATGAGGTATGATGATTAATGCTTAAAGTACAAAGTGTCGATATTCATCAAAAAGTAAAACTCATCGATCTTCGCATTGAGAGACATTTTTTTATCAAAAAAAAGAGTTAGTGAATCGATTACTATCGAATAGTTATAGCGTCTGTTAGAGAATGGATCACAAACAACTTCAATATTAAAATTTCCATTATTGTGTATTCCCTTTAAAAACAAGGAAGTCGTATCCCAGCTTCGAGGGGCTGGAATTTTACCGAATGTTTTGTTTGAAAATAGATATGTCTGTCGATTTATAGTTTTGATCAGTTCAGAATACTGATCTTCATTCAAAGGAGCACCGTTTCGGAAAAGTTTTGTGCGTTTTGGGGAAATGTCGCAGATAGAATGTTTTTTAAACTTTCCTATAATTATGTCGGGTTGTTTTATTAAATATTCAAGAAATCCTATCTTATCACCGGAATCCTGTAGGTGGTTATGATTCTTGACTTTATCATATCCTAGAGATATTATTAACACAGTATCATTATTTTCTATTAATTCTATTCGATCATTCAGCAGGGTTTCATCCAACTTCGTGTTAAAGTTCTGATAATACACGCTGTCACAAAAGATTAAAAATTCATCTTCATCTGAGGGGTTACGATAGTATGTCGTTAAGAACATATTGTAGAACTGATTCTGAATCCTCCAGGCTGTTTTAGAAAACTTTGTTGATTGATAGTAGTTAAAGTTCGATGCAATAGGTTTTATAAAAATAATTCCTATTACAATTATTACACAAACCATGATCGTAAAATAAATAAAATACCTGATTCTCCTGTTCATGACTTATTCTCCTCCATAAATGAATTGTCTGTATTTTAAGAAATCGCTATTATTATTGAATTGTATTTCAACTACAGGATAACCATTGGAATTTACAAATCTCATCCTACCGGGAGTATTATCTGTACGATAGTCACCAATTTGACGCACAATATTATTTTGTGAATTGGCGGATGGCGAATAAATTACCGTAGCTTGAATAGATATATTGTCAACATTTATTTCAACATCACCAGTTGTGTATATTTCGTAACCAGTTAATGAATTACCTTCCGGCAGTCCATCAATATTAAAATCAACCACAATATAATCATCGATTTCAGGATTCAACGGGTCATTATTTGCCATATTGTTGGCTCTCTCTTGGCGTGTAGCTTCATTTACTTTCTTTAGCAACTTTTCTTGATCATCATTTGCTAACGTACGTGGGGTTCCCCCAGTTTGTGGGGGATGCATCAAATGATTAAACATCATCACATACGCCCCGGTAACAGCACCGTTGGCGAACTTGCCGCCACCCAGAGCTTCCGCGGTGCCGCCCAGGGCAGCGCTTA
>SABY01000081.1 GCA_009928785.1 Clostridia bacterium | reverse complement strand
AATCCCAGCGAGGGGCGGAAGAGACATTTTTCATATCGATTGTTACCAGACATAAATGACTGGGCTACAAAAAGTGGGACTTTATGGACAAACACTAAGCAGGATGCCCAATTGGCGCTTGCAACGGGGGGTATAAAATGCTTTACAAAAATTTACCTGCCTCGGTAAAAGCCTGTTTTATCTACATTTGCCCGTTTTGAAATAAAAACCACACAATGGCAAAATACGGAAAATGGATAGGCGGCGGACTTGGCTGGGCTTTGGGAGGCCCCATCGGCGCGCTGATAGGATTTTTGTTCGGGTCGATGTTCGACGGTGCCAGCCCTGGCGCCGAAAGCTGGCTGCCACCTCCGGGCAGAGGAGGCTCCACGCAAACCGGTGGCTACCGCCAGCAAACTTACGGACGTACGCAAACACAAACCGGCGACTTTCTGATGAGCCTGATGATACTGGCTGCCGCCGTAATGAAAGCCGATAATCGCGTGATGAAATCGGAGCTGGAGTACGTGCGCAACTTCCTGCGCAGCCAGTTCGACGAAGAGGTGACGCGACAAAACATACTGGTGCTGCAGCGGATACTGCAAACAGATTATGACCTTACAGCGGTAGCCCGTCAGGTGGGTCGATATATGGATCAGGCTTCGCGACTGCAACTGATGCATTTCCTGTTTGGCATAGCGCAGGCCGACGGTCACAGCCATCCCAAAGAGGTGGATATGATCCAGCGTATTGCACTGCTCATGGGCATCAGCCAAAGCGATTTCGACTCCATCAAGGCGATGTTTGTTAAGGATCAGTATCGGAATTTTAAAATCCTTGAGATTACGCCTGACGCCAGCAACGAAGAGATTAAAAAAGCTTATCGCAAAATGGCCGTGAAATACCATCCCGACAAGGTGAGCCATCTGGGCGACGACATACAGGAAGCCGCCAAACGCAAATTTCAGGAACTCAACAACGCCTACAACGAACTGCGCAAAGAGAGAGGCATCGTTTAGCAGGTAACGATTTAGGGCTTTGTCTCTTACCCTTCTACGACTGTCAGCATCAATAAACGCGGAGAGTAAAAATTGCAGATGCAAAAGCAGTGGATAATTCTCTACTTTTGCCGCCATAATGAACCTAAAATCATCCATGCGATTACCCGCCGGAAACCACTCAGACCTGAATAAGCTGCTGATGTTTCTCTACATCTTTTCCGATCTTTAAGATTGCATCCTTCCTTTTTGGCTCTTTATTTTTTTGCTTTTTTCTTTTTTAAAAATTAAAAAACTGACCTTTTTCATGGAAGCGTTGTACTCATATTTCAATCAATTGTTGTCAACACAAAAGAAAGCCTTTGCCGCATGGCCGCAGTTGCGGTGGCTCAATGCTTACGAATATACTGATTTGCTCGAACGCCGCGCCGGGCTTTTGGAGGATGAGCGCCACCAATGGTTGTTTAAAAATACCAAGCCTTTTCACAAGCAAATTTCCAAAGGATGTATGCAATGCGGGCTGGGCCGGTGGAGCTGCCTGTTTATCACCAACAAATGCAACGGCGCTTGTTTTTATTGTCCGTCGGCGCAGGTGACCGATGCGGTGCCTTCGTCGCAACTGCTCACCTTTGAAACGCCGGAGGCTTACGCCGAATATGTGCGCTGGATGAACTTTGGCGGGGTGAGCTTTAGCGGAGGTGAGCCGCTGCTTTACTTTGAGCGTACGCTGGCTTACCTGCAAAGCGTGCGCAAGCATTGCGACGCCTCCGTTTACACCTGGCTTTATACCAACGGAATTGCCGGTAATACAGACATGTACCGGAAGCTGGCAGCCGAAGGCATCGATGAGGTACGTTTTGACATTGGCGCAACAGCCAACAAATTGGACAAGCTGAAAATGGCCGCCGGCATCATTCCCAACATCACCATCGAAATACCGGCCGTTCCCGAAGATATTAATACACTAAAAGCCTTGCTTCCGCAGATGATCGACCTGGGCGTTACCAACCTAAACCTGCATCAGATGCGGCTGACGCAACATAATGTAAAGCAGTTGGTAAAAAGAAATTATACTTTTGTGGCCGCCGAGCGACCCGTTGTACTGGAGTCGGAAATAGCGGCATTGGAAATACTGGACTTTGCCCACAACCTGGATTTGAACATTGGCATTAATTATTGCGCTTTTGATTATAAAAACAGGTTTCAAAAGGCCGGCTACCGGCGCATGGCAGCCGAACGATTTGCCACGCCCGGCGAAACGATTACAGAAAATGGAACCATCAGAAAATATAATGAGCAAAGCGTGAGTTATGAAAACATCCTGCTGACCGACGAGAATGGTTTGGCGAACAGCGCTTTAAAAACAATCATATTAAACCATAAAAATTACTCATTGATGAGGACAGAATCGGCAAGTATCGGCATAGAAACAGCAGCGCAGGCGGAGGTAGCAGCTCTGCTGGAGCAGCACCCGGAGCAACCTCCGGCGCAACAGCACCTGTTTGAAATATGGCGGCACGAAACCATCGAGGAAGGTCTTCGCAACTATTTTTAAGTAATGGATAGAAAATTCAAACGTGCCGACATCGACGATTTGCCTTTTTTGGAAAAAGTAGAACAGGCATGTTTCCCTAAATTTCAACAGACCTCGCGACGCATGCTCCGCCTGGGCATCACCAGCCTCTTTCAGGATGTGCTGATTTGTCGCATCAAAATCAAAAACCAATGGACCGACGTGGGAACGCTGGTGCTGCATCTGCACAAGCATACCCTGCGGCTTTATTCCATAGCCGTGCTGCCCGAATACCGCGGCATGAACCTGGGCAAGATGATGCTTACCTATTGCATCGACCTGGCGCGTGGCAAAGGTTACGAGAAAGTGTCGCTGGAAGCATACGCCGGCGATGAGCCGCTGATAAGCTGGTACGAAAGCTTTGGTTTTAAAGTTACAGAACAACTACCCGATTACTACGAAAAAGGTAAAGACGCCGTGAAGTTGAACTACCAGTTGCATGTGGTGAAAGAAAAAACCCCACGCGAAAATATTGTGGTGGTTGACAGCGTGCGCAATTTCCGCCCCGACATCGAAAACGTAAAGGTGGTCTCTGCCAAAAAATACATCTCCGACCAGAAATACCAGGAACTGAAGAATGCCCGCGTGTTCAACCTTTGCAACTCTTATCGCTACCAAAGCATGGGCTATTATGTGTCGCTGCTGGCTTCGGCGCGCGACCACCGCGTAATTCCCAGCGTGGCTACCATCGGCGACTACCGCAACATCTCCATCATCAAAAGTATATCTACAGAAGTAGATGACCTGATACAAAAGTCGCTCAATGGGCTGGAACAAACGCGGCTGTCGATTGTGATGTACTTTGGCCACACCATCAACGAAAAATACAAGCTGCTGGCCAGCCGGCTTTACAAGCTCTTCGAGACGCCCATCCTGCAGATTAGCTTTACCAAAAGCGACAAATGGTACATCCAGAAAGTAACGCCCTTGGGCATCAACAAACTCGACGACGCCGACAAAGAGCAGCTTTACGAGTTTATGCAAGAGTTTTTTGCGCGAAAGCGCTTTGCCATTCCCCGCTTAAAAAATTATAAATACGACTTGGCCATCCTGGTGAACCCCGACGAGAAAAATCCGCCGTCGGACGCTCGGGCGCTCGAAAAGTTTAAAGCTGTGGCCGACAAACGCGGTTTTTACACCGAGTTTGTCACACGCGAAGATTTGAACCGGCTGAGTGAGTTCGACGCTCTTTTTATCCGCGAAACCACCAACGTAAACAATTATACCTACAGCTTTTCGCGCATGGCCTACAGCGAAGGCCTTGTGGTGATCGACGATCCGTGGTCGATCCTGCGTTGCTCCAACAAAATCTATCTCTACGAACGCATGGCGCTCAACAAGATAAAGATGCCATTCTCTAAAGTGATAAGCAAGTGGGGCAAGAGTAACGAAATGGCTGGCCTTAACTTCCCGATGGTGCTCAAGCAGCCCGACGGCTCCTTTTCGTTGGGCGTTACGAAAGTGGAAAACCAGGACGAGATGAACGAACGCCTCAAGGAACTTTTCAAAAATTCGGAGCTTATCGTTGCACAATCGTTTATGCCCAGCGAATACGACTGGCGCATCGGTATTCTGGATCATCAGGTGCTGTTTGGGTGCAAATATTATATGGCCAAAGGGCATTGGCAAATTTACAACTGGAAAGGCAAAGCCGCCGACCAGGAGGGCAACTTCGAGACGGTGCCGCTGCATCTCATCCCGCCCAAGATCATCAAGACGGCGCTGAAAGCTTCGGCGCTTATCGGCGATGGCTTGTATGGTGTGGACCTGAAAGAGGTAAACGGCGAAGTATATCTGATTGAGGTAAACGACAACCCCAACATCGACGCGGGCATAGAAGACAAGCTGCTCAAAGACGATCTCTACCGCCGCATCGTCGATTCCTTATTCAACCGCATCGAACTCTCACGCAACATGTCCAAGTTTATCGCCGCCGACCCGGTGTAGGGTCAGGGTGACTTTGTAATCAAAACCAAAAATGCCGGAAGATCATTCCGGCATTTTTTATTGATTAGTCGCTGAGATTCTTTAAAGTGCACATTACATCTGCAGCATCTCATTTGGGCTAAAGCCCATTGAATATTTGCGCCTTTTTAACCCCGGCCTGAAGGCCGGGGTTAGTGACCATGTGGCAACAAAATATTTATATCCAAGCTATGACTACCATTCTCTAAACCCACTTTTGCAGGCAGAAGTCCTGGCGGTGGGGTATAAGCTCGTGCTTGGGATAGATGCGGAAGGCATAGCTGTAGGTGCCGGCTTTGAAAGCATGAATGTCGGCAGCATAACGCGCCATGTGGTCTTTTACCTCCACCAGCGGCATCTCTTTGCTGAAAAGTATCTTGCTTACTTTCCCCTCCGATTTTTTACCAAAGAGGATTTCTACACCCAAATGTTTGGCGTTGATACCATTTGTGTAGATGACTACTTCTGTCGAAAATTCATCTACGATGGTAAGCGCCTGTGTGGTAGCGTCGGGCACCATAAGCTTTTCCAGGCGGATGTGTGGCCATTTGCTTGTCATATCTTGTTTCCAGGCTGCGTATTCGCCTGCCAGCCGGTAGTCGTCGCGGTTCATCATTTCGGCGCGGACGATGAGTTTATCATAAAATTTGGTATGATAATCTTCGAGCATGCGCTTCATGGTAAAGTTGGGTGCCACTTCCGAGATAGTGTTTTTGATATACTGAACCCATCGCCGGGGAGTTCCCTGCGCATCGACATCAAAATATAAAGGAACAATTTCATCCTCGAAGAGATTATAGATAATCTCGGCATCCAGCTCGTCCTGAAAATGCTGGTTGGCATAAGTGCGGGCCTCGGAGATGGCAAAACCGGCATTAGGTTGGAATCCTTCGGCCCACCAGCCGTCGAGGACCGAGAAATTTACTACGCCATTCATCACAGCTTTTTCGCCACTGGTGCCCGAAGCCTCCAGCGGACGCGTTGGCGTGTTAAGCCAAATATCGACCCCGGGGATGAGCTTTTGCGCAAGCTCTATATCGTAGTTTTCTATAAAAATTACTTTGCCAATAAAATCAGGCGTTCGGCTGATCTCGATAATTTTCTTGATAAGGTCCTGCCCCATCGTGTCGCGGGGATGCGCCTTGCCGGCATAGATAAATAGCAGCGGCCGTCCGGTGGCATTCACCAGCCGTGCCAAACGATCAAGGTTAGAAAAGAGCAGCTTGGCGCGCTTGTAGGTGGCAAAACGACGGGCAAAGCCAATGGTCAGCGCATTTTCGTTGATGGCTTCTATGGTGTTGATCACCAACTTGGGGTTTTCCTGCCGCTTGGTCATCTCGTCGGCCAGGCGGTCGCGCACATAATCGAGAAGCTCTTTTTTGAGCTGCTTACGGGTTTTCCAGATTTCGGCGTCATCCACTTGCTGTATGCGTTTCCACATGTCGAAGTTGAGCTGGTTGGATTTGTAATCTTCACCAAACACTTTTTTATACACCATCTTCCACGGCTTGGCCGCCCAGGTGGGCAAATGCACGCCATTGGTCACGTAGCCGATATGGTTTTCTTCGGGATAATATCCTTCGTAAAGCGGGGCAAACATTTTTTGTGAAACGCGACCGTGGATGCGGCTCACCCCATTGATCTCCTGCGACATGTGTGCCGCCAGCACACTCATCGAAAATTCCTCGTGCGGATTGTTGGGATGGAACTTGCCAAGATTCATCATGTTGTCCCACGAAATGTTGAGCCGGTCGGGGTAATGCGGGAAGTAGGTACGCAGCAGGTCTTCATTAAAATAATCGTGACCTGCCGGCACGGGTGTGTGCGTAGTAAATAAGGTGGAAGAGCGCACCACTTCGAGCGCTTTGTTGAAGTCGAGTTTTTCGGCCTGGATAAGGTAGCGCAGGCGTTCAAGACCGATAAATGCTGAATGGCCTTCGTTGCTGTGGAAAATGTCGGGCTTTAGCCCCATTGCTTTGAGCATACGTATGCCCCCTACGCCCAGCAGAATCTCCTGTTTGAGCCGGTTTTCGAGGTCACCGCCATACAGTTGGTGCGTTACCGACCGATCAAATTCTGCGTTTTCTTCAAAATCGGCGTCAAGCAAATAGAGCGGGATTCGGCCTACGTCGCAGCGCCATACGCGGGCAAAAAACAGCCGTCCGGGCAGGCCAATTTTGATAGTCAACTGGTTTCCCTTTTCATTCAGGACTTTTTGCACCGGCAATTGCGAAAATTTCTGTGTCTGGTATTCCGCCACCTGATCGCCAAAGAGTGAGATGCTTTGCTGGAAATATCCCAATCGGTACAGCAGCCCTACGGCAACCAGGTTCTCGTTGGAGTCGCTGCATTCTTTCAGGTAATCACCAGCCAAAATTCCCAGGCCGCCCGAATATAGTTTCAGCGACTGGTGCAGGCCATACTCCATGCTGAAATAGGCAATCTGTTTAGCTGGTTTGTTTTTGGATTCATCCAAATATTTTTTGAACTTATCGTATGTTTCATGATACCGTTGGATAAAATCCTGGTTTTTCTCCAACTCCTCCCATTCATAAATATTTAGTGAGTCGAGCAGCGCTATCGGGTTGTGGCTGTATTCCTTCCATAGCACCGGATTGATGGTTTCAAACATCTCGCTGGCTTTATAATTCCACGACCACCACAGGTTGCGCGAAAGTTCCTGCAAACCCTTTAGTTTTTCGGGAATGCTTGGCTCTATGGTCACCCGCTTCCACACTGGCAGGTCTTTGCCCGGTGCTTCGGTAAGTTTCTTCTTTTTTCCTTTGATAAAAGCAGTTGGGAAAGTTTCGGTGCGTCCGGCTACTTTATCAAGCGCTATCGAATATGCCTGGAAGTAGAAGTCGATAAAGTTTTCCCATTGGGCAGCCGTGGCAATTTGTGCGGCATTCTCGCGTGCCTCAGCCATATGCTTTTTATCCAAATTCGCATATTCAATAAGCGAGTTGGCGATCTGCTGTACCATTTCGTTGTCGTTGTCGTCGGTGCGGTCGGCCACCACCACGCCGGGATGTTTTCCATTAAAGGACGCTTTTACCCATTGCCCAAAACCTGCCTGCTCGGTGGTAAGTGTCGGCACACGAAAGGCAACGCTCTCAAGCGGTGTATATCCCCACGGCTCGTAGTAAGATGGGAAAACTGTGAAGTCGCTGCCGGTAAGCAGGGCGTAGTAATTCATATCAAAAATGCCGTCGTGGCCATTGAGGTAAGCCGGCACAAAGATGATACGCACCTTGTCGCCGGGCTGATTTTTAAGACCCACTTTTTTGATTTCTTTCAGGATAGCGTCGTGCTCTATCTCGTACAAGCCATGCGTAAGGTATTCGCCAGAAGTAGGAGAAGAAAAATCAGGGGTCTCGAGTCGTTTTTTCAATTCCGGGCGCGGGCCGGTATGGTTGGCCGGAATTTTTATAAAAGCCAGGATTTCTTTTTCAGGATTTTGCCGGGCTATCTGTCCGATGGCTTCGATGAAAAGATTGAGGCCTTTGTTGCGAAATTCGTAGCGACCGCTGGTGAGGGTGATAAAGGTATCGCGCGAGATTTTCTCATTAAAAAGCGCATCGGCAACCTGGAAGAGTTTGGCGCGGGCTTCTTCGCGTTTTTCTGATGCTTGTTTTTCGTCGAGGATCAGTGCTTTGGAAAAGCCATTGGGGGTAACAATATCGACAGCCTTTTTGAGCAGCCTGTCAGCTTCGCGGGCAGTAGTTTCGCTCACCACAGTAAAAGCATCAGCATTTTGTGCCGTTTTTTGCTCCAGCGAGAAGCGCGAAATCATGCCAAAGCTACGCGCCATATCTTCGCCGTTGTATTGATCCAATTTACCATACAAAGGGAAGCCGTTGCCGGCGATGGCACGCCCGATGGTGGTGGCGTGTGTGGTAAAAACGGTAGCTATTTGTGGCACATACTCGTTGAGATACAGCACTCCGGTGCCGGTCATCCACTCATGAAAATGGGCTACCACACGGTCGCTGAACGAGAGATTGTATTTGTAAAAACTCTCGATAACTTTGCCCACAGCATAGCCAAACAAGGCGGGCTCGATGTAGTCCCAGGCGCCGCTGATAGAATCGACTTTGAACTTTTCCCATAATTTGGAAAAGATGGTATCCTTTTCAGGAAAATATCCGGTAAAGTCCACCAGCAGGGCGATGGGTCGAGCTGGGATATTCCATCTTCCGACCCTAAAATGAAGTCCTTCTTCGGCGGCAGCCTCACGCCACTCGGCCAGCAGTTCGCGGTCTTCGATAAAGTCAGGGTTAGCGCGGGTTTCTTTCCACACGTCGGGGCCTATGGTGATGTAATGGTCGCCGTACTCCTGCTGCAACAGCGGGGCTTTGGTAGATAGCACCGTGTAGATGCCGCCGATCATGTTGCAGATTTCCCAGCTCGTCTCGAAAATATAGTTAGGCTTATTCAATTCCTTTGTACGCATAGTAAAATTTAGTTAGTTGATCGTTTCTTAAAAAGCCGGCAAAAGTAGGGTTTTTGGTTTAAATCAGCTTTGCCGGTGTATTAATGTTATAGTCAGGCGATTGTTTTGATAATTCAAATTTTTAACACCCTTTTATCAAATCTGTGGATTGGATAAGTATTGGTTAGGGGAATTTGCAGGATAAGTCAAAATGCTAACTTTTCAGAAAAGAGCATCTCTAAGTCATAGCATACTGACGGGGAGAATGCAAGCACACTGGCCGCTGCTGTCCCGACAATCGGGAAAGGGATACTTCTGCAGGAGAAGGGGAGCGCCGGCGCACAAGCCGCTGCTGGGGATGGTTTCCGGCAAAGAAATAAACCTTATTCTAATCATTTGACCTTAGTAGAAAAACGCCACATCACGCTACAACCTTATTACTTTCAAACAATTAAGCAGGATTAAAAAATTATCTTTAAACCACATGGATTTACGAGCGCATCTGAATACCCTGAGTTTAGCTACACTAGCAAGATTTGTGTGTACACCGTAGATTTAGGGGAGGGAATCATGGCGATTTGATATTCAATTCCACCGCCTAAATAATTTTAAATAATCAAGAATTAAAAAGCCGGTTGAAAGCTTTCGCAATCTTGTCGCGGCCACGGGCGATGTCTTCATCTTTGATCTTTTTCATCTTTTCTGTCAACTGGTCGTACTCCTGCCGCGCCGATTTGGTGAGGTTGGGCAGCACCCGGTCGCGGATATCTTCGCCGGCGTCGCGCAGGGCATAAGCCAGATTTTCGGCATCGATGTCTTTGAGCAGCTTTTTCAGTTTTGCATTGGAAATGTTTTTCAGGTGCTCAAACGAAAAATCGTGGCTGCGATCACCATCATCAGCTTGTTTATCCGCATCGACAGAATCCGCCGCTTCATGTTGTCCATGTTGGATAGTTGGCTCACCTTTAGCTTCACCTTTATTATTCTCTACACAATGCTCGTCCACACGAATGGTAAAATCCGAAAGCACATTCATATAGTTGATAAAGGCCTCGTAAGGCGTGGTGTAGGGATTGAAATATTTGTGCACGTCGCCATCCGAAAACCATTTGGTACACATGTAATAAAAATGATCACTGTTTTGCAGGCGGTACCAGTCGCGCAGAATGTCGGGCTGGGTGCAGTTGGTAATTTTCTTTTCGAGGCCAAGCAGTTTGCCAAAGGCTTCGTCCTGCATCTCGTTGCCCAGCCATGCGGTGAGGTCACGCTCCTCGTCGGCCCAGGAGATGGGGTAAGGCACATGTATCGCCGCTACCGGCTGAAGGATTTTGGAGACTTCCGCCGGGGTGCGAAAAGTGAAATCGGTGTTTTTGAGAATCTTTGCCGGCAAGGCTTTCATAAAGTCAAAGATGCCGGTTTCGCGCCACTGGTGTTCGCCAAAGGTTTCGTAATCCATAAAAAGATTTACCACCTCATCGGTTTTGTCGGTTTTGGCCAGCCAACTGGTAAATTTTTCGGGTGTCAATGGCCATTCTTTCCAGCCCTGGTGCGAAAAACGAAAGGCAATGTCGTCGGAAAGTTTGAAATTTTTTAATAAAACTTTCAGCTCCGGCTTGCGGGCATTGCTGTACAGGTGGTTCGGACTTTTCCATCCGAGCACATGTTTGGCGCCTTCGGTTAGCATGGTATCGAATCCCAGGTTGTAAACCATTTCGCCAATCTCGTCGGAATAGATAAGCTCCGTATTGCGGAATGTTGTTGGCTTTTGGCCAAAAAGTTCTTCGATGGTTTTACGATGCAGATTTACCTGCCGTTCAAACTCTGGCTTGCTCTTGAGCGAGGCCAGCGAGTGGGCGTAGGTTTCGGCCAGAAATTCCACGTTTCCGGTGCGTGCCAGTTGTGCAAAACTCTCTATCACCTGGGGAGCATAGTCGCGCAACTGTTCGATGGCGCTGCCCGAAATCGAAAAAGCCACCCGGAATTTGTCGCCATAACGGCCAATCAAATTCAGCAGCAGCTCATTCATAGGCAAATAGCATTTTTGTGCCACACGGTTCAGGATGTGCTTGTTCTCGAAATCATTGTAATAATGATGCTCGTGACCCATCTCAAAAAAACGGTAAGTCCGCAACCGGAAGGGTTGATGAACCTGAAAGTAAAAGCAAATTGATCTCATAAATTTCTAAAATAAAATATCGAATGCCTGCGCAATTCGATGATTAAAACATCTTTTTATTTCCTGCTGATCGAAGTTTAATGATTTCTAAATCCTCACTCCGGAGCGGCATTGAGGGTTTTGGTTTTTAATATTATTAAAAAAATGATAAGCATTCTCGCACAGTGTGTCAGGTGAGTTGAGATATAGCAACAACATCCTCATAAATTTTTATCACCTGGTGTGCAGCATGATCCCAAGTGAGCTGACTTACTTCGTTTTTGCCGTGTTTTCTGAATTCGCTGGCAAGCGACTTATAGGTGAGCAAGCCATGTATTGCATCAGCCAAAGCATTTACGTCCCAGAAATCCACTTTCAACACGTGGTCGAGCACTTCCGAAACGCCCGACTGCCGCGAAATTACCACTGGCACATTGGCGCGAATGGCTTCCAGGGGCACCAGTCCGAAAGGCTCCGACACCGATGGCATCACAAAGACGTCGCTGATGGCAAAAAGCTGCTGCACCTCCTGCTCGTCGAGGAAGCCCGTAAAATGAAAGCGCGTGCCAATGCCCAGCCGTGCCACCTGGCGCACCAGCCGGGGGAGCATATCGCCGGAGCCGGCCATCACAAAACGCACGTTTTTATCGTACTGCAGCAGCATGTGCGCTGCTTCCACAAAATATTCAGGGCCTTTTTGCTGCGTGAGACGCCCCAGAAAAGTAACCACTTTTTCCTTCAGATAGCGCGTCGTACTTCCTGTGTAATCCGTGGCTGCAGCAATACCATTATGCACCGTCACCACTTTATCGGGAGCGATGCCATATTTTTCGATGATGGTATTGCGGGTAAAGTTGCTCACTGCAATCACGCGGTCGGCTGCTTCCATGCCCCGCCGCTCGATGTCGTAAACTTCGTGATTTATGTTTTCGCCCGACCTGTCGAACTCTGTGGCATGCACATGCACCACCAGTGGTTTATGGCTAATGGCAGCGGCAGCTATTCCGGCCGGATAGGTGGGCCAGTCGTGGGCATGAATCACGTCAAATTGTTGCTTGCCTGCCAATCCCGCCGCTATCAGCGCATACCGCGACACTTCGGCCAGCAGATCGGAACCATACCCACCGTTGAAGTCGAATTTTGCTTTCAGCACCAAATCATCTATAGGTTGCTGTTGCTGCCGCTGCCTCTCCTCGACAAGGCGACGGAAAGCTTCGGGAGTTACATAAGGAATCAGATTTGATCCAATTTGGAGATAAGTCACCCTTTTCCAAAATTCCTGGGTGTCGGGGTCGGCAGCATCAATCTCGATGTCGGAGGCACCCATCAACCGCACCGCCGACTGATCTTCGTCGCCAAAAGCTTTGGGCACTACAAAAACTATTTCGGCGCCTTCGGTAGCCAGGCTTCGGGTAAGCCCGTAGCAGGCTGTGCCTAATCCGCCGGTGATGTGCGGTGGAAATTCCCACCCAAACATGAGTATTTTCATAAGTTGAAACCTATTTTTCGAGTTGCCTAATCATTTGTTCGATGCGGAGCAATTCGGCCACCGCTGTAGCCATGTGCGTAGCGCCGGCAGCATCGTGCGGAGGGTCGCCATCAAAAAATTCGGATATGGAGCCTAATCCTGATTTTTGAATTTCATCTTCAAAAGATTTGAAGATATTTTTTACCACCGGCAGGCCATCCTTCCCGTAAAGCATCAGGTAGGCTTCGGCGTAATGCCCCGCCAGCCACGGCACCACCGTCCCTTGATGGCAGGCTTCGTCGCGTTGCTGGCTGTTGCCTTGATAATTGCCTTTGTAACGAATGTGTTTGGGCGAAAGGGTTCTTAATCCACGTGGTGTGAGCAGCTCACGGGCAACGACGTCGAGGATTTTTTTGCGCTTTAGTTCATCCAATGGTGAATAGGGCAGGCTGGCAGCCAACAGCATATTGGGTCGCACCGAGAAATCTTTGAAGTCGGCATTGGTGAAGTCGGCCAGGTAGCCATTCGTTTCACTCCAAAAGTTTTCGACGAAAGCCACCTTTATCTGATGGGCGATTCGCGACCAATTTTTGACAAATGGCTTATCCCCTCCGGCTTTGGCCAGTTCCGTTGCAAACATTATGGCATTATACCACAGCGCATTCACTTCCACCGGATTCCCCGCTCTGGGCGTCACTGGCCGCCCCTGATCCACAGCATTCATCCACGTGAGCGGATAGCCCTCTTCGCCGGCGGTGATCAAGCCATTGCTTTGCATGCGTATGTTAAACCAAGTCCCTTCGGCGTAGGCGTCCAAAATCTTTTTGATAATCTCCTGATATTGCTGCCATAGCTTCTGCTGCTGATGCGTATGAGCAGCATATTTTTGCAAAGCCCAGAAAAACCAAAGCTGCGTGTCAACGGAATGATACTCCGTATGTTTGTCGAGTACGGCGGTCGGGAAGAAGATTCCCTTCATGAGGGCGATCATGCTGTCGATGATTCGCAGGTATGTGCTGGTGTCGCCGCGCGTGAGCAGCAAGCCGGGCAAAGCCATAAAAGTATCGCGCCCCAAAATTCCGTACCACGGATAACCGGCTACTATTTCGGGATTGTCGTTTTTGGTGATAACAAACTGACGGGCGGAGCTTTCGAGCGCTGAGCGAAAGTCGGTGGCAGCGGTACGACTTTTCAGCTCCTGAGCAAACTTCTCTTCGAGCGCTTTAGGTTTTATCTGCCTGATGCTGGCCGAAACGATGATACTTTCGCCCTTTTTTAGTTTAAACTCCATGTGTCCCGGCACATACAAATCCTCCAGATAATCGTAGCCTCCCAACTTTTCGTGTGTGTATTCCACATTGTAATACCAGTCGGGCAGATGCGTGTATTTATTTTCGACCGAAGACTGCAAAAACAGCGTAGCATAACCCGGATACATGCAAAAGGCAGCGCCATGTGGTACCGGCTGATAATCTTTGTGCACATCATTATTGGCTTTGCAAAGTGCATGAATTTGCCGGAAGGCAAGAAATGGCGTTAGCCGCAATGTGGTGGGAGAATGCGCCTCCCTGAGCGTATATTTTATCATCATCATCTCCTCGTTCGACGAGAAAAGAATTTCCTTTACCAGCACAACGCCACCCACGCGGTAAGTAATCACAGGCACCGGATCTACCTGAAAGTCGCGGACGTACTTGTGGCCTTTGGGGTGGTAGATATTGTTTTGGTATTTGTGAATGCCCAGGTTGAACTCAGCGTCGTGCTGTATCACTGTTTCGTGCAGCGCCGAGAGCAGAACATGCGGTGTATTTCCAAACTGAGGCTGCGGAACCACCAGCAGGCCGTGATATTTGCGCGTGTTACAGTTTACGATGGTACTCGCCGAATAAGCCCCGGCACGGTTGGTGCGCAACCACTCCCGCTTGAGGCAATACTCCAGATTGATGAGCTGTTCTTTGTCGAAATGAATGTAGGCCATGATAACAGTGTGTTTGGTATCAATAAGTTGGATTTATTTTTTTGTGTACTAAATGAAAAATCAAAGATAATCAAAACCTTTCGGCGCCTCACTTTTTTAGGTTAATTAACAGAAGGAGTGGAAATAGAAGAAAAAGTAGAAAGTGTGCAATGAGAGATTGGCACCCTGACAATTACTACCCGCGCTTTTTGCTAATTTCCATTATTTTTGGCCACTAAAACTAAAAAAACATGATCAAAAAACTGTTTGCTTTTCTTACACTATCAATGATTGCCGTGGTAGCGCAGTCGCAACAAATGCCGCTGGATCACACCATTTACGACAAGTGGAAAATTCTCGAAAAAACCAACATCTCGCCCGACGGCAATTGGGTGAGCTATGAAGTGAACCCCGGCAAAGGCGATGGATGGTTGTATTTTTTTAATACAAAAACCCAAACCACCGACTCGGTGGCACGCGGCTACGACGCCCAATTTGCCGGAAATTCATCGTTTATCGTTTTCAAAATAAAACCTACAGCCGACACATTGCGCAAAGCAAAGCTGGCCAAAAAGGAAAAAGATGATTTGCCCAAAGATTCGCTGGGCATCTTTGCGCCGGGAGTGCCACTGCGGAAATTTGCACAGATAAAATCGTTTAAGCTGGCTGAAGAAGGCAGCCAATGGGTGGCGTTTCTACACGAAAAGTTGCAACCAGCCAAAGATACCACTGCCAAAGCTGATACCGCCAAATTAGAAAAAGAGAAGCCGGCAAAAGGAAAA
This sequence comes from Clostridia bacterium, assembly GCA_009928785.1. Classification (GTDB taxonomy): domain Bacteria; phylum Bacteroidota; class Bacteroidia; order Bacteroidales; family 4484-276; genus SABY01. The sequence goes on along the minus strand of SABY01000081.1, from coordinate 4,002 downwards.
AAGAAAAAGAAAAAAGCCGAAGGGACGCGGCTGGTGCTGCTCAACATGGCCACCGACAGCATGTACCGCTTTGAAGATGTAACGGATTATGCGCTTTCGCGAAATGAAAAACTCATCGCTTTTATAACACGCACCAGCGATTCGATCGACAGCACACGCGTATTGAGATTTGATACTCAATTGGCTGTAGCCGATACCTTATTCGATACACCGGGAGTAGCCAAACAGTTGGCTGTGGACGAGCCTGGCGGGCAGTTGGCATTTGTTTATTCGGCTGACACTTCCAAAACCAAAAATTATGACCTCGCTTACTGGCGCAATAAACAATCGAGCGCCGTGGTGATTTTGGATAGCACTGCGGCAGGATTGCCTGGCGGGTGGCGTGTGAGCGAAGATCGTTCACCGGCTTTCACCCGCGACGGTGCGCAGCTATATTTCGGAACGGCTCCCCGCCGAGAACCGGAACCAAAAGATACGGTGCCCAAAGACGAGAAAGTGCAGGTGGATGTGTGGAACTGGCGCGAGGATTACATACAGCCACAGCAGAAGAAAATGCTCGACAACGAACGCAAACGCAGTTATCTGGCAGTGTGGCATCCTGACAGCCGGCGCATGATACAGCTTGCCGACGAGCAGGTGCAGGAAGCCATTGTTCCGGGAAAGAACAAAGTTCCTTTGGTGCTTGGATATACCGATAAACCCTACCGGCAACTGGTGCAGTGGGACGATTCCTACCGCGACTATTACGCAATTGATGTAAACGATGGCACCAAAAAACTGCTTACCACCATGGCCTCCTCCACGGCAGTGCTTTCGCCCGATGCAAAATATTTCCTTTGGTACGCCACCACCGACTCCGCCTGGTATCTCCGCGACGTTAATTCCTTAGAACTCCGATCGCTTACCAAATCGTTGCCTATTGCCTTTTACGACGAGCTGAACGATGTGCCGCAACTGCCGGGCAACTATGGATACGCTGGGTTTACCGATGATGACCGGCATGTGCTCATCAACGACAGGTACGACATCTGGCGCTTCGACACCCGTGGCAAAGAGGCGCCTGCGTGCCTTACCGACGGCGCTGGCCGCGACAACAATATCCAGTTTAGATATTGGAAACTCGACCGCCGACAAGAACATGTGGAGAAGCAAATGATGCTGTATGCTTTTAACCTGAAGAGCCGTGCCAGCGGTTTTTATTCCGCTACAGCGGAAAAGGCAGCAGCACCGCGCAAGCTCGTTATGCAGCCCTGCAGTTTCGACGACCTAAGCCAGGCACGCGATAGCAAAACGCTGATCTGGCGTAAATCGGATTTCGCCCTTTATCCTGACCTTTATTACAGTGATGAAAACTTTGATAATTCTGTTCAAATAACGCACCTCGACAGTCAGCGTGCACCGTGGCGCTGGGGCGAAGTACAGCAAGTAGCGTGGCTCTCCGCTGACGGGGTGCCGCTGGAAGGTTTGCTTTATACACCCGCCAACCTCGACACCAACCAAAAATATCCCATGCTGGTGTATTTCTACGAGCGCAACGCCGATAACTTCCACCGCTTTTATAACATCACACCAAGCCGCTCCATCATCAACCCTGCCTGGTGCACGAGCAATGGCTACGTGGTTTTTGTGCCCGACATTCCTTACAAAACTGGTTTTCCGGGACAAAGCGCCGAGCGCGCCATCGTGAGTGGCACGCTGGCCATGGCAGCTCAATTTCCTTTCATCGATCGCAGCAAAATGGGCATTCAGGGCCAAAGCTGGGGCGGCTATCAGGTGGCTTATCTGGTGACGCAAACCAACCTGTATGCTGCCGCCATGGCGGGCGCTCCGGTGAGCAATATGGTAAGCGCCTATGGTGGCATTCGCTGGGGTAGCGGCATGAGCCGCATGTTTCAGTACGAAAAGTCGCAAAGCCGGCTGGGAGGAACCCTCTGGGAGATGCCATTGCGATACATCGAAAACTCGCCTGTATTTTTTGCCGATAAAGTAGAAACGCCATTGCTCATCATGCACAACGACAACGATGGCGCCGTACCCTGGTACCAGGGGATAGAAATGTTTATGGCATTGCGCCGCCTGCAAAAACCTGTGTGGATGCTCACCTACAACGACGAAGAACACAACCTGACCAAATGGCCTAACCGCGTGGATTTAAGCATCCGCATGATGCAGTTTTTCGATCATTATCTAAAAAATACATCAGAACCTGTGTGGATGAAAGAAGGCGTGTCCGCCATCGATAAAGGCATCGAAACCGGGTATGAGCTGGAGGAATGACGGAGTAAATTCCAAAAGACAATAAAGCAAGCTCCAAATAAATTCCAAAAGGCAATAAAACAAGTGCCAAATAAATTCCAAAATACAATAAAGCATCCGCCAGTGGTCGGAGTAAACAGTTCCAAATAAATTTCAATAATCAAATCTCAATAGCCAAACGGTTCAGGGGTTTGGAATTTGAGGTTTGGGATTTATTTGTCATTTGGAATTTGGAATTTGGAATTTGGAACTTGGAACTTGGAATTTGGAACTTGGAATTTGGAATTTGGGATTTGGAATTTGGAATTTGGAGCTTCCCCTTACATCTCTGCCGGCACCAATTTCTGCAAGACAACCTGGTTACGGCGCAGCAGCGTGGCGGTCAAATTTTTTCCAATCGTTTCCTGCGTGAGTGCTTTGTGCAGATCGTCGATGGTGGTGATGGGCTGACCGTCGAGTGCCACGAGCAGATCGCCTTTTTCGAGTGTGCTGTTTTCGATGCCCGGCACCTGATTTACTGCCGAAATATATACCGCTGAGTTTTGCTTCAGCGCATGCGCTGCCGCCACGTCGGGCTGCAGCCTTATGGTTTGCCCGATGATGCCGAGCCAGGCGCGGCGAATTTTGCCATCGCTGATCAGGATTTCGGAAATATAGGCCGCCATATTGGACGACACCGCAAAGCAGATACCTTGCGCTTGCTTGATAATGGCGGTGTTGACACCGATAACCCGCCCGGCGGAGTCCATCAGCGGGCCGCCTGAGCTACCGGGATTAAGCGCGGCGTCGGTTTGAATAATACCGTCAATCATGCGGCCACTTTGCGAGCGCAGGCTGCGCCCCAAAGCGCTTACCACGCCTGCCGTCACTGTGTGCTGAAATCCCAGCGGATTGCCAATGGCTACGGCGATTTGCCCGGGTTGCAGTTGATCCGAATCGGCAAACGACAATGGAGGCAGGCTGTTGTCGTCAATTTTCAAAACCGCCAGATCTGTGGCTGCATCCGCGCCAATCACCACGGGTCGGAGCATTTTTCCCGAAGGCAGCGTCACCATAAGTTCTTTGTGCTGGTGGATTACATGATGGTTGGTGAGGATGAAACCCTGCCCGGCGATTGCAAAGCCTGATCCCGCACCAAATGGTTGCGCGGCGTTGGCAGGCTGTGACATATTTGCTTTGGTGATGCGTATGTTGACTACCGATGCCGATGCCCGCCCCACTATATTTACAATAGTTTGTGAGTAGGCGTCGAGCAGCGGCTGCTCATTTTTATCATGGAGGACGTTTTTTTCTTTTGACATACTATTTTTAATTTTAATGAAATGATTCTAACAAATTCCAAAAGACAAAGAAGCAAGCTCCAAATAAATTCCAAAAGACAATAAAACAAGCTCCAAATAAATTCCAAAAGACAACGAAGCAAGTTCCAAACAAATTCCAAAAGACAATAAAACATCCGCCAGTGGTCGGAGTAAACAGTTCCAAATAAATTTCAATAATCAAATTTCAATAGCCAAACTGGGCAAGCTCCAAATAAATTCCAAAAGACAATAAAACAAATTCCAAATAAATTCCAAAAGTCAATAAAGCAAGCTCCAAATAAATTCCAAAAGACAATAAAGCAAGTTCCAAATAAATTCCAAAAGACAATAAAGCAACCGTCAGTAGCTGGTGTAAAAAGTTCCAAATAAATTCCAAATGGCCATGACAATTAACGGCGTCGCTTTGAGCGACACCGTTAATCTC
>SABY01000214.1 GCA_009928785.1 Clostridia bacterium | reverse complement strand
GGACGGCAAAATAAACGGCACCGACGCTGCCGAAGGCGTTTACTTTTGGGTGTGTAAGTACAGCGCCATCAGCAAATACGGCAATGTGGCTGATAGGACTAAACAGGGAAGTGTAACTTTGCTGAGGTGACGGATATTTATGGCTCTGATAAGTCAATTTTCCTAAATCACATGATGATCAGGTTTGAAAGTTGTTTTTTATAAAAATTGATTAATTTCGCGTTTAAATCACATCATAATGTTAGAACAAGATATTGGCAAAAGCTTAAGACAACGTAGAAAAGTGTTGAAAATAACACAGCCACATCTTGCAGAGCTGGCAGGTGTTAGTACCAACATGCTTTACAAAATTGAGCGGGGGCAAGTAAATCCGACGGTTGGGATTGTTCAAAAAATAGCTGATGTACTGGGAATGGAAGTAATAATAAGAGTTAAGCTACAAAATTGAAAACATGAGGGTATTGGAAATTTATCGCGATGGCATACTTGCCGGAAATCTCATCGAGGAAAACAAGAGCCAGTTTGTGTTTAGATACGATGATGCCTATTTCTTGGATGAAACAAAAGCGCCGGTAAGTTTGACTTTACCTAAAACCCAAAAAGAACATCGTTCCAAAGTGCTTTTCCCTTTTTTTTATAATATGCTGAGTGAAGGGGCAAATCGTAAATTGCAAAGCACTATGTGGCACATTGACGAAAACGACAGTTTTGCTTTGCTTACGGTCACCGCCCAATACGATACCATAGGAGCCGTAACCGTAAAAGCGAGCAATGAATTATGAATGTACTTGAACTAAAATATTGCCCCGGAACGCTGGCCAGCGGCTTTGATACCTATAGTTCGCTTTGTTTGCGGAAAATGTTTCAGGGCAAAAAGGTAAGTCATGTATTGCCTTACGATCCACCGGGTAATAGCGAACAAGCGGCTGAACTGTTTATCGAAAACCGAAAGCGCATATCAATATCCGGTGTGCAGGAAAAAATGAGCCTACTTCTTGAAAAAAATAAATTGCGGTTAACAAAGCCGGAGGAAAAGGGTACCTACATCCTTAAACCGATACCACGCGATTTGAAAAATGTTGATCAGGTGCCGGCCAACGAACACCTTACAATGCAAATAGCCCGGCAGGTTTATGGTATCGATACCGCAGAAAATGTACTTATTTTTTTTAATGACGGTACGCCTGCCTATCTCACCAAGCGTTTTGATGTGAATGAAAAAGGCGGAAAATGGGGTGTAGAGGATTTTGCAAGTCTGGCAGGAAAGACAAAAGACAATGCCGGCGCCAATTTTAAATACGACTTTAGCTATGAGGAGATAGGTTTGCTGATAAAGAAGTTTGTACCGGCATGGCGCATCGAAATCGAAAAGTATTTTTCGTTGGTGGTTTTTAATTTCCTTTTCTCGAATGGCGATGCCCATCTAAAAAACTTTTCATTGCTTGAATCTGTAAGTGGTGATTACCTTTTAAGCCCCGCCTACGATCTGGTGAATACCAAAATACATGTTGATGATACTGATTTTGCGCTGGATAAAGGATTGTTTAGCGACAATTTCAAAAGCGATGCTTACAAGAAGTGTGGGCATCCATCGATAATTGATTTTATGGAACTGGCGCGTCGGATGGGAATTTCCGAAAGCAGAGCGATAAAACTCACGCGTCCTTTTCTCGACAATCAAAATCAGGTTGCCAACCTTATTGCCCATTCTTTTTTGAGCGATGCCATCAAAAGAGGATATTTGCTGGACTACCAGACGAAACGAAATTTTTTAAAAGAATAGATGCAGAACATTCAAAATATCCATACAAACACAACCAGGCGAGTATATGCTTTGGGGGCATCGTTTGTTGCATCTTTGTATTTGCGGGAAATCTAATTTAAATATGAAATGAGGAAAAGCTGCATCATATTCACTTTAGTGCTTCTGAGCTTAAATTTGATCGCCCAGAAAGAAGCCAACATCTGGTATTTTGGGGATTATGCGGGATTGAACTTTAACTCCGGCGAACCCGTGGTTTTAACAAATGGGCAAACGAATACTTCAGAAGGATGCTCTGTGTTATCGGATTATGATGGTAATTTGCTTATGTACACAGATGGCGTAACTGTGTGGAATCGGAATCATCAGGTGATGGACAATGGGTCAGGGTTGCTTGGCAATAGCTCATCTTCGCAGTCCTCCGTTATTATCCCGGTTCCGGGCGCTACTTTGAGATATTATATCTTCACGATAGACTTTGAAAACGGTAGTAATGGCTTGAATTATTCAATAGCCGATTTGAGCCAGAATAATGGATCAGGGGCAATTACTCAGAAAAACAAAGCAGTACTTCCTGGTGTTTCCGAGAGGCTCATTGCCATCCGCCATGCTAACAAGATTGATTATTGGATACTCACCCAAAAGAGAAACACAAATAAAGTTTATGCATTTCTTGTCGATGATAATGGAGTGAGCAGCTCTCCCGTTATAACCTCCATTGGAGCAGTATTAAATAATCCCACAGGCTATCTTAAACCGTCGCCGGATGGAACAAAACTGGCATCTTCACAATGGACTCATAACGGGTTTGAAATTTTCGATTTTAATAATGCAAATGGTGCTTTATCCAATCCTGTTGCCATCCAGGGTTACCCGAAGGTTTATGGTTTAGAGTTTTCGCCTGATGGCGGTAAATTGTACATCCATTGCCATGAAAATAGAAACATCTATCAATTTGATCTTTCTAAAAAAACAGAATCTAAAATTAATAAATCAGCCGTTTACGTCGGAAAGTCTTCGGGTAATTATGCTGGGGCGATGCAATTGGCGCCGGACAATAAAATTTATGTTACCAAGGCCGAAGCATGGAACATGGGCGTTAAGTATCTGGGGGTAATTCAATTTCCAAATAATAATGGTGTTAATTGCGGATTTATTGATCAGGCTATTGATATGGAAACTGGATTTGCACGACTTGGATTGCCCAATTTTGCACGATCTTACTTTTCGCCATCCATCCAATACGATCCGAGATGCCTGGGCGATTCCACCTGGTTTAATATTACGGGCATTCCGATGCCGGATGCCGTTTTATGGGATTTTGGCGATCCTGATTCCGGAGGCGATAACTCATCTACACTTGTAAATCCATACCATATTTACACTGCCACCGGATTATTTACAGTTAGTCTGGATATTTATTTAAATGGCGAGTTGACGACCATTCAGCATCAGGTAACCATTCACCCGTCGCCAGAGCCGTGGTTGGGCAGCGACACTGCGGTGTGCTCCAACTGGCCCTATGTTTTGTTTCCTGACCAGGTTTATGCTTCCTACCTTTGGCAGGAGGGTTCTACAAATCCATTTTTTGCGGTAACGCAACCGGGGATTTATTGGGTGCAGGTGGAAAATCAATTTGGATGCACCGGCACCGATTCTATTCAAATTTCCTTTTTGCCCGATCCTGACATTACGTTGGGAAACGATACCCTGATTTGTTACAACAATGCGTTGATACTGCACGCAGGCACCGGCTTCGACAGTTACCTTTGGCAGGATGGCTCGCAGGGACAGTCGCTGTTGGTGACGCAGCCGGGGCAATATTGGGTGGCGGTGAGCAACCTCTGCGGCAGCGGTTCCGACACCATCAGCGTAAGCTTTACCGATCCGTACGATATTTCGTTAGGCAACGACACCTCGTTTTGCTACGGCCACAGCACAGTGCTTGATGCCGGCGACGGATTTGATGAATATTTCTGGAGTACCGGCGCCTTTGGCCAAACCATCACAGCCACCCTGGGCGGAACCTATTGGGTGCAGGTTACCGATACGATGGGCTGCACGGCCATGGATTCCATTTATCTGGATGTTTACAACGATTTTGAA
>SABY01000080.1 GCA_009928785.1 Clostridia bacterium | reverse complement strand
CGACAACACCTACGCTTTGCGGTTTGGATTGAGCAGTTGGGACAAAAGCATCGCCGAAAAATTCTGGCTGGCCAATATTAGTGATGATTTTATGGAAAAGCGCGATTTTGGGCCGCACCCAAAAAACAAACCCGCCAGCCTGCCGGCACTGACAGTAGATGCTAATATGGGATTTGAAATCGCCTGGGAGAGAGCCAACCAGCTTCTTGAAAACTTTACGCCAGCGTACCTGATTGCTGCTGAGGAAGTTTTTGATGACTTCGAAAAATATTACATCGTCAATTACTGGCCTGAAGAGAAATATCTGAAAAACGGTCATATTCCCGGAGCAATTCAATACCAACCCAAGGTCTCTTTACAAAAAAAAACCGATCTGACCACTCTCCCAACCGACAAAACGCTTGTGGTGTATTGCTATTCTGGCCAGCACAGTAATTTTATGGTGGCATATCTCCACCTTTTGGGCTACGACGTGCGCTCGCTGGCCTATGGCGCCAATGGTTTCATGCATCAGATAATGGCCGAAACAGAGGCCAGTCCAACGCGTACATTCACCAAAGAGCAAATCAAAAACCTCCCGTTGGTAAAAAGCGGCGAAACGCCCTCCCTTAAAAAGATGATTGAAATTCCCACCGAGACCATAAAAGTTGCCGGTGGCTGTTAGATTATTTAAAAAATTAATGCATTATGAATAAAGTTGAAAAACCTTACATGAATTCCTACCTGGCGGGTTTCCTGCTGGGATTGGTGTTGCTGTCGGCATTCTTTGTTACCGGGCGCGGCCTCGGTGCCAGTGGAGCCGTAAAAAGTGTGGTGATAACTACCATTGGCAACGTGGCTCCCGAAAGCGTGGCCGACAACGCTTTTTATGCCGACTATTTCAGCGAAGGCCCCGGCCCCATGAAAAACTGGTTGGTTTATCTCACGCTTGGTGTGCTGGCAGGAGCTTTCTTTTCTGGCGCTATGTCGAACAGACTTGGCTTCAAGATTGACAAAGGCCCCCGGATTTCATCTGCCACAAGATTAATCTTTGCTGCTGCAGGCGGGCTACTTTTCGGCCTGGGGGCACAATTTGGGCGTGGTTGCACAAGTGGCGCGGCGCTCACCGGCATGGCAGTATTGTCAACGGCAGGCTTTCTTACCATGATGGTAATCTTCGGAACCGGATATGTGCTGGCCTACTTTTTTAGAAAACTTTGGATTAAATAGAAGGAGAAAGATATGGGACCATTAATTCCTCAAGGATTTGTTAACGCCGACCTGAACCTCTTTTTTGCTTTCATTATCGGGCTGGGTTTCGGCTACGTGCTCGAGCAGGCGGGCTTTTCATCATCCCGCAAACTGGCAGGCGTATTTTATGGCTACGATTTCGTGGTACTGCGCGTGTTTTTCACGGCGGCCATTACCGCGATGATCGGGCTGCTGTTTTTCGGCTACCTGGGCTGGATCGACTGGAATCTGCTTTACATCAATCCTACCTTCCTTTGGTCGGCAATTGTTGGTGGTGCAATTATGGGCTTTGGCTTCATCCTCGGAGGATTTTGTCCGGGAACGAGCCTCACCGGCGCGGTGATTGGAAAAATTGATGCCATGGTTTTCATTGGCGGAATGTTTATCGGAATTTTCATTTTTGGAGAATTCTACGATGCCTTCCAGCCCATTTATACCGGTGCATTTCTCGGGAATGTTTTTGTTTACGATACGCTGGGCATCACCCGCGACACGTTTGCCATGCTGCTGATCGTTGTTGCGCTGGCAGCTTTTATCATCACCCAGCTTATCGAAGATAAAGTGAACAAGACACCCGTCATCGTAAAAAACGAACGGCCATCCTATTGGATTCCTTCGGCAGTAATGATTGCCGGTGGATTGCTGCTGCTGTTGCTGCCCACTCAGCCACGGTCGAGCTGGCACGAAGTTTCTGCCGAGAAAATCCTGACCACCCTGAGCAACCAGCAGCACCTTACCGGTATCGACGAGGTGGCGTATAGTATTATCAATGGCAACGAACTTCCTGTTTTGCTTGTGGATGTGCGTGATGCCGAAGATTTTGCCAGATTTTCGTTGCCGGGAGCTGTCAATATTCCTCTTGATCAGATACTCGAACACAGGTACGAAAGCACTTTGCGCACGCCAGGTCAAAAAATAATATTGTATTCTAATTCCAACACCCTGGCAACGCAAGCCTGGATAATTGCTACCCGGGCCGGAATGGACAACCTTACGATATTGGCAGGAGGGTTAAATGGATTTGTACAAACGATATTTCAGGATGACCATACCACCGACAGCCACGTCATGGATATTGAATTCCAGGAAAGATTTAGAGAAAAGGCCAAAGATTATTTCATGTCGGGCAAAGCTGTGCCTGCAACAAAATCGGCGGGAACACCCGTCATAAAATTAATTGAAATAGAAAAACCAGTCCAGGGAGGATGTTAATTTTTTTAAATGAATGGATTATGAATAAAATACAAGCGAATATTCTAAAAAACGCCACACTACTTTTTGCTATTGTTGGCATGGGTACACTCCTGGTACAATGGATTGTAGCTCCTGATTACAGCGCAAAAAATGAAACGGTGCTGCTTGCAATCACAGATGATGCTCAGAAAATTCTGCCTTTGCAGCTCCAGGAGATGATCGCGGCGGGTAATCTCGCCAGCTTCACGTTGGTAGATCTCCGGATGCCGCAGGAGTTCGGCAGGGGGTCGTTGGCCGGGGCAATCAATATCCCGATAGGTGAACTGCTAAAAAATGGTTCGCTGAAGCTGATGAAAAAGCCGGGCAATCCAATTTTACTTTTTTCGGATGACGAATCACAAGCTGCAGCAGCTTCTGTTCTGCTGATTTCTAAAGGTTTTGATGAGGTAAAAATATTGGCCAATGATTACGAGTATATCAAAACCAATGTGCTTGAGAACTTCCAGCCGGCATCTGCCTTTAGCAAAAGCGAAAAAGCACGATTCGATTACAACCGGTTTTTCCGCACCGGTGGCAGCGATGATGGTGCATCCAAACGTACACAGCCCATCATCATTCAGACAGAAATTGTTAAAACGCAGGGAGGTTGCTAATTCTACACTTGGCAATAAATTTTTAAAAGTGTAGTTAATCAACCTTTTAAATAGCATCAGAACCCAAGCTGCCAATGATCAAAACCCTTGTCACGATTTCACTCACACTTATAGCTTTTGTATGCCTCTCATTTGCATCATCACATTCATCTACCGGATCCATTTCCAAAACACCTGCTACTAAGCTCAAAGCACCCGTACTTTATGAAGAAATTGGGTCGAATAACCATAGCTATCCGCCCTACAATATTTTTGAACTGGCTGTGAAAGGCTTCAATAACCTAAGCTCCATGCGGGGAATGGTTAAAAAACACATCCTCACAGTGGTCGATTTCAGCAAGCCGTCAAACGAAAAACGCTTATGGGTAATCGACCTCGACACGCGCAAAGTGCTTTTTAACGACTATGTGGCGCATGGCCGTAATTCAGGCGATGTATTTGCCAAAACTTTTTCCGACAAGCCCAACAGTTACATGAGTTCTATCGGCTTTTACCTTACCGACCAGACCTACCAGGGCAAACATGGATTGTCGTTGCGGCTGGAAGGCCTGGAGGAAAAATATAACCAGCATGCCCGCGACCGTGCCATTGTAATGCATGGTGCCGAATACGTGAGCGCCGATTTTATTAAAAAATATGGCCGACTGGGACGCAGCTTCGGATGTCCGTCGGTGTCGATGGAAATCTACAAAGACGTGATAGAAACCATCTGCGACGGCAGTCTGCTGTTTATCTATTATCCCGACAAAAATTATTTGCAGCACTCGGCCATTCTCAATCCGCTGCGTCCGGCAAGTTGATTTCGCGAATTTGCTGCAAGCACCACTTTTGTGTTGTGGAAAAAATTCTATAATATCCACACCAGATTTTGTATTGTACCCGCTCCTTTTACTTATTCTTGCCGCTTTCGCTAAAGGTAAGTCTAAAACAAGATTCCATAATTTCTTTGGCACAATATTCATGGGCACCCTCGTTTTTTTAAACATAACGGATCAGAATGTACAATTTACGATTTATGCCCGTGGCCGGCAGGCTGGCCAAACTGCTGATAACACTGCTTTTGCTCTTCACGTTTTCGTGTCGGACCCACCGCCCCCCAATCCAATCACAACTCGAACCGCTGGATACCCCTTTCTTAAAAAACAAAGCCAATCGCGCGATGGCCAGCATGATTCACATGTCGGAATATTTGGATGATTTTGACATTTCAAAAGAAGAACAAACACTGCTCGACGATTTTTATAAAACCAACAACAACAGGCCGGTTTGGTTGGAAGATAAGCGCAATGCACAGGAATTGGTTGAAGCAATTGAGCTGGCCTGGATGGATGGTCTTACACCCGATAACTATGGTTTTGGTGTGATAAAAGAAAATCTACTGAAACTCGACTCGTTGACCAATGCCGACACAAACATGTTGGCCTTTTATGCGCAGCTCGACCTTAGGCTTACCAATGCCTGGATGCAGTATGCAAATGATTTGCAGAATGGCGTTGTGGATCCGGCAAAATTTAGCCCCGGCTGGAAAAACATCAAAGAACCAACTAACCTGCCCGGACTATTGACAGGAGCATTAAAAAAACATCAGATACCCGAATCGTTTGATGCACTGCGGCCACAAGATGTCCAGTACAACCAACTGCGCGACAAACTTGCGCAGCTCATCGAAGTACAGAAAAACGGCGGCTGGCCAATGCCGGGATTTTTTAAAACCCTCGAAGCCGGCGACAGCAGCACGCATATTATTTCCATACGCCAACTACTACAGGCAACTGGCGATCTGCAACCAAAAGATGCCGACAGCAGTTCGCCGGTGTTTGATGAAAAATTGAAAAACTCAATGATTACATTTCAAATGCGTCACGGGCTAAAGCCGGATGGCATCATCGGTAAGCGCACGCAGGAAGAGATGAACAGAAATGTAGATTACCGCATCGGGCAAATAGTCGTTAACCTGGAACGTATGCGTTGGCTGCCTTATCTGCACGACAAAGAATATCTTGTGGTGAATATTCCGGAGTTTGTGCTGCGCTGCTACAAAAACAACAAACTCAAAGACCAAATGAACGTGGTGGTCGGCAATGTGAAGAATCATACTCCCATCCTGCTCAACACGATAAAGTACATCGTCTTTAACCCCACCTGGAACGTTCCGCCAAGCATCGTCCGCAAAGAAATGGTAGCCAAAATGAAATCCGACTCAGGCTATCTTGCCAAAAATCAATACGTACTGCTCAAAGGTTCGTACCTAAGCCACGACACCGTCAATCCCGTAGATATCGATTGGACAAAGATCAATGCCGACAATTTTCCTTATCATGTAGTTCAGAAGCCAGGTAAAATCAATGCGCTGGGCAAGATAAAGTTTCTCTTTCCCAACAATCAAAACATCTATCTGCACGACACCCCCTCCCAAAGTCACTTTCGACAGTATGAGCGCGACTACAGCCACGGCTGTGTGAGGTTGCAGGATCCCGAACGTCTGGCCATGCGTTTGCTCGAAAAACAGATGCCGGAGGAGGAGATACGCAAAATTATTGCAAGCGGCAAAACAACCTCCGTGACGCTCCGGTCAAAACCAATCATATATTTCACCTATCAAACTACCTGGGTTGACGATGCTAAGCAGATAAACTTCCGAAAAGACATTTACAGCTTCGATGCGAAGATGATAGAAATGCTTGATGAGGAGCCAGCGCTGCAGAGCAGTAACATGCGATAAATCTAAAAGTGAAAATAAAAAAGGCAGCTACAAGTTTTTGTAACTGCCTCATTTCAGGTGGAGCATATCGGAATCGAACCGATGACCTCTTGACTGCCAGTCAAACGCTCTAGCCAACTGAGCTAATGCCCCATGATGATCGCTGAACTCATTCCGCTTTGGTAAGCGGCTGCAAATGTAATAATTTTTGGATTTTACAAATCAGGAAATTTAATTTTTTTTTGATCAAAACGGCGAGGTGTTATTTAATTCTATTAGCAAATAGTTACGCACATTCTAAGCTAATCACTCGCTTTATCTCAAAACAGGTACCTGTTTTTGCACAAAATGAAACAAAATAGGTACCTGTTTTGGTGTGGGATGAATCAAAACAGATACCTGTTTTTAATTAAATCCTATTATCTTTGGCCAAAATTGAAGATTATGTATAGAGAATCAATGGCTTTTTTGAATGATTGGAAGCAGCGCAAAACAAGGAAACCACTAATAATCCGTGGAGCACGCCAGGTAGGAAAAACCTGGCTGATTGATGAGTTTGCAAAAGGGTTTGATGTTTTTATTAAAATAAACTTTGAGGAACACCCGGAGTATTGCGATTTTTTTTCGACAAATGATGTGACAACCATTCTTGAAAATATCAGTCTCACCTTTGGCAAAAAAATTATCCAGGGTCAAACTTTGCTCTTTTTGGATGAGATACAGATTTGCTCACAGGCGATTGGTGCCATGCGATATTTTTATGAAAAAATGCCCGGATTGCATATTGTGGGTGCAGGCTCTCTGCTGGATCATGTGCTGAGCCAACTTCAACTCCCAATGCCGGTTGGACGGGTGGAGTTTATGTACATGTATCCGATGAATTTCAGCGAATTTCTGTTGGCAAATGACGAAGCTATGATTGTCGAATTTTTGGCAACCTTCGACCCCGCCAAAGAAATATCGACGGTAGTCCATCAAAAGATATTGAAATTATTACGTGCTTACTTCTTCATTGGTGGCATGCCCGAAGCTGTAAAAGTTTATATCGAAACTTCCGACCTCCTGGAGGTGGAGCGGGTGCACGAAAGTATTCTTACCTCAATGGAGATTGATTTTACAAAATATGGCAAGGGTGGTGATTTTGAATCCCTGCGCAGAGTGTTGCGCTATTTACCACGAGGGATCGGAAAAAAAATGAAATTTACAGCCATCGATTCTACAGCTAAATCAACTGACTTGAAACAGGCTTTTGAAAAGTTAGAATTAAGCAGGGTTGTGCATCGGATTTCGGCCACACCTTCAGCGGACATTCCCCTGATGCAGCACACAAAGCCCGGATACTTTAAGCCGCTGTTTATCGATATTGGACTTGCAACTCACGTGTTGAAAATTCGATTGATGGATTTAGAAAACCTAATGCTGATCAACGAAGGCGAACTCGCTGAACAATTTATTGGTCAGCAATTATTAACCAGACATCCCTTTTTTATCGACAAGGAATTATTTTATTGGATTCGCGAAAACAAAGACTCAAACGCCGAGCTGGATTATCTTATCGAATCCGGAAATTCTGTCATTCCTATTGAAGTGAAAGCCGGTAAAACCGGTATATTAAAGTCGCTGCATGTATTTATGATGGAAAAAGAAAAAAATTTTGCCATCAGATTTAACGTCGATCTTCCGAGTTTAACCCAGGTAAGTACTACAATTAAAATGAAGGATTCGATGGAACAGGTAACCTACAGACTGCTCTCTTTGCCGCTGTATTTGGTGAATTTTGTGGATTTCGATCATCCATATCATGACAAGCTCTAAAATCGTGTTCCTATTATTCTTGCGTTTCTTTCGATCAACTCTTAAACCGGGGGCTAATTAAAAAGCTCCACACGCCAGTCGCCAGGCTCATAGATGGTAAAATCGAAAACGCAATGAATCAGGGTAGTGTGCAACTTGTTAAAGGTTTCGTATTTCACGGTGATGGTTACCGGAAAAGTTACTTCATCGTAGCCGCGCGACTGGCCGAGTTCGGTAGGGTAGCCGCTGGTGGTGGTAAGGAGTAAGTTTAATATACCCTTGTTGCGGTCGCCATTTTGAAAAAAGTCGATCAATACCCGGTTTTTGCTACCAGCGTTTTTGCGGAAATTGTGCCGATCAATGCTCACCGACTGCCGCACTGATGGCTTCCTGGGCTTTTCGCCAATATACACGTCATCTTTCCAGATTCCTTCCAGGGTAACTTCCATCCCATCGACGGGGTAACTATAAATTCCTTCGCCCTCCCGGAGGCCATTCACAAAGTTGCCGGTAAAAGTTTCGCCCGTAGCCCACGCATAGGTGCCGTGCCCGTTCGGAAAACCTTGCTTGAAACGGCCTTCATACTGGTCGGTACCAATGGCCAATCCGTCGCCATGCGCAAGGCCTTTTTTACATTTGCCTACATAAACACTGTCGATGCCGGCCTGAAGTACTTTGCAGTCGTCCTGTGCCTGCGCATTAACAACTAAAAAAAATAAGGCCGGCAAAAGAAGCTGAACTATCCATGATTTTTTGTTTAATAACATCGTAGTATTTTTTTATTTGAAGAAATGATCGGATTCTCTTGTTCCGAAAAAACGGTGATGAAGCAAAGATAAAAATCTTTGGCACTATGGAAGAATCAAATTTTTAATTTTGCAAAAGATATTTTGTTTGGGTATTAATAATTAAAAACTAAAAACCATGAAAAACGTATTTCTTACAGCTTTACTTATTACCATGTTAATTAGCGCCGGTATCGCACAGCCGTGGCAACTACAGTCGGGGATATTCAATCCGAGCGGCGTGCCGAGCCTGCCTTTTTCGCAGCCGCGTTTTGCCGATCTGGATGCCGATGGCGATCTGGACTTGCTCATTGGCAACATCGACGACAAACCTTTTTTTATGGAAAATGATGGGGATAACGAAAATCCGCATTTTGTGGAAGGTGCCGATATTATGGCTCCGGTGTCGGCGCTGGACGCTGAGATGGGCGTGTTTTATGATTTGGATGGCGATGGCGATTTGGATTTGATCACCGGCGGATATACGGGGCTTCACCTTTTCGAGAATACCGGCTCGCCGCAAGTTCCGGCGTTCGGCGAAGTAGCGGGTTTTTTTGCAGGTCTGCAAGTAGGCGCCAATCCAATCCCGGATTTTGGTGATGTGGACGGCGACGGCGATGGCGATTTGGTGGTAGGATTGAGCGAAAGCGGATTGGTGCTGTTGTACCAAAATACCGGCTCTGCACTCCAGGCAGAGTTTTCGCAGGAAAATATGGACGAATTGGGTGACGTGGGTTTGTACGCTTATCCCCATTTTGCTGATCTGGATGCCGATGATGATCTGGATTTGCTTGTTGGCCGCGACGGTTTCGGATTTATTTATTATAAAAATAATGGAACGCCTACCGTGCCTGTGTGGGAAGCGGATAATACAGTATTTGCAGGCCTTGGCATGGAAACTTACTGGAACTCGCCGGCCATTGCCGACCTCAACGGCGACGGCTTGTCCGACCTGGTGTTTGGCACAGCTTCGGGGCCGCTGCAATATTTTATCAATAGCGGCACACCCACAGCCCCGGCATGGCAGGAAAACCTGGCGCTTTTTGGTGGCGTGATGGATGTGGGCGGCGCCAGCAATCCGGTGTATTTCGATTTTGATTACGACGGCGACTTCGATCTGATATCAGGCAGCCAGATGGGTGATATTGTTTATTACGAAAATATTGGTACTGCCAGTGGCCCGGCATGGAAAGAAGAGAGCGAATACTTTTCGTCAATCGATCATTCGATTTACAGCGCCATTGCCATTGGCGACCTCGACGCCGACAGCCTGCCTGATGCGATAGTTGGTGATCTTAACGGCACGCTTTATCACCATCGCAATACGGGTGTAGGTTTTGAAGAAATTGGCCAGATACCGGGCATTGCGTTGGGTGGCTGGTCGGCGCCACGGCTGGCTGACATGGATCAGGATGACGACCTGGACATCGTCGCGGGAAGTGAAAACGGGCAACTTCATTTTATCGAAAACACCGGCACCATTTACAATCCACAGTGGCAGCTCGTGAACGGCTATTTTGGCGGCATCGACGTGGGCAGCAACTGTGTGCCCGCACTCGTTGATCTCGACGACGATGGCGACCTCGACATACTGTGCGGCAACCTGTGGAGCGAGCTAACTTATTTTGAAAATCAGGAGGAAGGATGGGTGGAAGTATCAGGATTATTTGACGGACCAGAGCCGCATCAAAACACCACACCAGCCTTTGCCGACCTGGACAACGATGGCGACCCCGACCTTACACTGGGCGAGTACAGCGGCGTGCTTAGCTATTATCGAAACAATAAAATTGTGATTGGAATCGACGATCCGGCCTTAGCCACTAATAGTCTGCACGCTACCTTAGCGCCCAATCCGTTTTCGGGCTATTGTATTATTAATTTTGAAACCACCAAACCAGTTGCAGCCGAGCTGCGAGTGATGAATGCTTCAGGTATTATGGTGCATACATCAGGTGCCGCCGAATTACCCGCCGGAAAGCAATCATTCGGATGGAATGCCAGCGACTTCCCGGCAGGCATTTATTTCATAAAGTTACTTGCTAACGGTGAAGAGGTAATTTTGAAAGCTATGAAGCAATAATTGCTATCATTGAAATTAATAAAGCGAGCAACACGCCTATTTCTTATTTAGGAATGTGTTGCATTATTGATATTTTTGTGGAATGACAAAGCGCGCTCAAATAATAGAACAAATTGTAAAGGTGGTAAACAGAAGTCATCCTGATTCGGAGATTTATCTGTATGGATCGCAAGCGCGTGGGGATTCAAAAAAAATGTCTGACTGGGATTTGTTGATATTGCTAAATTCAGAAAACATCCCATTTGATTTGGAAACAAAGCTGATGGATGATTTTTATGAAATAGAACTTGACACTGGAGAAATTATTTCTCCCATGATCTATTCAAAATCTGATTGGATTAAAAGACGTTCGAGCACTCCATTATATGAAAATGTGCAAAAAGAAGGGGTGAAAATAAAATGAAAGATGCAAAAAATGAATTAATAAAATATCGGCTTTCCCGTTCATTGGAAACCTATGATGATGCCAAAATTTTGGCCGAAAAAGAAAAATGGAATTCGACGATAAACAGACTTTACTATGCTGCTTACTATGCTGTTAGAAATTAATGAGTGATTAAAGGATTTGGTATTCTTATCACCTTAATAATTTCAATGCAGCATGAAAATGGGATAGGTCAACAACCCGCATACTTCCCTCGCCGACAGCACATCCACTTGCCGTTTTCGCCCACACCTGTTTCCCAACTTTTAGTAACATTGCAGCCTGAAAAAATTTAACAGATGAAAAGGCTTCTGGAAATTCTGCGGTACATCAAAAATTATAAGGGCTTTGCCTCGCTCAACGTGCTTTTTAATGTGCTCTCGGTGCTCTTCAATCTCTTTTCGCTAACGATGGTGATTCCGTTTTTGCAATTGCTTTTCGATACCACCAAACTGGTTTACGAACGGCCTGAGCTTGCCTGGAACACCGATGCCATCGGAAATTATTTCAACTACCTCATCAGCAGCATAATCATCGAGCATGGCCAGGTGCAGGCGCTCATGTTTATTTCGCTGCTGGTAGTGGCTTTGTTTTTTCTAAAAAATCTAAGCCGCTACCTGGCCATGTTTTTCCTGGCGCCGTTGCGCAATGGTGTGGTGCGCGACATCCGCAACGACATCTACCACCGCATCCTCATCCTGCCGCTCTCCTATTTTTCGGAGCAGCGCAAAGGCGACATCATGTCGCGCATCACCAACGATGTGATGAACATCGAGTGGTCGATCATGCAGTCGCTCGAAATGCTTTTTCGCGAGCCGCTCACCATTATTTTCTTTCTGGTTACGCTCATCATCATCAGCCCGTCACTCACACTTTTTGTTGTGCTGCTGCTGCCCATCGCCATGTTATTAATAGCCTTTATAGGCAAAAGCCTTCGCCGCACTTCGGCGCGCAGCCAGCGGCAACTGGGCACCATTCTGTCCATTGTCGAAGAAACCATTTCGGGATTGCGCATCATCAAAGGTTTTAACGCAATAGAGAAAACCGATGAGAAGTTCCGCGAACAAAACAACATGCTCACACGCACGATGGTGCGCCTTTTCAGAAAGCGCGATCTGGCCTCGCCCATGAGCGAATTTCTGAGCACGCTGGTGCTGGTGGTGGTGCTTTGGTTTGGCGGCCAACTCGTGCTGGAGCAAGGATCAAGTCTGCCGCCCACGGTATTTATCTTTTATGTGGTGGTGTTTTCGCAGCTTATCGTTCCGGTAAAATCGGTTACGGAAGCTTATTATAATGTACAAAAAGGAATTGCCTCTGCCGAGCGTATCCGCGAGATAATTGATGCCGACGAAATGATCGTAGAAAAACCGGATGCTTTGCGCAAAGATGATTTCAGCAGCGCCATCGAATACCGCAACGTTTATTTTGCTTATGAAAAAGAACAGGTTTTAAAACAGATCAATCTGATTATTCCCAAAGGCAAGATGGTGGCGCTGGTAGGAGCATCAGGTAGCGGCAAAAGCACCCTGGTGGATTTGCTGCCCCGTTTCTATGATTGTACTGCCGGCGAAATCCTTATCGACGGTTTCAACATCCGCGACCTGCGCATCGACGACCTGCGCGGATTGATGGGAATCGTTACGCAGGAAACCATCCTTTTCAACGATACGGTTTTTAATAATATCGCTTTCGGGATGGAAAATGTGGATCGTGAATCGGTGGTAGCAGCAGCCAAAATTGCCAACGCGCACGAGTTTATCAGCAGCATGCCCGATGGCTACGACACCAACATTGGCGACCGTGGCGTAAAAATGTCGGGCGGCCAGCGGCAGCGCATCAGCATAGCGCGCGCAGTGCTGAAAAACCCGCCGGTGATGATCCTCGACGAAGCCACCTCGGCACTCGACACCGAGAGCGAACGCCTGGTGCAGGACGCCCTGCTAAAACTTATGAAAAACCGCACCTCTGTGGTCATCGCGCACCGCCTCTCCACCATACAGCACGCCGACGAAATAGTGGTGCTCGACAAAGCCGAAATCGTCGAGCGCGGCACCCACCACGAACTCCTAAGCAAAGCAGGCTTTTATAGCCGACTTATCGCTATGCAGTCGTTTGGGAAATAGGCAGCACAGCTAACTATCCATGCTTTGTTCGGCTTTCCCGCTTTTTTATTTCTCAAAATAGGATTGTCGTTTTTCATGACCGACGGGAAGCATATGCCTTGTGGCGGAGTTTCAAAGATGAATCTTTCTACCCACGCTGATTAATATTTGGAATGAAAATATTCACTTTCATAACGTAAGCCGCCAAAAAGTGTGTGCATTGTTTCCGCCTGGTTTTTATTTTAGTCAGGCAAGTTTTATGTTTTCATTGAGCAATTCAACGGTAAAGTTGATTTTAGCGTTTAAAGCCTTAAAGACTTTTAAAATTGTCTCAAACCTGGCGTCTGTCAGGCTATTTTCTAATTTGGATATTTGTGCTTTTTTCACACCAACGAGTTCTCCAAGTTCTTCTTGAGTCAAATGACGTTCCTTTCTTGCCTGGCGAATGGCTTCTCCGATTAAGTCGAGACGTAATTCGTTTTCAAAGGCCTCGCGTTTTGACGTATCTCGTTTACCGATATGTTTGTCAGTAATGTCTTCTAATGTGTATGTTTTCATCGGTTCATCATTCGTTTTCATGGCGTTTTCTATTAAAATAAAGTTTCCTGATCCTCTCTGCTTTCTTAATTTCGCTGCTGGGGGTTATCTCGTGATTTCTCTTCAAGGCCATTCAAAAACTCGGCTGCTTCTTCTAAAAACTGAATTTGAAATTTCGCATTCATTTTGCAATAAATTTATGCAAAGATAAATGTTTCTTTAACAAGAAACATATTTTAGCGTGAAATTTGTCATTAAAATTGGCGGTAGCGATTGCATATAATTAAGTTGCCTGTATTATTAAAAATTTCTTTTTCATAACCAAGTCTTATGCTTTGCACCTCCATAGCCATCGCGCACCGCCTCTCTACCATCCGGCACGCCAACGAAATAGTGGTGCTCGACAAAGCCGAAATTGTCGAACGCGGCACCCAACACGAGCTGCTAAGCCTGGGCGGCGTTTACAGCCGGCTTATTTCGATGCAGTCGTTTGGGAAATAGGCAGCGCAGCTAATTATCCCTGCTTTGTTCGGCTTTCCCGCTTTTTTATTTCTCAAAATAGGATTGTCGTTTTTCATGACCGGTAATGGTTTGAACATGTTTAGTGCGGGATTTCGAAGCGGTTTACTTTCAAGCCCTCAAGTAGCCAATTCGTTTATTCAAAAATTCCTTTTTACCGTCAATCGTCACAGTCGAATTGGCGGTGTTGCAACGAAGAACTTGGGCTGTATTACCCGCCACAACCCGCATTACATTTAGTTTTTGATATCGCTAAGTGCTTTACTTTTTCAATACTTCAATCAATTTTTTATTGATATATAAAGTTTCTCTTCCCACTTTCTGCGATTCTAATACGCCAATATTCTCCAGTTCTTTTAAATATCGTGAAGCTGCTTTCCTCTCTACTTTCAATTGATTAACCACAAATTCAATTTTTGAGTAAGGTTGTTCAAATAGCAACTCTACTAATTCTTTTTTATAGATTTTTGGTGCATCAGCCTGAACTTTTTCGATTGTTTTGTCGAGTAATTTTCTGATTGTGTTAATTTTTTCAATCGTTTGAATTGATGTCGTTTCAACAGCTTTTAGCATAAACAAAATCCATTCTTCCCATTCGCCAATTTTATTTGTTTGATTCAATAATCGATAATAATCTGATTTATTTTCGATGAGATATGAACTGAGGTATAAAATTGGGATGTCAATCAAATCATTTAAAATCAGATACAAAATATTTAAAATCCTTCCTGTCCTTCCGTTTCCGTCATAAAACGGGTGGATGCTCTCAAATTGATAATGCAGTATTGCAAGATTGATTAGTGGCGATAGTTCATTTTTGTCCTGATTAAAATATTCGATAAAATTTGACAACAAATCCAGTATCTCATTTTTGTCTTGTGGTGGAGTATAGACAACTTCATCTGTCGTATCATTTTTCAAAACAGTGCCAGGCATACTTCTTATTCCTGCATTGTTCCCAATTAGTTCATGTTGAATTTCAATGATGTCGTTTACCCGAAAAAACCCTTGTTTTTTAATCAAGTCAAATCCATAAAAAATCGCTTTTCGATAATTTACAACCTCTTTTGCTTCGGGCGATATTTTTGAATTGTTAATAGTGAGAGCTTTGTAAAGTTCGTCCTGTGTTGTTATTATATTCTCGATTTCGGAACTACCTTTTGCCTCCTGCAAAACAATTGCATTAACAAGCATTGATTGATTCGGAATTGTATTGGCAATCCCTTTCAATTCAGCCAAAGCTGCAGTAGCTTTGTTTGTTTCCCTTAATATTTTTAAGGTTTCGACTTTCTCTCTTTGAGGAGGAAGTTTATCCAGAATCCGATAGGGTGCATCTTGTCCCATGTTTTTCTAATTTGTGCCAAAAATACAAAAATTAGTACATGTCTTATCGAAGTGCGACTTTTTTAGCATTAGTAAATTCCCATTAATTCAACTTTCAGATGCTTCTGCGTGCGACACCTTGAGCGAGCGCCTGGTGCAGGACGCCTTGCTGAAACTTATGAAAAACCGCACCTCTGTGGTCATCGCGCACCGCCTCTCTACCATCCGGCACGCCAACGAAATAGTGGTGATCGAAAAAGCAGAAATCGTCGAGCGCGGCACCCACCACGAACTCCTAAGCAAAGCAGGCTTTTATAGCCGGCTTATCGCTATGCAGTCGTTTGGGAAATAGGCAGCACAGCTAATTTTCAAACTTGATGAAGGGCTGTGGTAAATTCGCCCAGCTACGGAGGTCAGGCTGGCCAAATGCTGGGATTTCGTACTTTTTAGACTAATGGAATAATAATTCGTTTCGCGATTGCGAAGGTAAATTTGAATTATAACTGTCTCTACATATCAGCAGGATAAATTTTGGCCCAATCACTTTTCATATCCACGATTAACCAATTGTATTTGGTGGCATCGTCCAATCCTTTATCCAATTTACCTATATGCGATTGTCTGTCGTAAGCCCATTCTCTTTCAGCATCGGTATGATGCACAATTAGTCCGAAACGAGGGTAACCTGTTGCGGTGGATGTCCATTGGAGCATCTGATAATCACCATCCGAATTTCCTGCAGTAAATACAGGGCGCTTACCAATGTATTGATGGATGCCTACGGGCTTACCCTCTTTATCATCAATAAAATTTAATTCAGGAAGTTTGATCAAGACCGGCTTGTCATCCACAAGATCATATTTCACTTTTCCTGAACTACCCACAACCTGATCGGGAGGAATTCCATAAGCTTGTTCAACCCACGGGCGCATAAAATCTATACCACCACCCGAAACAATAAATGTTTTGTATCCATTGGCACGAAGATAGTTTAGCAATTCTACCATGGGCTGGTAAATCATTTCGTTATAGTGCTTTTTTGTAGTAGGATGACTTGCCGATGCCATCCAGTCTTTTACCGCACGTTCAAATACGTCGGTGGTCATTCCCGCATGGGTATTAGCTATAATTTGCAGCAATGCTTTTTCACCACCGGCCATTACCGTTTCCATATCACCTTCGAGCACGGCCTGAAAGGGTTGAGTGGTTTTCCATTCGGGATGTTGGGGTGCCATTGCTTTTATCTGATCGATAGCAAAGGCCAATTGAAAATACATGGGCTGCTCACTCCACAGTGTGCCATCATTATCAAAGCAGGCAATACGGTCGGCTATCGGAATAAAATCGGCGCCTCCTTCTTTGGTGGTCTTGGTTACAAAAGTAATAATGGCTTCTTTGGAACTACCTTCATTCCACGAGGGTAAGGGGTCGGTTTGTAGGGCTTCTACTTCAGAAGTAGAATTATTTTTGGCACTTTCATTTGTGCATCCCATAGCTATAAACAATAGACAAGAAAATGCAATAAGACTTGTGTATTTCATAGAAATCAATTTGTATGTTGATACAAAGAAAAGGCAGCCAATTAAGGCTGCCTTTTCAATATTATTTATAATTTGTCATTTCTTCAATTTGCTTTTGCACTTTTCCAAGGCTCCAATCTCCAGCCGTCTGGCTTGGCGGATATTCTTCAAAGGTTTTTAAAAAATTAAAAGCATAGCCTTGTATAGCTATTAGAATGTAAGCTCTGTTTATATACCAATCATAGTAAGTATTGGAACCTTTCAGGGCTTTCTCGAAAGGATCTCTGCGAAGATTAAAAAGGTAGGGTGCTCTTAATTCAACAAATGGTTCTAACCAAATTTGTAATTGATCAGCACGACTTTCTAAAAACATAGCCTTCCAATCTCCAAAGCGTAGTGCTGCTATTTGGCCTGCATCATTCACATAAATAAATCCTTCTTTTGGCGATTCATCCACAGCACCTGTGAGGTAGTCTAATTGATTTACACCATCAATATGATTTTTGTAGCTTCTGCCACCCATGGTTACGCCATTTTTGATTTTTTCTACAACATTTGCATCTCCGGCAATGGCAGCAAAAGTTGGCAGCCAATCTTCGTGAGAAATAATGCCATTCAAAGTTTTATCAGCAGCAAAGTGCCCTGGCCATCTTACAAACGCAGGCACGCGGAAGGCACCTTCCCATGAGCTGTTTTTTTCGCCATGAAAAGGTGTAGTACCAGCATCCGGCCATGTGTTATAATGCACCCCATTATCAGTAGAATACATAACAACGGTATTGTCTGCAATCCCTAATTCATCCAGTAAGTCCAATAACTCTCCTACATGCAGATCATGTTCAACCATCCCATCAGAGTATTCATCCTGTCCGGAGATGCCTTCATGTTCTTTTTTAACGTGGGTCCTAAAGTGCATACGCGTTCCATTCCACCAGGTAAAGAATGGTTTTCCTTCAGCAACTTGTTTTTTGATAAAATCTTTTGCAGCAGCTACCGATTCGTCATCGATAGTTTCCATACGTTTTTTGGTTAAAGGGCCTGTATCTTCAATACGTTGTCCTCCATTGCCATCGGCCCAGCTATGAATGACGCCTCTTGGACCGTAGGTTTCCTTAAAGGTCTTTCCATTTTTAAGTACCATATCGGTGGGATAGTCAAAATTTTCCGGCTCTTCTTCCGCATTTAAGTGATAAAGGTTACCGTAAAATTCGTCGAAACCATGATTGGTAGGCAAATGCTCATCGCGATCCCCTTGATGGTTTTTGCCAAATTGCCCTGTGCTATAACCCAGATTTTTTAATACCGTTGCCATAGTAATATCGGTTTCCTGCCAGCCTTCTTTTGCTCCCGGCATGCCTACTTTGGTCATTCCTGACCGCACTGGGACACTACCTCCGATAAAAGCAGCGCGACCGGCAGTACAACTCTGCTGGGCATAATAATCGGTAAAAGCCAGCCCCTCATTTGCCACACGGTCAATATTTGGGGTTTGGTAGCCCATCATACCCCGGTTGTTGTGACTAATGTTCCAGATGCCGATGTCATCTCCCCAAATCACCAGGATATTGGGTTTGTCGGTTTGTTTGTCCTGCTGCGCCTGTATTGCAAACGCTGCAAGTAGCAGGAAAATAAGAATTTTTGTTCTTTTCATAAACGATTAGTTGAAATAGTTATTAAATAAAACTGTTTTTGTAAAAATGATCTTTTAATTTTAATGATAGAAGTTAGGTATTAGATTAATGATGTTCGAAAATCCCCGTATCCATTTTCATAAACCTTAAAAAAAAGGCTTTCGTGAAACAAAAAAAGGTCATTCTTGTTCATTATCATTCAAAATAATGTTAGAAAGAAAACCCATGGTTATGATTTTCAACCCAGTCCTTAAAAGGAGCAAACTGATTACAATCTGAACTCCCGGCATTTACTCCGACACTTCGGTAGGGGTGGGGCTCATTCTGATATACAGCATAAGTAGTTTTCTTTTAATCACTAAATAGGTAATTATCTTGCAAACAGGGGTTGAAGAAAGGGTGGAAGGTTGCGGTAGATTCTCCCTGCTTCGAGAAATAATGCTGGCTAATAGCTGGGTATTCATTCTTTTTAGGTTAACGGACTAATAATTCCTCGCGCTATTCCTCGCGCTATTCCGAAGATAAATTCAAATTATAGATGTCTCTAAATAATTTCCACCTACCGTCTTCTTTGTTCGGTGTTCGGCTTTCCCGTTTTTTTATTTCTCAAATTAGGATTGTCGTTTTGCATGATGTACAATAATTTCGGCTATGAGCAACTGCATGGTTTATCTCTAAACTTTGTAAGATCACACCAAACTGAAAACCCGCAATGATTTTCAGAAGCAGGCGAGAGCAATCAATAAATTAACCCACATTGCGTGGAAAATCTTGTCGGAGAATAAAAATCGGTTGATAACCCTATTAGTTATCAACACTTTATAACGGAAATATTTGTATGGTGCA
>SABY01000006.1 GCA_009928785.1 Clostridia bacterium | reverse complement strand
TGAGGACTGAATACTGAGGACTGAATACTGAGGACTGAATACTGAGGACTGAATACTGAGGACTGAATACTGAGGACTGAATACTGAGGACTGAATACTATTTAGAAGTAGTAAAAATTCGCCGGATAGTGCTCGCAAATGACTTTCGATGGGTGAATAGGATTATTTTTGTCCTTTTTCCGCAAAGGAATACTACATTACGATTATGTCGATAATTTTTCTGCTAATCATCATTAGTCTGGCATTGGCAACGGGTTTTCTGATAGCGTTTATCCGTGCCGCCCGTAGCGGTCAGTTCGACGATCACTACACGCCTTCGGTGCGTATGCTCTGGGACGACGATGAACCGCCGGAAGCAGAACCGAAACCTGAGGAGAAGCCGGAAAATGAAATAGGTGCACATGCAGAAAATGTTGAAGGATTGCAGCAAAGCAATAAAATAAAAAGAAAAAAAGAGACGACGAATTCTTAAACTAATCAAACGAATATGGAACACGAAAACTTTACCTACGACAACAAGATCGTAAAGTACTTTGCCTACGCAACCATTATATGGGGTTTGGTGGGCTTTCTGGTAGGTTTGCTGGCAGCCTTACAAATTGCTTTTCCGGTTTTCAATTTCAACCTTGAGTTTACCACCTTCGGGCGTGTGCGGCCATTGCATACCAATGCCGCTATTTTTGCCTTTGTGGGCAATGCCATTTTTACGGGTGTGTATTATTCTATGCAGCGGTTGCTCAAAACGCGCATGTACAGCGACAAGCTCAGTTGGCTTCATTTCTGGGGCTGGCAGCTCATCATTGTTGCAGCCGCCATTACTTTGCTGATGGGTTTTACTACTTCCAAAGAATACGCTGAGCTGGAGTGGCCCATCGACATCGCCATCACCATTATCTGGGTGGTCTTTGGCTGGAATATGATCGGAACCATTATGGTGCGGCGCGTCAAGCACATGTATGTGGCCATCTGGTTTTACATTGCCACCTTTGTTACCGTTGCAGTTTTGCATGTTGTTAATTCTTTTGAAATCCCGGCCTTGCTGTTCAAGAGTTATCCCGTTTATGCCGGCGTGCAGGATGCGCTGGTGCAATGGTGGTATGGGCATAATGCCGTAGCATTCTTCCTTACTACGCCATTTCTGGGATTGATGTATTATTTTCTGCCCAAAGCAGCCAACCGGCCCATCTATTCCTACCGACTTTCGATCCTTCATTTCTGGTCGCTCATTTTCCTGTATATCTGGGCTGGCCCGCACCACTTGCTTTATCAGTCGCTGCCCGACTGGGCGCAGACTATGGGCGTGGTGTTTTCGGTAATGCTCATTGCCCCGTCGTGGGGAGGCATGATCAACGGCTTGCTCACCCTACGGGGCGTATGGGATAAAGTGCGCGACTCGGCCATACTCAAGTTTATGGTCGTTGCCGTTACGGCCTACGGCATGGCTACTTTTGAAGGGCCGCTGTTGTCGTTGAAAAATGTAAATGCTTTCAGCCATTTTACCGACTGGACCATTGGTCATGTGCATATTGCGGTGTTGGGCTGGAATGGCTTTCTCACTTTTGCCATGCTTTATTGGCTTTTCCCAAAATTATTTAAAGTAAAACTCTATTCCGAAAAGCTGGCTAACACTCACTTTTGGATCGGTACGCTGGGGATCATCTTTTACGCCGTGCCCCTTTACTGGGCTATGATTACCCAGAGTTTGATGTGGAAAGAGTTTACCGCCGATGGCTATCTGGCTTACCCCAATTTCCTGGAGACCGTTACACAGATATTGCCGATGTATTATACCCGGATAATTGGCGGACTACTTTATCTTATCGGCGCATTGCTGATGGTTTACAACCTTTTAAAAACTGCTTCGCAAGGTAGTTTTGTGGCAAACGAAGCCGCCTCGGCACCGCCGCTGCAAAAGGCTCCTTCAGCACGTATCGTGGGAGAAGCCATGCACTCATGGCTCGAACGCAAACCTTATCATTTTACTTTCTGGGCATTGATAGCCATACTCATTGGTGGTGCTGTAGAGGTAATTCCAATGTATCTTATCAAAAGCAACATCCCTACCATTGAAAGCGTGAAGCCATATACCCCGCTCGAATTGCATGGCCGCGACATCTACATTGCCGAAGGTTGTGTAGGCTGCCATTCGCAGATGGTGCGTCCGTTTCGTTCGGAAACAATGCGCTATGGCGAATATTCAAAAGCAGGCGAATTTGTGTATGATCACCCATTTCTCTGGGGTTCCAAACGCACGGGTCCTGATCTGGCGCGGACAGGAGTAGTGTCGGGAAAAATGTATAAACCGGATTCGTGGCATTACAACCATATGTTGGATCCACAGGCCATGAACGAGCAATCTATTATGCCACCCTATCCGTGGTTGTTTACCAAAGATATCGATATCGCCTCTACCGACGAACGCATCCGTGCTATGCAGTATCTGGGTGTGCCTTACGAGGAGGGTTATGATAAAATTGCCAACGAGGATTTGATGGCGCAAGCCCAAAAAATCGCCAGCGGACTTGCCGAAGGTGGCGTCGAAATAGAGCCACAAAAGCAGATCATTGCCATGATAGCTTATTTACAGCGTCTCGGTCGCGACATCACCGAAATGCCCGGCAGCGAAGCTGCTCCCGCGGTAGAAATGTCTGCTGCGCCGGCAGAGTTGCCTATGCCGCTGCCCGATGATGAGGCCTCATTGGCGGAAGCCGATGCGCTTTATCACAAAAATTGTGTGGCATGTCATGGCGCCTTGGGCGAAGGCAACGTGATTGGCCCTAATCTTACCGACGCATACTGGATCACCGGCGGCAGCCCCGAAGATATTTATCATGTAATAGCCGAAGGGGTTCCTGCCAAAGGAATGCAGAGTTGGAAAAATCAGCTTAGCGAAGCGCAGATGGTGGCTCTTACGGCTTACATCCTTAACATGCAGGGAACCAACCCGCCCAATGCCAAAGAGCCACAGGGTGACTTGGAAAACGGACAAACGGTGATGCGATGAGAATAGTAATCCATTACCTGGAAAGCATTGAAGGAGTAGCCATTTTCCCCATTATCGGGATCATTATCTTTTTTAGCTTCTTCGTGGTGTTGCTGTGGTGGGTTTTCAGGCTCGATAAGCAGTTTATTAAAAATATGTCGAACGCACCACTTCTGGATGATAATGAAGATGAAATTGCAAATTCAACAACAAAAAAATATGGAAACAAAAGCTAACGAAGCAACTGCCGGCGGACTAAAGCCAAAATACGATGGCAAGCCAATTGCCAATAAAGAATTTGACGGTATCAAAGAATTGAACAACGCTGTACCGCCGTGGCTCATGTGGCTTTGGTATGCCTCTATCATATTCGCAGCCATGTATTTCGTTTATTACCACGTGTACCAAATCGGCGACTTGCAGGAGGAGGAATATCAGAAGCAAATGGCAGCAGCCAGTGCCGGCATCGAAGAGAGTCATCAGGCATCAGGGCAGCCTGAGCTGGTTTTGCTCACCAGCCAGGAAGACCTGGCTGCCGGAGAAACGGTGTTTAAAGAAAAACTCTGTGCCACCTGTCATGGTCAACAGGGTGAAGGCAATGCGGTAGGCCCCAATCTCACCGACAAATATTGGCTGCATGGCGCCACGATTGCTGATGTGTATGAGGTGATAAAAAATGGCGTTCCCGCTAAGGGGATGACACCTTATAAAGATCAGCTCAGCGACGAGAAGATTTTACAGGTTGCCAGCTATATTCTCGAAAGCCTGCAGGGCACCAATCCGCCCAATGCCAAAGAGCCGCAGGGGGAGGCGGTAGAATAAATGGAGCAAACCACTTATCAGCAAGACGAATCCTTTCGCGACAGTATCAACACCATCAATCAGCAGGGCGGCCGCGCGTATGTTCATCCGCGAAAGCCAAAAGGAAAACTTCACCGCCGCCGCCTGGTGGTTTCCTGGGTGTTGCTTGCAACATTTTTTGGGATGCCCTGGATAAAATATCAGGGCGACCCGTTATTTCTTATCGACATCATCCACCGGCGTTTTATCTTTTTCGGGCTGATTTTCTGGCCACAGGATACTTACATTTTTGCCGTACTGATGCTCACTTTCATCGTTTTCATTGTAGTTTTTACGGTGGCGCTGGGGCGGTTGTGGTGTGGCTGGGCTTGTCCGCAGACCATCTTTTTGGAGATGGTTTTTCGTAAGATAGAATACTGGATCGATGGCGACGCTGCCAGTCAGAAACGCCTGGCAGCCTCCACGGTTACCGCTGAAAAATTCTTTCGGCGTGTGCTTAAGTTTTCCATCTTTCTATTAATAGCTCATCTTATCGCGCTTACGCTGGCTGCATGGGTGGTGGGCGTGGATGCTGTGCTTACGATGCTGCGCCAATCGCTGTCAGAAAACATCAGCGCTTTTACCGGATTGATGATTCTCACAGCTTTTTTGGTGTTTATTTATAGTTGGTTCAGAGAGCAGGTGTGTGTAATACTTTGTCCGTACGGCCGTCTGCAAGGGGTTTTGCTCGACCGAAATAGCATCGTGGTGGCTTATGATTACAAACGTGGCGAACCTCGTGGAGGATTTCGTAAAGGTGAAGACCGCGCGGCTGTCGGCAAAGGCGACTGCACCGACTGCCGTGCCTGCATTCAGGTATGTCCAACGGCCATCGACATACGCAATGGCACCCAGCTCGAATGCATCAACTGCACCGCCTGCATCGACGCATGCAACGCCACCATGGTGCGCTCCGGTTTGCCCAAAGGACTTATTCGTTTTGCTTCCGAAAGGATGATCTCTACCGGAAACCGGCTGAGAATGAATGCCCGCCTGTGGGCGTATTCTGCCGTACTTGTGCTACTGCTGTCGTTCCTTACTTTTTTGCTCTTTACGCGTGCCGACATAGAAGCTACCATTTTGCGCACACCCGGGCTGCTTTATCAGCAAAACGACGACGCCACCATCAGC
Organism: Clostridia bacterium; assembly: GCA_009928785.1. Classification (GTDB taxonomy): domain Bacteria; phylum Bacteroidota; class Bacteroidia; order Bacteroidales; family 4484-276; genus SABY01. Next base: position 65,365 of record SABY01000006.1, on the reverse strand, counting down.
AATCTTTACAATATCAAGGTGGTAAATAAAACCCGCGAGGAGGCTCCCGTAACTTTAAAATTGCTCTCGCATCCTGGACGAATCCTGATGCCTTCGGGCGACATGGTGGTGCGGGCCGCAGGCAAATCCGAAAGTGTATTTTTCGTTTATCTCGATCCGCAGCAAATAAGCAAAACCTCTGGCAAAATACCCATTCGCATCGGTGTATTTTCGCACGGAGCGCCCATAGAAGAAATTGATCTTACCTTTGTGGCTCCTGATGTTAAGAAATAAAAATTTATGAAACGACTCCGCTTTACATGGGGTACCGGCATTGTGCTGGTGCTAATAGTTTTTGCGGGCGCCATGGCGCTGTTGGTAACCATTGCCTTCAGGCAAAGCATCAATCTGGAGTACGACGACTATTATCCGCGTGAGATTGCCCACCAGACGCTTATCGATAAACGCAACAATGCGGCAACCCTGCCAGAGGAGGTTACAATCCTGAAAGGCGATGGCATCATCGACATCTGCTTTCCGCAAATATTCAACAGAGATAGCCTTGTCGGCACGATTCATCTTTTTCGTCCGGCTGATAATACCCGCGATGTAACGATGCTTATTAAGACTGACACTGCCGGACGCCAAATCATACCCACCGGCAACCTTGATTTGGGCGTTTATGTTGTAAAAATTGATTGGGAGTACGGTGGTGTTTATTATTTTACCGAACAGGAGGTTTACATTTCTGAATTTGACCGCGCTTTGTAGAAACGCACGGACGTGCGTCTGGAAATGCCGATTGCTGACGAGTGACGAATTACGATTATGGAACAAACATTCATAGAAGAAAAATTTGAAAAATATGATTTCAAAAACAATCCACTAACAAAAGGAGAATATGAGGATTGCAGATTCCTGAATTGCGACTTTTCGTATGTGGATATGTCTGATTGTAAGTTCTCAGATTGTGAGTTTTTAGGATGCAATTTAACTTTGGCTAAACTTACAAAATCCGCGTTTCGAAATATAAAATTTCGAGATTGTAAAATGTTGGGGCTGCATTTTGATAGTTGTAATGAATTTGGACTTTCCTTTAGCTTTGAAAATTGCATTTTAAATCATTCGACGTTTTTCAAGACAAAAATAAAAAAAACCATTTTTAAAAACACGCAATTACAGGAAGTCGATTTTACGGAGTGTGACCTGGCAGATTCGCTGTTTGATAATTGCGACCTGACAAGAGCAACATTTGACAATACAGTTATTGAAAAGGTTGATTTTCGCACCTCATACAACTATTCGATAGACCCGGAAAAAAATCGGATTAAGAAAGCAAAATTTTCTATTCATGGGATTTCCGGACTTTTGGAAAAGTACAATTTAATAATTGATAGCATAAACTAAACGATATTAGCACCATGCAAATAGAATTGGTTTCGGCGGCTTTGATTTTTGGATTACTCACGGGGTTTCACTGCATCGGAATGTGTGGTCCTATTGCACTGTCGTTGCCTTTGAAAAGCAGCAGTTGGTGGGCCAGAGTGATGAGTGCCCTCACTTACAATCTGGGGCGGGTAGTCACCTACACGCTCATGGGATTTGTTTTTGGACTGGCAGGACAGGGACTTCGACTTGCCGGCATGCAGCAGGGGCTTTCGATCGTGATCGGAGTGGTGATAATTCTTTCGGTATTATTTCCATTGCTGTTCGACCGGCTGCTGGTTCGCTCGCCATTGTTCAAACTGGTAAATGGCGTAAAAGCCCGGTTGGGTTTGCTTTTTGGCCGCAAAACGTATGGTACTTTGTTTCTTGTCGGACTGCTCAATGGACTGTTGCCCTGCGGCCCTGTGTATGTAGCCATCGGGTTGTCACTGGCTGCCGGAAGTGCTTTGTATGGCGCATTTTATATGGCACTCTTTGGGCTCGGCACGCTGCCTATTATGCTGGCGCTCAATCTGGCCGGCAATTTTGTAAGTCTCTCCTTGCGCAAATCATTGCGAAAGCTGGTGCCGGCATTTATGGTGCTGCTTGGGGTTTGGTTTATCCTCAAAGGGTTGGGATTGGGCGTGCATTTCATCTCACCACCCGAAAAGAAATTAAAAATTAATACCGAACAAACTTCTACAGGTGCTTGTTGTAAAGAATCCATTGATATTAATAATAACAAACATTCAACACATGAAAAGATTTATTTTATCCGCAGTGGTGGTAGCCTTTGTAGCAGCCATCAGCTATAGTTTTATTCCGATAGCGATGAGCACAAGCTCCGACGCAGCCAATACAGAGATGATGGCACCTGCCGGCGATCCCGATCTGGCTGCAAGCATCAAAGCCGGCAAAGCAATCTATGAAGGCAAAGGCACTTGCTCGGTATGTCACCAACTGAATGGTGCCGGACTGCCGCCCACTTTTCCGCCGCTTGCCGGAGCTGATTACCTGGTGGCCGATAAGATGCGCGCCGTAAAACAAACCATGTATGGTTCAAAAGAGCCTATCAAGGTGAATGGTGTAACCTATCCCGGTGGCATCATGACTACTGTAGAGCTTACCAACGACGAAGTGCGCGACGTGGTCAACTATATCCTCAATAGCTGGGGTAATAAAGATGGCAGCGTAACTACCAAAGATGTAGTTTCTATGCGCAAAAAATAACCAATGCTTTATACTTTTTGGCAACGGCAGCTTTCGATAATAGAAGGCTGCCGTTGTTGGTTTTTAGAATTCTTGATTGATTTGTCGGCCTGGCAGTTCCGTTGCCCGGCATTACCTTACTATTTGAGCCGCCAATAAAAAAGCCTATCTTTGCGCCCGTTTTTAACTTTACTTTTTTACCTGATATTACCATTTAGGAATGGATAGAAATACAATTGCAGGACTTGTTTTGATCTTCGCCATTTTTGTTGGCTACATTTATTTCACACAACCATCGGAAGAGGAGCAATTGCGGCGCCAATACGTGGCTGACTCTGTAAGTGTGGTGCGCGCCCAACAAGCTCGTGCCGATTCGCTCATGCGTGCGCGCCAGTTGGAACAACCGCAGCAACAAGCCGGCTTACCCGATGCAACAACAGTAAACGACTCTGCTCAGCAAGTCGCCCTGGCCAGCCGCCTGGGATATTTTGCCGGCGCAGCCTCCGGTGACGATAAGACTTTTATTATTGAAAATGAAAAAATAAAACTTTTCATTTCACCCAAAGGTGGAAAAATAATCAATGTGCAGTTGAAGGATTATAAAACCTACGATTCGCTGCCTCTGTTTCTCTATAACAATGATGAGACGCGTTTTGGTTACACCTTTTTTTCAGCCAACCGAAGCATCAATACCAACGATCTTTATTTTGCGCCCCACTATACCGATAGCCGCTTCGACGGGCAGGATTCGCTTTTTGTAGCCGGCGACGACAGCCTTTCTTTTGCCATGCGGCTGCATCCCGACGGAATCTCCGGCAGCTACATCGAATATATTTATACCCTTTATGGAAATAAATACATGATGAATTACCGGCTGAACATTGTGGGGATGAACAATGTAATAGACCCTGAAACTGCATACTTTGACCTCAACTGGAAAGCCGACCTCCGCCGTCAGGAGGCCAGCCTCGACAACGAGCGCAACGAGTCAACGATCTACTATAAATATTTCCAGGACGATGCCGATTATCTCTCCGAAACTAAGGATGCAGAAGAAAAGCTATCCAACCAGGTGAAATGGATTTCGTTCAAGTCGCGGTTTTTCCTTTCCACAATCATCGCCGATCAGGCTTTCCGCAATGCCCAAATCAGCACCTTTACCGATCCCCAAAAACTGGATAAGCATTATCTGAAAACGATGCAGGCGCTTATCGCGATACCTTACAACAACCAGCCAAATCAATCTTTTGGCACCCGGTTTTATTTTGGCCCCAACAAATATCGCACGCTCAAAAAATTCGACCTTGAGCTGGAGCGTCAGGTACCGCTGGGGTGGGGGTTTTTCCTGCTTGCCTGGATCAACATCTATGCGGTTATACCCGTCTTCGACTGGCTTGGCGGCTATGGGTGGAATTATGGTATCGTAATCCTTATTCTTACCTTGCTGCTTAAGTTGGTTCTATTTCCGATAGCCTACAAAACCTATCTTTCGTCGGCGCGCATGCGGGTACTCAAGCCCGAAGTGGAGGAGATAAGTAAGAAATTCCCGAAAACCGAGGACGCACTGAAAAAGCAACAGGAAACCATGGCGCTATACAAAAAGGTGGGCGTAAACCCGATGGCCGGCTGCTTGCCCATGCTGTTGCAGTTCCCTATCCTTATCGCCATGTTTAGGTTTTTCCCTTCGTCGATAGAGCTGCGGCAGGAATCGTTCCTGTGGGCGCACGACCTTTCGAGTTTCGATTCTATTCTGAGTTTACCTTTCAACATTCCGTTTTATGGCGATCATGTGAGCCTTTTTACTTTGTTGATGACCATCTCCACAATCATTTACACCAAAGTTAACAACGAAATGATGGGCTCGGCAAGCGCACAGATGCCTGGCATGAAAACCATGATGTACATTATGCCGGTGATGTTTTTGGGGATTTTTAATAATTACGCTTCCGGACTTAGCTACTATTATCTGCTGGCCAACCTGATCACATTTGCACAGATTTTCATCATCCGTCGCTCTATCGACGAAGATAAGATTAGAGCAAAGATTATGGCCAACAAGAAAAGGACTGTCAAGAAGTCGAAATTCCAGCAGCGCCTCGAAGATATGGCCAAGCAGCGTGGTTACGATCCTAAGACGGGGAAGCGGAAGTAGATAAGATTTATCAGTCAATCCGCGAAGCAGTGACACTGTGAACGCTTTCTGAATCATTTCCAATATCACTATTTGGAAACACTGCTGTCCGAGTTCACCCAAAGTTTTCGTGCATAATGAGGTGATGACAAAGAGGAATAGATTTCTCCCGGCGACACACTGCTTCGCTGTGTGTCTTGGTCGAAATGACAGGACTACGAATGGGTGGGGAGAGGAAAAAAAATCGCTTCGCGATTTTTTTTCCTCTCCCCCATAATCACAACGCCATTGTTACCTCGAAAGAGCGAAGCGATTGAGATATCAGTTTAATGCTTTAATATTCAGCCTCTTATAAAAACATGTCATTGTTAGCTTAGCAGCCTGCCCCGCTTTTTCGGGGAAGAATCTATAATTTTTAGTCGAACAGTAGTGATTCTAAATAAAGGTATAATGGACAAAAATTAGGCTAAAAAATTGATCACTGTTTCTAATGGACAAAAATTAGGCTGTTTTTTTTCTGCGTTTTGAGTCTTCAATTAAATGATTCTTCACCTTTGCTGAATCTGTTTGGATATTCCGGTGATATTGTGCCACTAATTCCGGGCATTTTGTGCCACAGAAAACAGATGATCGACGAAAATGTCAATGCAATGGGCTATTTTTTAACTTTAACTTGATGTGGTTGATGTCAAAAGTCAGCCTGTTTGCAACGCGTCTCATTTGCATTAAGCTTTATTCCTATCACCAAATAGTAAACCTACTTCATTGAATTACCCTTACCTTGACAAGGATTTTTACGAAAAATCATTCCCGCTTTTTTTTGACGTTTCTATGTCAGTTGCTCATTGACGATAGAAAGTCGCAGTGAGGGTACAACTTTCCATCGCGCAGCTACTGGACGCAGAAGCAAATTGAAATTTTAATAATCTAATAATTCGCAACAATTCGCCTAATTGGCAAAAATTCGTAGAAAGAAGAATTTAAAGGGCTTAGGTACAGTTCATCAGAGTAGATTTGTTTACCAAAGGCATTGAAATTCAGATTTACAGCCTCAAGTTATAAAATTGCTCAGCCTCAAAAGAGTGAAATATCATCAAAAAGTGGCTACCAGCTAAATCTTATGCTAAGCTTGGCAATGAATTCGTCAACCCTGACATCTGAATAAAAAACATCATCAATAATATTTTTTTCGGCTCTTAGGCCAAGATCACTGCCTTTCCAGAGTTGCAAGCTGGAATCACAGAAGAAACCAATTTTCTGATGCTGTACATCCTGATGCGAAAAGTTTACGCCAAGCGTGTTGCTCCATTTATTTTTAAAAGCCATCAGTGAGCCGCTAAGTGAAAGCATGAGTCTTTCTATTTCCTGGCCTAAAAATGCACATTGGGTATAGGATATGGTGGTGGAAATACTCACCGGCTTAGTAAAGTTAAGTATCTCCGTAAGAGTATAAGTACTATTTTTTACAGGATCAACTATTGAGTCCATGCCTGTTTTTGCATCCTGATAGAAAAAGCTGAAGCTGGTCATGCTGCGACAATTACCAATCTTGTAGTTGTATCCGGATGTGATATTTATCAGGGTAATTTGATTTGTCAAATCCAGTGTATCATTGGCCGTTTCCTGCAAAATTGGCATGTAGCTAACCATCAGATAAGGAGCTTTCCTGAATCTAAATCCTGTAGTAATACCATAAGCATGAGTTTGGGATGTGTTTTTTTTCCATTCGATCAGGTTGTCCGTGTGCTGTTTGTAAAAAGCGGTTATGCTTACCTGCCTTTTTGCAAATGTTTGTTTGATGCTGCCATGGTAGGTCAGCCTGTCGTTCACGAGGTAGGGATTGCCGAGTGTTACAAATCCGGGGCCTGTCATTTGCACCCCTCCTGATATGTTTGTTTTGTTCAGCTTAAGATCCGCTTTCAAATTATAAGCATAATCAACGCTGCTGCTCATGTTGGGTTCAAATAACCCGGATGCCCAATCCGGCACATCCGTTGTTGACCAGTCAATTTCAGGAGCTTGTGTATCGCGTGTAAGCATCGACATTGCACCTTCGCCCTCGATGATGAATTTTCGTTTAAAAAAAGAAAGTTTTAATTCCGACCCGATAACATAGTTTGATCTGGCGCCCACCAAAGTGGTATCCGACTCAGGGGGCGAAGGCAGCGAGTTGATATCATCTTCGGCATGAAGGTAACTAAGGTAAAAATGGGTTGATTGTTTTTTCCCATATCCAAACTTACCAAACAAAATGTTTTGTTCATATACCGGCCGTGTTATCGAATCGGGCGTGATGGGTCTTTTTGTTTTACCAGTGGTAAAGGCCGAATAAAACTTGCCCGGCGTAAATTCGATATTTACCCCCGAAACCGGTACTCCCCTAAGGGTAAGCTCGCTATAATTGGGGCGGCATCTCCCGATTTCGAAGGTTGTAAAATTTGACATGAGGCGCGAAACTCCTGGCAACATGGTTTCCCTGGCTTTGGCTTCAGCATTTTTCCTGATTGCTTTCGAATCGTAGGTTTGTGATTTGGCCTTTTCGACAAGGCCTTTGGCTTTTTCAACAGCTTCTAAAGTTGTTTTAAGCTTTGCCTGTAATTCTTCCATCTTTAATTTAGCGTTTTCGTAGGCGGAAATTGCTTTTTCCCTGGCAGCTTTTGCCTCAGCCATACGCATCTTTGCTTTTTCCACCCCCTCCACATCCCCGCGCTGCTGCGCTTCCTCCAATTCCTTTTGTGCCTTTATGTAAATCTTTTGCTGCACATCAACTTCACCAAGGAAACCGGTAATATCAGTTTTGATTAAATCCTCAGATTTTTCGAGTTCTGCTTTGGTGCTTTCAATTTTATTCAGACCCGACATTGCTGCTGCAGTAACTATATCGTCGCTAAGGTTAAGCCCTTTGTTTTGTAGCATTTTGCGGTAATCGAAATAAATCCTGAAATTATTGATGCTTTGCTTCATGTCGGATTGCTGGGAAGTAACGAAAAAACTTGCCGACACGGGAATATCGTAAGCCGTAAGTGTCATTTGCAACTCGTTGTGGTAAAACGATGGGGGAATTTCCTGACCAATACCCTGCATGTTAGAATACTGCCCGATGAATATGTTGGAACCATGGAACTGAACAGGCAACGGGCTGTCCTGGCCTTTCAATGTTGCCGATACCATTAGCGACAAGATAAGAATCAGAAGTATATTTAAATTTTTCATTTTCCTTGCATTTATAGGTTACAAATACCTATAAGTCAAAGGGTGTGCCTTGTTTTGTTTTGAGGGATAATAATGGTCTTTTGATTTTGTAAAGGATTGATATGATGTAATTTAAAAATAAAACATATTTCTTGAAAAAAATTCAGTTAATTATTATTAAACCATGGTGGGTGAAAACCGGCTGTAAAACCACCCACATGGGTGAAAACATGGATACCTATGAGACCTGTCAGGGACTGCAAGACCTAACAGTGTCAAAGAAAAGAGAAATAAAAAAATAAACTACTTTTGAAAAAACATTGTTACCATTGAATACAACAAAACCTGTCGAATACGATGCATACTACCACATTTACAATCGTGGGATAAATGGCGCCGATATCTTTCGCCGGGAGGATGATTATTTGCGCTTCCTAAGGCTTTATGATGAATACATCGTACATATTGCCGACACATTTGCCTGGTGCCTGATGAAAAATCATTTCCATTTGCTTGTTCGCATTCTGGCGGAGGATGAAATCCAGTATATGAAGCCGAAAGAGGGAGATAAACGGATTTACCCTGAAAAGAAAAAATACAATCCGTCACGCCAGTTTGCCCATCTTTTTGATGCTTATGCCAAAGCGTTCAACTTCAGGTATGAAAGAACCGGTGCACTGTTTGAAACCCCTTTCCGTAGAATCAAGATTACCGATGAGCAATATTTCAAACAAGTAGTGTTTTATATTCATAACAATCCTGTTAAACATGGTTTCGTCGAAAATCTGATCGACTATCCCTGGACCTCATATCTGACGATTATCTCAGTAAAACCAACCTGCCTGCAGCGCGAAAAAGTTTTGGGATGGTTTAACTCGAAGGCGGAATTTATCGAATATCATAAAAAGGGGGATTAAACCGTGAACACCTGACCCGACCGACCTGTCTGACCTGTCAGTGTCTGCAAGACCTGACTGTGTCTGTTCATCTGATAAATATCCGGTAAAAAATTCATCCTGGTAAACGCTGACAGGTTCTGCGAACACTGTCAGGTTTGGGTTCTGCGAACACTGTCAGGTTTGGGTTCTGCGAACCCCGCCTGGCAGTTCCTGAAAAACTCTGCCACCAACTCCTGCCTACAACCCTGCATGTTGGCAATTTGCCCGGCGGGCGGGGGTGCCATGAAACTTTAGCTCCTGTGCAGCCGGCGATACCGAAAACACCGGCAAGAGGATGCCGAAACCTAAAGTGTGTATGCTCTTTTGGCCTTTGCAGTTTCCTTTGCCATATACAATTTAGGCTTTGTTTTAAGCGGCATTACAAATGCCACCTGGTAGGGAAATATCCGGCACGGATTAAAAATCCGCGCCAGCCGGGACCATGGAACTGAACAGGCGATGGGCTGTCCTGGCCTTGCGATGTTGCTGATATGATTAGCAACAAGATAAGAAACAGAAATGCTTTTAAATTTTTCATGGTTTAAAAAAAGGTAAAACTATACTGTTTCCAATCGAAAAACCCAGCCATTGTGTGAACGGATTAAGTGCTTACATAAACGGTAGCTTTTAGGGTGTGAACGGTGAAGGGATCCTCAAGCTGAGGTGTCAAAACATTTTCTTTGTAATAGATTTCACAGCTGCGAGCTCCTTACCATTGGCAAGTTTTTGAAAACCATTTAAAGAATAGATTTCTCCATCGCTGCGCTCGTCGAAATGACAGAGCCGTCTGGTTATTAGTAGGGGGAAGGGAAATCGGGCGCAGAGCGCCCGATTTCCCTTCCCCCACCCCCCTATGAAAGCCCTGTCTTTTCGACTGAAGGCACGGGCGCAGCCCAGTGCCGGAGGGAGAAATCTATCCCTGCTTGTCATTGTTACCGAAGGGAGAAATCTCATTTTTCATAGCAGCAAAAAGGCTTATAAAATGGGACGAGATGCGAGTTTATTCATGATTCTATAAGTTTCTGATAAATAACATTGTGTGTTTTGTTGAAATCTGAAATTAATACCCCACCCTCAAGCTTTAAAATTTCACAACGGTCGCACGATTGGAAAAACAGAATGATTATTACAAAAAGCCGATATCGTTTCATAATTTGCTTCCATTTATATTGACGTTTTGGCGTGGATTGCAAATCCGCGATGGCGGGGGAAAAACAATTTTTATTAACAACTAAATTTATTCTAATTTTGACTCAAAATCATACATCGTTATTTTCCATTTTTGATGCATTACTCTTTGCCGAATTCATAGCATATTTGCTTTCTGATAACACCCAACCAAACATATAAATTTTTTTTATCTGGGAATTTAAAATCACTCATCAAAAGCGAGTCCAACGGGAAAGAGTTGTTCAACAATGTCTGTACCGTATCTACTTGAGAATAGGAATATTCTAACAGCGACATTGACAGTACTAAAGCAATAACTATCATTCTAATAAATTTATACAATTTACCAAAATAACAGTTCAAATACAATACAATCTCTTTTGTTTTTTTCCTTTAGTTTATAATATGCCTGGATTTACAGATTATTGTATTCAATTAAAATGTTACACCATTTTTATAATAATTATGTGATTTTGTTTCATCCACCAAATCACCTTCTTCGTTTAAAATGCAACTCCTTATGAAATTTAATAATCCTTTCTTTTGTTTGAATTGCAGTACCTATGGAAATCCAATTGTAAACTCTTGGATTTTTTTTAGTTTTCCATGAAATCATAAAAAGCGAACCTCTATCAGGTCTTCCAATCCGAGCATCAGGCGTCATAAACCCCCAGCTAGGTCTCCTGAAACCAAGAGAATTAAATCTTTTGTAATTACCTAAGCCCCATGAAAAAAGGTGCTGTGGAGCAGTATTATAGGAGCCTCCTATTCCGCTGCCCCTCGGTGCAAAAAAAGTTCCCCAACCTTGAAGCAGATTCAAATTAATTGACGGGAGTTTCATATTAGGCAGTGAAAAACTAATACTCCTCAATCCATCTCCAGGAGAAGAGTAATATAAACTTGTATTTCCTTCAGTTTTTTTCCATGGAACCGCTCTCCCACCAGAAGCTAAAGTTGGCTCTCCTGCCTTTTTAACAAAGTGGAAAATCGTTCCTGGTTTTCTCCACTCTTTAAGGTTTTCTCTTAAATCTTTGTTAAACCAAGATTTTATATTTGTACCAATCATTCTAAAAAATCCTTTCATACCTTTTCCCCAATCAATATCATCTCCATTTGGGTCGTTATAATAAATAGGGTTGTTTCCAAAAGCAGCATAAGGACTTTCCCATGTTTTTACAATCGGGTCATTATTCCACCTTCTACCAAGTCTAGCATCATATTGCCAATATTCGGCAGTATAAGAATTTCCATTTCCGCTGACTTCGTTATCCTTTTCTTGTCCACCAAACCCATATCTATAGCCCTGAGAACCAGTGAATGACCTGCCAGGCATCAACATCCCGAAAGGATAATAATCCTGTGCTGAGATTAGGTCGGCTGTATAAAAAAGAATTCCGTTCTTATCTTTAGCGGGCAGTTTGCGGTCGGTTAGGGTGGCCAGCACATTGCCCAGGTGGTTGCTAAGCTCGTAATGCCTGTGGCCACGTGTGGTTTTATAATTTGTGCCTGTTGCCGGCTGGGTATGCGATGTAGCTGTTTGGGGTGTGAGTAAGCCCTGTGTAGCGTTTCCCTCCCATGGCTGTACATCTCCCTGCCCTGCTTGTACATTTCCGGGTTCGTACAAACCAGTGGGGTACATATTGGGTTCCACGGTCGTTCCGGTAGTTGCGGAGGGCATCTCCATATCGGGTTTATACAAGCCCAAACGGCTGCTTCCGTACATGTGGGCTTCGGCCCAACGCAATCCTTTTTGTTCGGCCTGCGCAGGTTCGTTTTTGGTATAAACGGCAATGGTGTTGCCCTGTGCATCGCGTACATACCAGGTTTTTAGGTCGGTGTTTGCGCTTTTAACGGCTTTCATCACACGGTTTCCCAAAGCATCGTATTCAAAGCTAAGCACAGTGCCGTCGTTCTTTTCAATTTGGCTAATCTTGTTTTGCAGGTTCCATTTAATATCGCTAATCCCTTCGGCCACATCGCTTATCAGGTTCCCAATAGGGTTGTAGGTATAATTGCCATTTGTGGTTTGGTTGTCGATGTCGGTTGCCGTGCCAAACGTATAATTGGCTTCGGGGTAAGAGCCGGCAGCCACTGCATCGCTTACACCGGCCAGCCTGTTGGTGGCGTTTTTGGGTATGGCGCCTGTCGCAGGATTAAATATGCTTCCGTCGGCAGCATAGTAGCGGTAGCTAAGGTCGTCCATATCCGTGTTGCCGGTGTGTCCGTTGCGTTTCAGGGCCAATATGTTGCCGTCGGGGCCGTAGCTTAAATTCACGGCCCAGGCCTGTCCAAGCAATCCCATGCTGCCATTGTTCAGTTGCCAGCCTTCCTGTGAAATAAGCCGGTTGAGCTGGTCGTACCGGTAATTAAAGCCTATGTTGCCCAGCCTTTGCAATTGGGTGTACATACGTGCAATATTGCCGTTGTACAGGTATTTCACCTGCCCGCTTGTGGTTGCCAGATCGTTCAGGAAAGCATTTGGGCTTACCGGTTTGTAATCCTCTTTAAAATAATCAAGCACATAGCCAAACGAATCGCGTGCCATGGCGCTGTGCATGGCGCCGTAGCCGGGGCCCTTAAAGGAACTGCCAAACATCATACTCAGGTTGAATACCTGGAAAGTTTGCCCGTTTATGGTAACGGGTTGCGGAGCCGGCTGCGCGCCACCCTGGCCCGGTGTCGCGATAATCCCATCGCGGCCCATATCGGTTTCGGGATTAAAACTTGTGCCATTCACGCCTTTTATAAAACCTTGCAGTGTGTAGAAATAATCCAGGCCCTGCACCTTGTCGGTACCCAGCTCGAGGCGGGCCAGCGGGCCGTGGCGATAATAAAAGTATTCGGCATCGGTATCCCAAAACAGGCCGTTGGCGCTTGTGCTTACCTTTATCAGTCGGTTGGCGGCATCGTAGCCATAGCGGTGGATAAACTGATCGGCTTTGCCCGGCTGGTAGCTAACGCTGTTCACCTTTCCGCTTTGCAGGTCGTAGTCATATACCAGAACCTTATCGTTTATCACCCCGTTGGGATAGTCCTGTATGATTTTATACACATTGCCGGCAATGTCGTAGCTGTAGTGGGTGGCGTGGGTGTATTGCTTCGCCTGAAGTTTGTTGCTGTTTTCAAAATGCATCACCGTAGCCACGCGGCTGCGCAGGTTGCGTTGCCCGCCGCTGCCAAATTTCTGGCTGATGGCAGTGGTGTATGGCGTATCGTATTGGGTACTTGTTATTTCGCTGCGCTGTGCCTGGCCTGTAATAAATGTAGTCCAGCCGGCAAAATCACTAACCTTTGAAGCCAGTATCCCGGGTAGGGTTTTTACTTCACCTGATTCTATCATCCTGCCCAGCATATCATAAAGCGTATAGCTGTAAGCATCAACTGCTTTTTGCCTGGCGTTTTGTGAGGCGGCAATGCGGCCCAGGCCATCGTAAAGGAAGGCGCTCTCGCCGGCATCGGGCGTTTTTTGCTTTACAAGCGAGTTCAGTGTATTGTAGTGGTAAACAGTTTGCTTGAAATGGCCGGGCAAAACAGCAGCATTGTATGCCGCTGCCCGTGAAGCCTGCACCTGCGCAACTGCTGTATTGGTCAGTATCTCCACCCCTGCGGGAGGGATGGTTTTTACCAGGTTGCCGGCCTGGTCGTAATAGTAAAGGGTGTAGTGGTATTGCTTGTCGTCGTATGCAATGTTGATATTTTCGGTAGCGCCCATACATTTGGCATAGTAGCGCACAAGGAGGTCGGCCCGCACACTGTCGGCCCATTGGCGGTATAAGTGGGAGGCGTTGGCGTAGGCCTTTGTCTGGAGTGCCTTTACACAGGGATCCGGGCGATGTGGTGCATTGTACATCTTAATTTCATTTAAAGAACCTCCGCCGCAATTAAGGTTAGCGGGACTTTGAGGGGGAGTTGCTGTGCCGCCGGGGATATTCTCGCAAAGTTCCCAGCAAGTTGAGGTGATTGATGCTTGATTTCCATTGTTTAAAATAACATTGGCAGTACAAAAAGAATGCGGGCCTTCCAGGCACTCTATATTAGGGATTGTTTCACTTTCCCATGCCCATTTCGGAGAAACCGGGTTAACCGGGATAAGCGAAATTTTGCATTTGATAGTGTCTCCAATATCGCTTATATAAAAGATGGTTAAATCAAAATAATTTTCATCAATCACAATGTCAACAGAATCTGCCTGTACACCCAAATAGGTTTTCAAGCCATTTGGCAGACAATTCAATAGGTCAATCTGTGGTTCTGGAATACAATAAATAAATATACAGTTCAGATAATCCTTGATTTCATGGAATACCGGGGTAGGAAAACATCTTGAAACGCCACCATTGGCCCCGGGATTAATACAGGATTGGAATAAGTACGAACAAGCATCTAAAACTGCAATGCTTTGCTGAACTCCGTTTTCGTACATGACTACAAGCGTGAAACTGCATACCCCTGTAGACTCATCACATACAAGGTCTTTAATGCAACAAATAGAAGCCGGGGCAATTTTAACTGTATCAATTTCAAGATACGGTATTGTAATGGTCATGCAATCACCCACATTGAATATGATTTCTTTTGGCGCTAAATTCCGGGCTGCTGTAATTTTTTGGATACCGGCAGCAATAATTTCGTTTGGTAGCAATCCATTACCATTACTGTACTCAATTGTACCCGATATATTCGCCAACAATTCCTGGAGCATTTGGTCCATAGTCTCCAATAATGCCAATAAAGTATCACACTCAGTCGCATCAAAGCACAAATCATTGGGGTAATACTTTTCGCTAAAATTGTCATTGATTGTACCGGCCTGTTCAGATATTGCCTGGCTAATGGCGCAGGCGTCGTCAATGTTGGTTATTTTTGAAATATCAAGCGGGGTACCTGCCTCCTCCATGGCATTCAGGTAAACTGACATACCATAATTGAAGCGCCTTACTTTGTCTTTTAATGAAAGATTAGATGGAAAATTACAAGGGCTTCCTAACTGACCGAAAAAGGAATGGTTATAATTTTTTTTCGCTCCGATACATCTGATTACACAAGCTGGTTGTTGTGCATGTTCATGCACTTTCATGCTTTCTTCAATCCGGTCATTTTTTGCCGAGAGGTACAATGAGCGCAGGAAATACCATTCCAAATCAACGAGCGCATTGTCTGAGCCAAATGTGTGGGTAGCAAAGTAATTTGGCGGCACATTACAAGGTGCATTGGAAGGCTGATTGATTTGTGGTTTGCCCATTTTAACTGTGGCCGGGTTGCCCCCCGAAATATTTAACTGGCCTTGGGGAGGGTTTTGGGATGCACAGTAGGCTAATTGCATGGCCAACTCATCAATAGGAAGTTTCGGACTTGCAGGTGAGTTATTGGGGCAGGGGAAATGCTGCAATTTTGCAAGCAAGGCGCTTTTGATCGACTGGTTATTCCCATTCGCAAACCATGGGTCGTTGTCGAGCAATAACTTATAAGCAGGAGAAAGTCCTGTCTGAACATATCCGAGCTTTTTGGCATCGCTATAGTAAGGCGTGGATTGCAACAAAACATCAAAATCGAGGGTTGTTTTAATTTCTTCACTGCACCAATCCAACATGCAGTATTCGGGATGTAGTATTAGCAGTGCCTCAGCGTATTCGGGACGCCAGTTGTCCAAAAGATATTTTGCATCAGCATTGCCAGGAAAATTACTAAAACTACTGTTGATCTGTTGTGCTGGTGTATTAGAACTCCAAAATTTTCCATGGAAATATGAGAATTCGTCACCCGATGTTGGGTTTCCGTTGATATCCCTGGTATAGCTTGCATACTGCCCGCCGGGGCTAACATCGGCCAGCATCATGTTTCTTATAATTTCGCAGCGGTTGAGGTCGGGTTCGCAATAGTAGGGATCGCAGTCAGCTGTTAGTACCGGTGGCTTATCGCAATTGAGGCAAGAGCGGTAACAGTCCATGGTGTCGATGGCCGATAATTCTTTTGCCAACAGGTCTTCGAACATGCAGGTGTCCTTCATGATTTCGTTAACATAAGCCAGGGCAGCCTGTTCGTTCACCTGTATCTTTTTAGTCAGGTTGTAGGTGCCAACATTCAGGGTTTTCTGGAATGAGCGTGGGTAGTTGCCGGTGGCCGTATTGTTTTGACATTGCAAATCTATCTGATTTTGATTGTCCAGCAATTGGCCAATGGTACCCGAATAGCTGAAAAGTGGTACTGATGTGCAGCTTTCCACGTGGTTAAGGCTAAGGCTGATATCGTAAATGCAATCCATGCAGTAGGCCGTTTTGCATACCGACGGTGAAAGTGTTTCGGGCAGGATATCATAAGTGAAGGTATATTTTGAATTGTCGGATGTTACCAGGAACTGGTGTTCGGTTATCATGGTTTTGTCATCAGTGTCGTGGATGTTTTTACCTATCAGTGAAACGTTAATTTGGTTTGTTATCTGGTGATCGAGGGCAAGCAGGTTATCGGGTGTTTCACCGGCCAGGGCGGTGGCAATAGTTTGTCCGGCGGGATTAAGGTATGTTACTGATACTTGTCCGTTGGGATCGCGCACTGCATTTTTCTGATACCTGATGGCTTCGCCTACCTCAGTACCAAACAGCATGTCGATCTCGGCCTGGTTGGGCGCTGCATAATAAAAACTGGTTTCCCGGTTGTTGCCCGTACCAAACTGAAAAGTTTTTCCTATCCCGCTTTGCGCAGTAATCCTGCCGGTGTTGTCCTGCAGATAGGAAACCTGGGAAAAGGGAAAACCCTCCGACTGCGGGATAAAGGCATTGAAGCCAAGCTTATTGGGATTGTTGGGTGAATAATAGGCAGCGGCGCCCATGATCCCGCCATAAAGGCTTGATGAGAGTTTTGCGGGAGCAGCACAACTGTTATTTGGTGCATCAAAATCTATCCAATTGTAGGGCTTTCCAGAGTTGTCGCTGATATTGAGCTTTGGAAAAAACCTTATCTTCATCGAGTTGGTGGGCACAGGCAGGATAGTTACCGCCGATCGGCCCTGGTAATCGTATATGGTTTCCCCGGCAATTACTTCCCTTATTCGATTGCTGCCCCGATTGGTGCAATTAACAGAACTATAAGATATCGTAGTTGCGGGTGTATAATCAACGGTCCCGGGCGTAGCACCGGTATTGTAAGGCGACCAGGGAACAGTTATAATAAGTTCAGGCTCAACAATAGTGGGTACAGCCGGGTTGGGAAATTCTGTCATATTTGTTGCTACCTGGCTTTCAAATAGAAATACGGGATCTTTTTTTCCAAGATTTACACCCGTAACGGTTTGTCTTGCCCTGAATGTTCCGTCGAAATAGTTGACTACGTCGCTGCGTTTGCCTTCTTCGGCAAACGTTGTGGATGCCTGCCAGTTCATTTGGTCGTCCATGTGTGCCGATAAAAATATCTTGTCAAGAAAGGAATCAACCATTCCGGAATTGGTATTGTTGGTCCACATGCAGTAAACCGGAGTTTGCAGATTGTTGCCACCCCTTCCAACCGCCCTGACCCTGTAGAGCAGATACCCTCTTTCGAAAAGTTTGGGCAAACGATAATAGCTATCAATTAAAACAACGCGGGTGCTGTTGTTCCTGAAATTGAAAGGAATAGTGTTGGGTTTGCGGTGAATATTAAGTTTAGAAGTGTAATCATCCACAAAGGTATATTCCAGTTCGTAAAACTCAGCTTCAGTAAGCTCGTCCCAGGCAATTACCACTTCATCTGTGCGGGTGTCGTGGCAGGCAATCAGGTTGCTTGCTACGCCGTTGTAGTCTATCTTTACAAAACTTTCTTCCTGAAATGTTACCTGCACTTCGAGCAACGATGCCAGTATTTGTTTTAACCCGGCAGATATTCCTGCTCCATTTGCTCCTTCAAATTTCACATCTGTTATCAAGAGTTCCACTTTCCAGGCGTTTGAAAAAACAAAGGCCTCAGAGATGGCACTTTTAGTGGCCTCTCCCGATTTGAAATCCAATTCGAGTGAAACCGGACCACTTTGCGGGTTTGCGGTAGTGATGATCTGGTATAAAACACTTCCCGATATACTTACTTTCACGTCCTCGGTCACAATCGAGTGATTGTTCAGCACAAGGTTTATCGTATTGATGTAGCTGGTTTTTCTATCGACTGTATTCAATGCAGCCAGGTTAAGATTCGGGATATCAACTTCCATTCGCAATGTATCGCCCTTAGAGAAGCCGAGAAGAGTAGTTCCCGGCATTGTATGGGTAACCTTGGGGAATTCCCTTGCCGATGCATAAAATGCCATAATGAATGCAAGAAAAAATAGAATTACTTTTAATTTTTTCATGATTAATTCCTTTTTTTAACTAATGCCTGATAAGCTTCCTGTATGGTCAATATCCCCTCTTCCGTTTCCTTTTTTATGCGGATAAGTTCACCCTGGTTGTTGTATTCATATCTGGTGAAATAGTTGTTTTCGTCCAAAATGTAAGTAAGCCGCAGGTTCATATCATCATACACATATGCAGTCATGTTTGCGTCGAAAGGAATAATGCGTACATCATCAAAGTAAGTGTTGGCAGTTCCTTTTTCCAGCGAAATTGTAATATTTAGGTTTCGACTGGCAACCACAAATGTACCCATGACCCTTTGCCAGCCCTCAATCACAGGGCCATCAGCAAGAAGTGTAAGCGTTTGTCCGGCACTTGATATTACTACCGAAGCATCGCTGCAGTTTAAAACAGGTTTGGGTTTGTCCACTTTTACCCAGCAAGAGAACAGGTAAGTTATGTCCGATTGAGTATGGTAGGGATACCAGCCACCGATACATGCCGTGTCGTTAGTTGCAACAGGCGCTTTTGGCCTTAATACAACTGAATTGGACACCTGAAGTGCATATTTTCCTGTGTGCGACTCAGTAGCATCAATAATGCCATTCCCGGTAGAAATAACTCTTTTAGAAAGATCGCTAAACCAAACCGATGGGCAAGGTGAATTTTGGTAGTCTTCAAAACCATCATAAAAGATTTCGTGGTATCCGGCATTGGATGCCTGTGCCAGTATCACTGTATTTTTATACCCCAACAGGCTGCTTGTTTTTCGCCCGATACGATCTTCCGTTTCGATGATTTGTCCATCCACATCCACCATGTTTATCGTTTCATTCCATTCCCAGTTATTATAATCCTTGCCCCACATAGTTGGGCTTTTCGGCACCACCCAAAAATCGTTGTATGTTTTAAATAAACCCTGGGTCCTGATATCACCGGTTCCGGTATTCAAATTTCCATGTGTTCGCTCTGTCAGGAAAAACCGTGAAGTTTTGGCCTTCCATGTACCTTTGCTGCCCGTTAAAAAAGGATTTACTGAGCCCGACAATCCTATAGGGTTTTGAGGGGGATCAGGAAGTGCCGGCGTACTGGAACTATTATTCCATCCCTGTGTCCCACTTTGGATGGGGATACTGGTATCAATTACTATTAGGTCGGGACTTATAGTTGGCTCAGGTGAAGTATCAGGGTTTACGTTTTGGTAAAATATACCATCCGGTTGAATTGGTGTTTGATAGGTCGTATCTATTATCGGATCATCTTCATCCGGAAGAGGAGGTTCGTCAGGTTGGTCTGGATCTCCTTCTGTTGGGCAATACGAGCAATAATTTACAGCCACGTTATCATACTCAATCACATTGCTGTTTAAAATAGCACTTTGACTAAAATCAATATATTTACCCTTGCTCAAGGGATTGTAATTCCATGTAACGACTTGCCCTGCCTTATCATTCAGAAGGTTTTTGTGGCCTGAAGAATACACCAGGTAGGTAGCATTGGGTAGCTTAGCTAACAGATGATTTTTAGTAGTTAAAAAATTACCCGTATTGTAAGATACCCATATCCTGTTGCCATTGCTTGGTGTTCTTAACTCATCGCCGGGCTTAAGAAATTGTTTGAATGTATTATAATTCCCTCTGTTAATGTACATCCTTGTATTTTCATAAGCCGGTCCCATGCCAGGGTACATCCACCAGGCAGGATAGGTGAAAGAATACAGTGAATCGTTGAATTCGTTGGTAGTAACTGTTAGCAGTACCTCACCTGTTACTTCGTCGTAGGCAAGATTTTCGGTTGAAACAGCAGCCGTTTGACTATACACGGTGTGGCGCTTCACCAGGGCATTGCGATGGATGATCTTATTGCATACGATGGATTGAAATTGTTTTTTTTCTGACATTTGTGTGTAAAGTGGTATCGGAATAGGGATTGGACCAATAACCAGGATGGTATTTATATTGGCAGAAAAAGTTTGGTTCTTCATTTCATCAGTACTTTTTTTGCAGTCGATAGTATATTCTACCGTTAAGCCGAGCGTGGTGTTTTTATGTATCTCCCCATACCTGTCGATGGTGGTGAAATTGTCATTTTCATCAGCGTACTCAAAAGTTTCGCCCGAAATTCTGTCGCCATTTTCATTATAAACCCAGGTAGCCTTTTGGTTACCGCTCACACTATTCAGTTCTATGGAATAGCCCTGGGCAACTGTTGCAAAATCATGTTGCTGGTTATTAGATGAAAACGGTATAGTAAAAGCCATCCCACTTGATTTATCGCGTTGCTCATACACGATAGTCCGGTCAACCTTTACCGGGTAATCCTTTGCTGTAAAGAACTCATTTACAACTTTTCCGGTTTTGCCTACATGCTGTCCATCTTCATTGGTAACTTGCGCTACTTTGCTGTAAATGATTTGGGGCGATGGAAAATTAGACTCATTCACAGGTTCTTCCACATAGAATTCGTTGTCCGGGGCCTTCTTTTTTTTGTCAGAATAAAAAATGGGCCTTTTCAGGGAAATCTCATCCCCGCCAATCATGGGTTCATAATCGGCAACACCTGAACTAATGGTAATGGTATCGCCGGTAAAAGAACTAATTTCTTCTGTTGTATAGTAATACGAGGTGGTGTATGCTTTACTCTGATGCACTCCACCGGTCATCTCGCCAAAACGGTCGTTGATACTGATCTTTGCCACACGGCTTCCTCCGGCAATTTTATCCTTTGTGGGATTGAAAAGGCGGATGAAGCTTTTATTAATGTCTATTTTGCTGCAGAAACCTTTGATCATACAATAATTATTTAACCCTCCGGAAGCCGATGCCTCTAACTGACCGGAAAGCGCAATGAATGCATCAGGAAGCCCGTTGATAAACCCTTCAAAACTACCTGAAGGATTTGGCTGTCCGCTTGAAAAAACCAGGCTATTCCTGTTAATCCGCAAAAACTGTATGGCAGTTTTGTGGATTGTATTGGTTTTAATCTTTAGCTTTGGCATGTCATCGTCCAGTGCTACATTCGCCAATTTTATCCAGCCGTAATTGATATTATTTTTCTTATCAACCCCCCAATCCACAACGCCGGCATATCCGGTTATATAGTCGTACTCATTGCCATTGAGATTCACATAGAATTTATAGTATAAATTTGGCTGTCCCGATGTAATGTCGAGAAGACAGTGCCTGAATAGTTGATCTTTACTCTTAATGGTCGTTGGTATATCAAAAAATATTTTCAGGTTGTTGGAGTTAAGGTCGGATTGACCCAAGTTACCTAACCCCTTCACTAAAAACATCTGCCCTGCCTGCTTGTCCTGTAGGTAAGCATAATCAAGGGCTTCGTATTCCACAATAATCTTTCCTCCACCCGGGATGGTAACATGGGTCAGGTTCCAGGCATAAGCATTTTTGTTCATCATGTCACGATCCTGCGAAGCATAGGGAAAATCAATATTCGAGAGGGGTTTGCTGTCATCACAATCACTAAGGGCATTGGTTGGATTTTCCTGGTAATAGCCCCAACGGTTTACATCCCTGGTGCTATAATCCGGGTTTATAACATTGCCATCGGGCATTTTGCCATAATCAAAAGCATAAGGTGTAAGCAGGCCTTTTTGTGAGTTTTCATAGGTAATGGCAACCTCTTTCAGGCTTAACTTGCCACCGCCAGCCGTGCTTGTATTGTTAATGCCTTTACAAAGGGTTTGGTCGAATGTGAAATGTATGGTTTTTATGGGTGTAGCATTAAGATAGTTTGTTGTGTAATCATGCATCGAATAAACAACAATCGAATCCAACTGACGTAAAAACATTTTTTGATCAATTCCACCGTTTTCGTCTAATACACCAAAACCATCCTTACGTTCACAATAAAAAAACCTGGCAATTTCTGTTTTGGATTCTATTGAGCGGATGTACCAGAGTTCTTTCTCACCATAAACATAAGTTCCTTTATCATCCATATCATCACTTCTTAAACCCCTGCTATATGTAGCCTGGTCTTGCTCGAAAGGAGTACGCCACCTGTATAAAAAATCTTCTTTAAAGTAAGAGAATTTTACATAGTTCCCCACATCATCATCGCTGATGCCATCAGCTGTCAGATCTCTGTAATCAGGACTGAGCACTGCCGTAATAAGGAATTGGGTAACATAAGCAGGGGTAGTCATTGATTCAAAATAATTGTCTGTCCCTTTTGTGTTACCGGTACTATTATCTGATTTGTCATACTTCACCAGGTTTTTTATGGGATCGACAGTATTTTTAGATACATTAAAAGTTACCTCTTTCTCTGTGGTATTGTAAACGGGTATTCCGAAAACATATCTCATACCATCGGGCTGGCTTACTGAAATTTCTGACAAATGATGGGCCTTGCGGACTGAACTGGTCCTATTTTCGGCAAGCTCAGATTGAGAATTGTTGGAGAATTTGTAGTAAAGGATTTTTTTATCAAATCCGATTTTATCTGCTTCGCCTGCAGTCAGGTAATTGATGGCGGTTTGACGTACGGGTTGAAACTTATTGATGTATTCGGTTTTAATACTATTACCGTGGGCGAAAACACCGTTCAGGCTTAGTTCATCTTTTGGGCTAAATGAAAATTGCTTATAACTGTTAAGATATTTAAAAAGTGAATGGTCAAACCTGTTGGTTTCTCCATGATTCTTAAAATAATGCTGCTGATACAAATTTAATGAATAAGCATCCTGATCTGGTTTGAAAGTCAACTTACCAGACAGTTCCGAAGGAATCCACCTTCCGCTTTTCTGAGTTGTAGAATTTACTCCTATATTGGCGCCAGCCTTAAATACACCGCCCAGATGCACTTCAGCCCCGATTTTATTTCCAACTGAGCTCAGCTCAGCAGTTGGATCGCCCACAATACCTATATCGTTCTTACCCACCGAAAAAGTTAATGAAATCCCCTGGGCATTCAGGTTAAATACATCGGGTGTTTTGTAGGGGACAGGCAATATTTTGGATTCTCCTACATAATAGGGCAACTTTTTTTCCCTGTTGAAATCCATCAGTGCATTTGCAGGCATACCTTCTGTTTCATGCATAATACCATAAGCCGGGAACTTTTGAATTTTTGTTGCCAGTGTCTGCTTGGAATAGTACCCTGTAAATCTTATACCCGGATCTACCATATAAGCATCAAAGCCTATTGACCCCGAATATGTTCCTGCTGTATTGATAAAGGGATAGTCAATGTCGGGCTGAAAAGAGTTGTTCAGATAGGATTGCTTGGAAAATCCCATTAAACTCGCTGATCCAGAACCAGGGGCATCCTTTTTCTCGCCATTTCTCATTGTTTTTGAAGTTTTCTTATCTGAATACCTGGTATAACTTAATCCTGTGTTTAAACTGGAGCTTAAACCTTCGCTGGAATTTACAGACCAGGTTTTTCCCAGCGAAATACCAATCTTATCGCTGTCTGACCCGATAGCAAACCCTATGTTGGGGCTAATGTATTTATTCACACCTGATTGTGAATTTGCGGCAATACCAAGACCTAAGGAGGCACTTCCACCACCTTTGTTAGCAGATAAAGAAACATCCATCGAAACCTCGGCGCCCCAACCCTTATAGTTGTTGTAAAATAAGCCAAGACCCGCACTTACGCCAACGCTGGCGCTAGCGGCTAATTTTTTAGAATCAATCCCTGCAATTTCAAGATCAACATCAATTTTACCACCATATGTTTTATTGTCTTTGACCGAAAATTCCTTTGTTATAATATCACCACTAAAATCGTCGGGTAGTCCCCTTAGAGAGCGGACAATGGTACCGGCATTCAGGTTCCATCCAAGCCCCACCATGGTGGACACGTCTTCCATCCGTATGCCTGCCTGGTAGGTAAGGTTCATCGGATACCCGCCAATGGTAAATAGCGGTATCTGGTATGAAAAGGAACCTGTGGAAGGGCTCACCATATCAGAAGTGCCCGCCTGCTCGAACTGCATGAATTCGGGTTGTCCGGGGCCGCCGGTTTGTGCTGACAAACTGGTGGTAACAATTAATAATGCTACAATGAACAGATTAATTTTCTTCATGATTGAAAAGGGCTTTAAATTTTAGGTAATGATAGTTTTTAATGTCATAAAGTGTTAGCAGGTAGGGCGTATCTTCCTGCAAAGAAAAACCTTCAAGATTTATTGAAAGTTGATTTAGCCCATGGCCTACAAAAAAGTATGGGTTGTTTTCCAATAAATCTTCACTTGTGAGGCTTCCGGCCAACTCCATGGTGAGCGCGTCAAAAATCCCAATGTAGATTACTTTTGATGGTGCGTAATTATTGATGAAGCGGATGTTCAGCTTTTCATCATAAATCCCGATATAACCTTGCGTAGGTTGATTGCTTAAATCATAGTAACTAATGGGTTCATTAAATGCGATTGAGTCCTTACAGATGGTTTTTCCCTTCTTATCATTCCATGAATAGATGATCCGAAAAATATTTTCAGGTTCTCCCTGCAAAAAGACTTTACCAATGTAAGTTTTACCAATTGGAATGTGCCCTGGTTTGTATTTCCAATCCATTTTTGCAAGCGGATCGTTTATCTTTGACGGAGCTTGTTCCCAGGTTATGGCTGCCTTTTTATCAAAGGCCTTGATGGAGTCGTTTTTAATGGACAGGGTAAATGATTGAGGCAATAAATCCTCACTGGCAAGGGAGTCGTTATTGATAAGGCTAAGTTTATAATAGCAACTGTCGCCTGTGATGGTTTTCTTGAATTCGATTGAATACAAATCGCAATCGGGCAATTCTGCATCAGGAGGCTCTATGACCTCAATTTTTTCAAAACTCCACACTTCGCTTTTACCTATTTCATCTTTACCGTACATGCCAATGAATGCAGTAACTTGCCACGCATATTTATTACCAATCTCAAAGGGCCTTGCAGAAACAGGAAGTTGAAACGAAGTATTTTGGATGTTTTGTTGAATAAAGAATGCCGGATTGGCCTCCATGGCTTCAAACGGTAACTGATCGTCGAGTTGCTCCACAACTTTGAGCTGGTACACGAAAGAATTTGCCGGATTTAAGGGCATAGGAGGTAGCCAAAGAAAAAAAGGAAACGGCTCGATTACGATAGACTCATACTCTGGGCTTATTAATTCAGGAGGGGTGAAAGGGATAATGAATTGCGTGTAACAGTCTATCCCTAATTGTAAATCAGTAATTGAATTGAATACAGCCACACAAAAGGTGTAGGTGCCCTCAGGCATTGTGCCAGTTCGTAATACATATTCTTCATAATCACCATTGGCATATCCAGCATCTGCGGGTTCTAAATCCCTAGGATTAACTCGTCCTGAAAAATTTGGCGGTAATTCGAAAATTGCACTTGTTCCTTCAAAAATAAGCCCCTCCCCATCTTCTTCAACCGTACCATGCAAATACACAGATAAAGTTTGATTGGTGGTGTTGAAAAGTGTTAAGTTCCAAATATCCTCAATTTGCCATTGATTGGGTGGAGGCTGATAAAGTTGCACCACTACTTGTGACTTTACGCACATTGGTAATACCAGAAGCAGGCTCAGGCAAAGGCCGATAAAAAATGGGATTTTCATAAACAAATAGATTTAAATGCTAATAATTAAAACAGTACAACAATGCCTAAACACCTTTTAAAAAAATGACTGAGCCGAAGCAGAATAGTCTAAATCAGTCAGAATGAAGGGTGCTTTTCAATTGTAATGCCACGATCTATTTGGTTACTTAACTGATCGAGAAATGTGATTTAAAATATTACCATCCAACAAGATAGCAGGAGATAATATTTTTCTGTGTCACAAAAATGATGCGATGGATAATTATTGCAGACAGGGTGTTTTCACCCATATGGGTGAAAACACTGGGTGAAAATCGGCTAGGGATGGAAAAGATTTCCAAATTCTAAAATCCAGTCACACCGTGAATGCTGCGAAAGCATGAAACAGATGTTCAGGTTTTTTTCAAAATGGCCCTGGGTTATTCACAGTGTGACTTACAACAAAAAAAAACCGGCGAAGCAAGTGCTCCACCGGTTCAGGGATTTGTTCATGAAAAGGGTTTATTTCATCTTAAGGATTTTACCTTTCTGCACCACACCACTATCCATTCGGGTGAGGGTTACAAAGTAAATCCCGTCGTCGAGGCGGCTCATGTCTATCTCGATGCCTCCCGCCACGATTTCTACCGCGTAGTTTTCGACCAGTCGTCCGCTGATGTCGAACAGTTGCAGTTGGCTTTCGGCTTCGGTATCGTTCACAAGTTCCACAAAAGCCGTATGCTTCACAGGATTGGGGAAGATACGCAGGAAGCTATTGGCGTCGTCGATGCGACGGGTTTCGCCGGCAGCTTCTACCGCTTTTAGTTCAGGCTCTTCAACCCACTGATCACGATATCCGGCCAAATTGTTAAGCAGGGTTATGGCCGCATTGGATACTGTGGTTTTGGTTTGCACAATACCTTCGAGCGTGCTTATGACCTCAGGCGTTACCTCACTCCAGTCGTCGATGATGCTGAGTTGGGTTTGTGCCACGAATTTGAAGTTGGCTTCGGTTTCATCGGTCGGAATAAAATTACTAAGACTTGCAGCAGCAGCTTCTCTATTGGCTATTTGCAAATAATATTGATACCTGAGCAGTTGCTTTTGGTTATCGCTCAACGGGGTGTTTGCTATCAACTCATCCAGCAATTGCTGGTCAGGATTGGATACCGAAGCCAGGATCAAGGCAGCCTCTTCAAAATCATTCCAACCATCGGAAAGGATGCTTTGATAATTCTGCATCAAAACGAATCCGTTGCCAGCAGGAGTCAAAGGAGCAAGTGTTGCATCCAGATTTTCACAAACATAATTCACATTGAGATTGCCTTGCGAAGGCATATTGAAAATCTGATGACCACACGAGGCAGTAGAATGATACGGGCGATTGCTGGTGATTTGTACCATCGGGAAAGCAATGTTGAACATCCCGAAATTGTCGGCTACGGTTATGTTCAGGTTGCTGTTGATGTCGATAGCCGTATTTCTATTACTCCACAGCGTGTTAAGTCCCGGATTGGCAAAGGTGCCAATGTTTCCTGAGTGATTCTGCACGTTGATTCCGATGCTATAGTAATTATACAGGAAGTTGTTGCGCACCAGCGGAAGCAGGGGGGCACTGGAACCTGTCATTAAACCATTCAGACTAATCGAAACATTGCAATCGGTGATGCAGTTGCTGGTGATCTGGCTGCGGTTGGTCATGGTGTAACCAGCAATACCAATGCTCGACGTCAAATTGCGCATCCTGATTTTGTTGCATGTGATAAAGCCTTTGCTATCTTTCTGTTCCGCCACATAAATCCCCACAACAGCAGCATTTTCTACTTCGTTGTTGCTGATCTGGTAGTTGGGAGCACTCTGACTGATGATCCCATACGAGAAGCCATCGATGGTGTTGCCGTAAATATTCAGATTGTTAGTCCGGTTAGCATAGATAGCCGAGAAGCTCAGGTACTGATGAAAGTTGTTGCGGAGTTCGTTATTAATAATTTCAATCACCGGTCCCTGATTACTTACCGCATAGATCGAGGCAAAGCTGCCCATCACTTGCAGGTTTACTTCAATCTCATTGTTTTCGATGCTGGTGTAATAACTCTGTCCCTGTACGTAAAACGCCATGGAAATATCTGTAAAGGTGTTTTCGGAAAAAGCTCCACCGCTACCTATCTGATACACACCATAAGTGCGTGGCCACTCCGTGCCTTTGCTGTTGATAAACTCATTGTGTGCGGTCTGTTCCAGCAATTTAGAGTTAAGTGTGTAAATCCCATAAGTACTGAAGTTATTAACAAATGAGTATTTGGTAGTGCAGGCCCAGTCGGGGAAAAACTGCTCCGTCACGAATCTGTTGCCACTGATGGGATGATTGAAATTTTTGTTGTTCTCCACGCGAACGCCATAGTTACAGTTGGAGAAAAGGTTGTTGGAAACCACTCCATCCGAGCTTCTGGTGAAATAGAGCGCTACTTCGGCATTTTTGAAGGTACATTCGTTGATGATGTTGTCGAACTTGCCGGGGCTCCAAAAGCGCAAACCCCTCCAGGTCTTGTCGATGTCGCAAGGACGATACACCGAGTTGTTGCTGCGCAGATAGCCTCCGTTGATAAACTGTATGCCGGCACATTCGCCAAACACTACATCCACATTGGTTACATCCAATACCACGCCGTCCACGGTTACCATCACTCCATCATCGATGTAATATTTATTATCCCAAACTTTATCGGCAGTGTAAGTGATATCGGCGGTGATATGGATAAACGATGAATCGATGGCAGCAAAACAACAGGATTCCTGCATCTCTCCGATCAAGATATCAAAAGTCTTGGTACATCCGCCTGTGGCATCCGAAAGCTGAAAGACGTAAAATCCCGGCAAAAGTCCCGGTGTGGTAAAGGGTACGCCCGGCGTAACACTCCACGACTGCACCGGCGGAGGTGCCATCTGCGTAAGCGTAAACGGAGCTACTGTAGAAGCTATGTTGAGCAGGAAACTAAAGGAGCCATCAGCCAGTTGCGGGCAGGAGGCATCCGTGGTTTTTAGCCAATCGAAAATCATGTTGCAACACACGTCGTCTTTTAGGCAAAATACTGCCGTAGTATCCATGCATCCAAAGCTGTTTTGTACCACAGCCCAAATTTCGTGATAACCTGAACCTGTGGCCGGATATGCCAGGTTTTCGCCGGAGCCGATATAAGTACCGTCGGCGTACCAGATGATGGATGGATAAGCCATCGGATAGGTGTTGTTAGGCCATTGTGCATTGAGCGGCAGCGGCAGATAGAGATGCAGCGTGTCGGGATCGCATATTGAGGCGCAACCGGTCGGGAACAAACTCAGGTCAGGCTTTGGAAATATCAGCCCGGCATTGGCGGAAGCCTGGCAGCCATTGGCTTTGTCGGTAATGGTGAGGCTGTAAAAACCTGCCGTTTGCACCGTTATCACCGGCGTGGTAGCTCCATTGTTCCATTGGTAGCTGTACCTGGTAGTATCCAGTGGAGTGGGCGATAGTGTCACCGGTATTCCTTCACAGAGGTTCAGCGTGGGCACCGAAAGCGTGGGAGCTTCGTAAATTGAAACGCATAGGGTATCGTAGTTAATGCAGCCGGTGTTGTTGTCGGTAACTTCTACAACAAATTCGTAATTAGCAGGCATTAACGCTGCTGCAGGAGCAGTCATGGTTGCATAAGTGGACGAGAATCCTTGTGGCGAAAAGGTAGCCGGCGAACTGCAGCTCCATTGGTAGCTATAGCTGGAATTGTTAATCGTCCACAACGAGAATCCAACCACATCGCCGGGGAGTGCACACGTGCGTTTGGTGCCATCTATTTTTGCTTTAGGCAATGGGTGCATGTACATGTAAATTTTGTTGCTTTTGCCAAAGCAGCCATTACTGTTTTGCATTTTTACAAAATAATAGCCCTGGCTGGTAGCTGTGTATTGATATGCATTGGCACCCGGTCCCGGTATAGGATTTCCGTTTTTATACCATTGGTAGGATGTCATGCCTGTGCAGGAGGCAGAAAGTGTTTCGCCGCTGCCGGGACAAATCATCGTATCGGCTACTGATATAGTGCACACCGGCGACGGATTAATGGTGACGGGTTTTATTTTGGTTGCAATACATCCGTACGGATCGGTGATGGTGACTTTTACATTATAGGTAGCTGGAGCCGGCAATCCGTAAATATGACTGGTAGTGCCCTGATAGGAAGTAAATCCGTCGCCAAATTCCCAAAAATAATTGTACGCAGGATTCAAAGGATTTGCTGTAAAGTTCACCTCTTCGTTGTCGCAGGCAGGCGCCGAAAAGCTAAAGTCGGCATTGGGCAAAAGAATAGAGACATTTTGAGTCCAGGTAGCCACACATCCTGACGATGACGTTACGGTAAGTTTTATGGTGTAAATGCCCGATTGCGAAACTGTCATGGTTATCGGTGGCCCCGGAGAAAATGAAACTGGTCCTGGCCCTGTTGCCGACCACGCACTGGTGAAGGTAGCCGGCGGAATTGCCTGCGACAAATTGGTAAGGATTACCCCCGTGCAAGTAACGTACGCATCGAAATAAGCCGAAACATCGCAGTTTCCGTATCCCGAGCCACCATTCTGACAATCCTTTATCACCACATTAATGATGTTGCTTTTAATAGTACAGCCATTTATGGATACTTCTACATAATAAGTATAGGTGCCAGGCAAACTAAAAGTGCCGATGTTGATGTTGAGGGTCGCGGCTATTTCTGGTGGCATGATTACGCCATTTTTGTACCATTGATACATATAGCCGGGTATGTTTGGCGTAGAGAGTGTGAGCGACTGGGTGCTGGTGGGGTCCAGACAAAATACCGGTAGTACGCTATAGGTAGCAATGGCCGTGGGAGGCGCCGTTATGATTATCGTTTTTGTGGCGCTGCCGGTGCAGGATTCCACTTTCAGAACGGCTGATGCCGATGGGCCGTGCCATTTTATAGTAACATTGGATGTGCCTGGTCCGGCAATGATGCTTCCCTGGCTCGAAGGCGTAATAGTCCACTCAAACTCACCCGTGGCGTTGGAGCCTCCTGCCGAATAATTTACCACATCATCCACGCAAGCGGTAGCCGGCCCGGTGATAACAGGTGGCAGGAATGGATAGATATTGATCACTTTCGAAAGCGATGTACAAAAGTTTCCGGGTGTGATTTCTATCGCCTGATCAACGCTCAGTTGCCAGGGGCCGGTGCCACTGAAGCTGGCCACCACCGAATCGTTGTCGGCACCCATAGTAGACAGGATATTGATGGTTCCCATCGTCACCGTCCACCCAAAGGGGCTGCCGGAAATGTTGGAGGAAATGCTAAAAGTGTAATTCTCGCCGGGGCAAATGCTGTCGTTGCCGACAATGCTGTTGAGGATAGGTTTGGCTATCACATCCACGACTTTGTAGGCGGCGCTGTTGCAAAATGCTGCGGGATTGGTGGGCGTTGCCGTTATGGTATAGGTTCCGGGAGTGTTCCAGGTAATATTGGCTAAGCTGCCGGCAGGAGCTATGGTGGCACCGGCGGCGGGACTTACCGTCCAATTTGCCGAGCCATTGGCAGAGTATGTCCAGGTATCGCTTTCGCAAACGGTTTCTTCGCCTGAAGTAATCTTAAATTCAGGCAAAACTGTTACCGTAAATACGCTGCTGCCGCTGCAGCCTGCGAGTGGATTGTCGTAAACACATTTCACCTGATAGGTGGCGGCATCATTAAACGTAATATTCACTATAGCGGTATTCCGATCCTGCAAATTGAACTGGTAGCTTCCACCCGTTACAGTCCAGTTATAATAGGTGCCGGGCAGTACTGGGAGCGAAAACGAACCCGATGCATATTGGCAAAGTACCGTAGGTCCGGTGATGGGAAAGTTAGGATAAAGCACAGGTACATTAATCGTGGTGGTGCCGGCACATGGAGCCAGGCTGCAGCCAGGTGTGGTCAGGCTCACGGTGGTAGGAACGCTGTAAGTGGCATCCCATTGTACAGTGATGCACTTGGTGCCGGCGCCGGCAGTGATGGTTCCTCCCGTTACGCTCCAATTGTAAACACTGCAACTATCCACTGCGCAAAAGTCGGATGTTTCGTCCGGGCAAACGGTGCCAAAGCAGCAGTCGGTCTCAATTTCGGGGCCTTTGCCGGGAAGTACCACCACCGTTAGGGTGGCGGTATCGGAGCAGCCGCAAGGAACCAGCAACTCAAATTGTAAGTCGCTTCCAAATACCCATTGGCCTGCGCCCATGTCGGTAGTTGTGAGCGTAACAGTGTAAGTTCCCGGGCTGGCATAAGCATGTCCAATAGGATTTACAGGCGAGGTGGATGTATTGCCATCGCCAAAGTCCCAGTGGTGAGTGCTGCCACCTAACGAAAGATTGGTAAAATACACCAGATCGTCGGTGCAAACCGTGTCCCTGTCGGCAGTGATAGCAGCTTTGGGTCCAGCCATCAAACAAACCTGACGTGTGATGGAGTCGATACAGAAGCCGGTATTAATTACCACCTTTATGGTTCCGGTGGAAGAGGTGCCCCAAAGGATCGTTTTGGGATTGCCGGAATTGGTTGCAATGGTGCCGCCAACTACTGTCCAGGTGTAGGTAAAAGATCCATCGTTTGGGTAAACTGTGTAAACATGTGCGCTTTCTTTACAAGCAGCAAGTCCGATAGCTCCTTGTGCCGGATCTAGCGAATCGCGGCAGGCGCCCTCAGGCGGACATATTTCCACGGCATCCTTTAGCTCAAACTCCGGACAGCACGATTGTGCTTTCACATTTTGCCAGGGAGACAAAAACAATGTAAAAATGATGATCAGCATCGCTAACCCACTGCGGTAGGTCTCGGATGCTTTTGTTCTGGGATTCGTAATTTCTCTTTTCATAAACAATTAGATTTAAATGTTAATAATTAAAACAGTACAATAATACTCTAATACCCTTTAAAAAAATGACTGAAGCGAAGCAGAATAGTTTTAATCAGTCAGAATGAAGGGTGCTTGTCAATTGTAATGCCACGATCCATTTGGTTACTTATTGTTGATAAAGAAATGTGATTTAAAATATTACCAACCAACAAGATAGCAGGAGATAATATTTTTCTGTATAAAAATATCGATGCGCTGGATGAATATTGCAGACAGGGTGTTTTCACCCATTTGGGTGAAAACACTGGGTGAAAATCGGCTATGGGTGAAAAAAGATTTCCAAATTTAATGGCTGTAAAAGACTGGTTGAGGTGGTAATGTGGTAGGATGGCTCGGATATAAAATATTGTGACAGTCTGATCACTAACCCCGGATGTCCGGGGATTAAAAGGCAAAAGTATTTCAGTGGGCCTTAGCCCAAAAAAAAAGCATGTTATGATGAGTTCGTTGAAAGAGACTGATGTAAAAGTAGTGCGGGCTAAAGCCCACCGGTTTCAGTCAGTGCTTTCCGACCCCGCCCTCCCTGATGGCTTGGGTGCTGGCGTCCTCTCCGTCGGCTGACGGAGGAGTTAGAGGGGGGTCTGGCCATGAAAGGTAGGGTTATTGAAATGCTACCGATGAGCTACACAAAACCTACCCGTAGAGGTATCGTTTAATTTTCTGGGTAGCGGTTTTTTGGAAAGGATCGCGGTGCTCTACCATCAGGTGGATGCGCGAAATTTTGTTGACCCTGCTGTTGATATATTGGTGCAGTTCGCGGGTGAGTTCTTCCACGGCTTTGTCGGCACGTGCTGTGATCTCTTCGATTTTCTCATCCACTTTTTGTGAAATGTCGGCCTTCATCTCTTTCATCTTAAGCTCCAGCTCCTCGCGATTGTAGTGAACCATAGCCACCAGCTTACCTTTTTGCTCTACCACCAACGACTCGAGCACATGACGGAAATTGTTGATGAGTGTTTCAATCTCTTCAGGATAGATATTTTCACCGTTGGCGCCGACGATCATATTTTTGAGGCGTCCTTTGTGGCTAAGGTAGCCGTCGCTGTCGAATACGCCCAGGTCGCCGGTTTTGAACCAGCCATTTTCTGAAAATACTTCGCTTGTCCGCTCAGGATTTTTATAATATCCCAGCATGACATTGGCGCCTTTGGCCCATATCTCGCCCTCGCCGGTGCGGGGATTTGGGTTAGCAATCTTCAATTCGCAATCAACCACTGCCGGGCCGATGGCTTGCAGGCGCGTGTTTTGTGGGTTTGACCCTGCCAGAAGCGGAGCCGTTTCGGTAAGACCGTAACCTATGGCATAAGGAAAATGTGCTTCTCGCAAAAACTGTTCGACGGTGGCATCGAGCTTGGCGCCACCGATACCAAAAAATTTAAGCCTTCCGCCAAATTTTTTCATCAGTTTGCGCCCTGCCAGGCGATGTATCAGCCGTCGGGTAGGGGCAAACCTGGTGAGCAGCCGCGTAGTAGCCTTTTTTTGAATCTCCGGAAAGATGCTCGTTTTATAAACTTTTTCGATGATCATAGGAACCGTAAGCATGATGTCGGGGCGTACGGCTTGCATGGCCGGCACCAATACGCTGGCGGTGGGTGGCTTGCGCAGATAACTCACATTGGCGCCTTTCATAATTGGCAGCACCAGGCCAATGGTATTTTCGTAGGTGTGCGACAGTGGCAGCACGCTCAGAAATTTGTCGCCTGGCAATATCGGCTGCACGGCGTTGGACTGGATGGCGTTGGTGATCACATTTTTCTGCGAAAGCATAACGCCTTTTGGCTCACCGGTGGTACCGGAAGTGTAAAGCAGAATACTCAGCTCATCTTCAGTGGGAAAGTAGTTTTCGATTGGTTTTTTATTAATATCAAAAACCGTTTTATTATCATTATTAATCAAATCAAAGTCGTCCAGAAGAATCACTTTTCCGACGAATGGATTTTCTAATGCATCAATCTTGTACTGTAAACTTTCCGATACAAAAATGGCCTCCAGGTCAGCGTGGCGGATAATATTAGAAATTTCGTGGGTGCTAAAATCGGGGAGGAGTGGCACGGCGACAATTCCCATGCGCTGAAGCGCAAAAAAAGTGATGCCCCAATTGGGCATATTTTGGCTTAGGATAGCTACTTTGTTGCCGGGCACGATGTGGATTTCTTCCAGAAAAGCCATCAGGGCATTCAGATGCTGACCCAGATCGTGATAAGTAAGAGGAGTTTCGCCGACATAGCCCAGAGCGGGCATCTGGCTGTATTTGCTGACCACCTCGGGCAAAATGCTGCCAAAGGTCAGCGGGGAGTATTTGTACATTTGGTATTGTTTACTTTTTAATCGATACCCGAACAGCGGCGATGCCTTTGGGCCCCATTTCTACCTCAAAGCGAACCAGGTTGCCTTCAGTTATATCTTCGAGCAGGTTGACGGCATGAACGAAAACACTTTCTTTGGTTTCGCTGTCGCGGATAAAACCGTAGCCTTTGCTGTCGTTGAAGAAAGTTACCGTTCCGGTGCGAATAGGATCCAGTGGTTCGTTGTTGCGTTTGGGAACACCCGTTTCGATATCTTCGGCATTAATTACTTGTTTTTGGGAAGGATCGGGAGCCGTTTCGCTTAGGCGACCAAACTCATCCACATAGGCAATCATATCATCCATGCCGCCTTTCTTGTCAGTTTCGCGCTTTGCAAGCCGTTTCTTTTCTTTTTCTTTTCGCTTCTTCTCTTGCTTGTTTCTTACTTCTTTTTTGTTAAAAGTGTCTTGTGATCTTCCCATAAATTTATTTCAATCCTTTTAAGTTTTTATTTTTTTTAATCTGATAAAGCTGACTTAATATCAAAACAATACCCATCCCGTGCCGCAGCCGTGAATGGGTATTGTCATCAATTCCGATTTAAAGGTTTCAAATGTTGTATTGTCCTCTCTAAAGTTTTTTCGGTTTGTGCATGTCGGCAACCTGAGCCGACTTTCGTGTGTTTCAAAATGTAATGC
The DNA here is from genome assembly GCA_009928785.1 of Clostridia bacterium. Classification (GTDB taxonomy): domain Bacteria; phylum Bacteroidota; class Bacteroidia; order Bacteroidales; family 4484-276; genus SABY01. Next base: position 29,571 of record SABY01000006.1, on the reverse strand, counting down.
TTCCGCAAAAATCGGAGGCACACACTTGATGGCTCCGACTATCGGTCGTAATCGGTTCTTTTCGGACGTGCTTCGTTCACGATAATGTCGCGGCTTTGGAATGCAGAGCCGTTTAATTCTTTGATAGCCTGTTTGGCTTCTTCATCATCATCCATGGTAACAAAACCAAAACCTTTGCTTCTGCCACTGAATTTGTCCACGATAACTTTGGCTGAACTTACGTTGCCATACGATTCGAATAACCCTTCCAGGTCGTTTTCATTTACCTTGAAATCAAGGTTTCCTACATAAATGTTCATTGTCTGATAAAATTTAATTAAAGTAATTTTTGTAATTCAAAATGTCTGAGATATTAAACTCAAAAATCTTCAAAATGTTTAAAATGGATTTATGCAAGCGGGCAGTGAGGTACTAAGAACAACAAGGTAATCTAGTAAACTAAAGCTCAAAATTATAAATCGGTTGCAAAGATAGTTTTTTTATTTTGATACCTGTTTCCTCAATTCTTTTAGTAATTCACATTGCAATCATGCACTGCGGCGCCTTTTGAGATTTTGCCGGATACTTATAAAAAACATTTCGCCACCTCCCCGGTGTTCCTTACTTTTGCCGTTTTCTAATTGGATTTTTCAAAATTGATAAAAAATTATAAAATGAAACAACTAATCGAATGCGTTCCCAACTTTAGCGAAGGCCGCGACATGAATATCATCCGGCAGATTACTCACGAGATAGAGACGGTAGAAGGCGTAAAACTGCTCGATGTGGATCCTGGTAAAGCCACCAACCGCACGGTGGTAACTTTTGTAGGCACACCCGAAGAGGTGATAGAGGCAGCGTTTCTGGCTGTAAAAAAAGCAGCACACCTTATTAATATGACCACGCACAAGGGAGAGCACCCGCGCATGGGCGCCACCGATGTGTGTCCATTGGTGCCGGTGGCCAACATTACCATGGAAGAAACTGTAGTGTATGCACGCAAACTGGCAAAACGCATAGGTGAGGAGTTGCAGATACCAGTGTATTGTTACGAAAGTGCCGCCCTGATTGATAAACGCCGCAACCTGGCTGTATGCCGCGCAGGCGAATACGAAGGACTGGCCGACAGGCTGGGAAAGCCTGAATGGAAACCTGATTTTGGTCCGGCAGAGTTCAATGCCCACAGTGGCGCTACCGCCGTAGGAGCACGCGATTTTTTGGTGGCTTACAATGTCAATCTTAATACCACTTCCACCCGCCGTGCTAACTCAATTGCTTTCGACATTCGCGAAAAAGGTCGCGTGAAGCGCGAAGGTAACCCCGTTACGGGCAAAGCAGTTGTTGACCAACAGGGCAATAAAGTTTTCACGCCCGGAACCCTTAAATCGGTGAAAGGTATTGGCTGGTTTATCGAAGAATACGGCATAGCGCAGATTTCGCTCAATCTTACCAACATCAGCATCACGCCGGTGCATGTGGCCTTTGAAGAGGCAAGCCGCAAAGCTGCCGAGCGTGGTGTGCGTGTTACGGGATCGGAACTGGTAGGTCTGGTGCCGCTCAAGGCGCTACTCGACGCCGGAAAGTACTTTTTGCGCAAGCAGCAACGATCTGTTGGCGTTTCGGAATCGGAACTGATAAAAATTGCTGTAAAATCTCTTGGGCTGGATGATCTGAAACCTTTCATTCCAAAGGAAAAAATCATCGAATACATGATTGCAGCCGAGCAGAACAAAAAGCTGGTGGACATGAGCCTTACAGCTTTTGCCGACGAAACGGCCTCTGAATCGCCGGCACCGGGCGGTGGCTCTATTGCAGCGTATGCGGGCGTATTGGGTGTGTCGTTGGGTACGATGGTAGCCAACCTGAGTTCACACAAACGTGGCTGGGACGAACGTTGGGAAGAGTTTTCTGATTGGGCCGAAAAAGGTCAGGCATGTAAAGATGAGTTGCTGCATCTGGTGGATGAAGATACGCGCGCTTTCAACAAAATTATGGATGCTTTCGGGATGCCCAAAAACAGCGACCAGGAAAAGGCCAATCGCAAGCAGGCCATCGAAGAGGCTTCGAAATATGCGATGCAGATTCCCTTCCGGGTGATGAAAAAGTCATACGAGTCGATGCAGGTGATGAAAGCCATGGCCACCGTTGGCAATCCCAACTCGGTATCGGATGCAGGTGTAGGTGCACTTTGTGCCAGGGCTGCTGTAAGAGGAGCCTACATGAATGTGCGCATCAATGCTTCGGGTGTTGATGATAAAGATTTTGTGGAAAAACTAATCAGCGAAGGCCGCGAGATAGAAAAAGCCGCCGAAGCACTCGAACACGAAATTGTGGCGCTGGTGGATGGAAAAATAAAATAGTGCTGTCGATTGCGTATTTATAAAAAGACCATCTTTTTTAATGGGAGAGGGGAGTGGAGGTGAAACCATCGCTCCTTTTTTTTATTAAAGAAAAACGGTGCAAAAAGATTGCAATCGGGAATTATCTTAGGATCGATTGTATGGCCAAAACAAACTGATCAAAGCTGGGGCATGGTGCCGACGCAATCTTCTTTTTTGCTGTTGTACGCAACCAATCCGACAAAAAACACCAATGATGTCCCAATGAGCAGGGTGTGAAATATATCACACCCCACCGAAAAGTTTATCTTTGCTACCATTAAACTTTGGAACGATGCCAGCCAAAACAAAACGAAAAGTCGCTGATGCAGGATGCTTGCTTTGCAACGAAGGTTTCTGTGCGGTGGTTTCTCTCTCTCAATCGCAGATAAGCCTTTTGCAAAACAATTCGCACGAAAAGTGGCTGGCACGAGGCGAGCATCTTTCCCACCAGGGCATGCCCACATCACACATTATCTATTTGCGAAAGGGATTGGTGATGGAATATTATCGCGACGATAGCCAGCGAAATCGCATTATAAAGATCGTGAAGAGTGGCTCCTATCTGGGGCTGCATTCGTTATTTAGCGAGGGTGTTAATCATTATTCATACAAAGCCCTCGCTGACCTGCATGTGTGCTTGATCGAAGTTGAAGCTTTCAAAAACCTGGTGCACACCAACAACGTATTTGCTTACGAAATACTCGCCTCGGTTAGCCGCGACAGTCTTAGCGGTCATCATCGGTTCTTGAATATCAATGCAAAACAAACCTATGGAAAAGTGGCCGACGTGCTGCTTTATTTTGCACGCATCGTGTTCGGTAATAATACATTTGAACTGCCGCTTACGCGCAGAGAAATGGGCAGTATGATTGGCATCACGCGTGAAAGTACTGCCAAGGCACTCGCCAAATTCCAAAGTGAAGGCTTCATTGTAATGGAAGGAAATTTGCTGAATATCATCATGCCCGATCAGCTCGAAACCATCAGTCGCACGGGGTAGCGCAGCCTCACTTTACAAGTTTTCAAGATAGTTTAAAAAATGGTCAAATCCAAAAACTTTTACACCATCATCGGATGTAAATTGAAGTTCTCCGCCAAAAACTACACACCCGGCAGCATTAGTATTGGTAAGCTTATGAAAACGGTGAATGTTTTTTGTAAAACCCTTATGCCATGTCATTGAAGCTTTAATTTCTACAGGATACAATTCCCGACCCCTTTTTAAAATTAAATCTACTTCGTTTCCATTGCTGTCACGGTAAAAGTACAGATTTGGATTCATTCCCTGGTTGAGTCGGTGTTTAAGCGCCTCAATAACGATCATATTTTCGAATAAGCCACCCAGCAAAGGATCCCGAGCTACCATCTTTTGATCTTCAATGCCCAGAAGATAGCCGGCAAGACCGGTTTCAACAAAGTAGAGCTTAGGTGATTTTATGAGGCGCTTACCCAGGTTTTCATAAAAGGGCGCAAGCCTGTAAATTATATAGGATGCTTCAAGCACCGATAGCCAGTTTGAAATTGTTGTTGCCGAAACTCCTGTGTCATTGGCAAGTGCATTAAGGTTAACGATCTGCCCGATACGCCCGGCCAATAAATGCAAGAACTTTTCGAAAGTTTGCAGGTCTTTAAGGTTTAGCAATTGCCGCACGTCGCGTTCAACGTACGTTTGCAGGTAGTTTCGGTAAGCAACACCTGGCTGTTGGTGCTGATCATAAATGCGAGGTAAGAACCCGCTAAAAAGCATGGCATCTCTCGAAAGCTTATTTTCAGTAGCTTCAGTGGCTTCTTCGATAGAGAACGGAAGCAGGGTGAGCAATGCAGTACGGCCAGCCAGTGACTGTGTGATGGCCACATTTACATTTAAATGTTGGCTTCCGGTAAGAATGTATTGCCCGTTTTCACGCTTTTCATCAACTTTAACCTGAATGTATGATAGCAAGCCCGGTACATGTTGAATTTCGTCGATGATTAATGGTTCAGGATATTGCTTAAAAAAGCTTACCGGGTCTTGCTGTGCAAGCAAACGAGTTTGCGGATGTTCGAGGTTACAATACTTATAGTCTGGGAAAACCATTTTTGCTAAGGTGGTTTTGCCTGCCTGTCTGGGTCCGGTAACTGTAACCACCGGGTATGTCGATGCAAGTTCTACTAGCGTTTGCTGAATTTTGCGTTTGATCATAGTTGCAAAAGTAAAACATTTTATTTATGCAAATCAAAACATCAACTTTGGATTTACATAAATCAATTCATTGTTTCCTTTTTTAATAATCATTTTTAAACCGAAAAATCCCGCCTTCATTTTGTATGCCTCCGAGCCACTTACAATTTTTTATCTAAATTTCTTCTAAATTGTTGTAAGAAAATGTTTCTTTGTGGCCAATAAAACTACATTTGCCCACGGCAAACAAAACTTAACACAAAACATCAATTTATTTATGAAAAAAATCCTTACGTTCGTGGCAGCAGCTCTGCTACCCGCAATGTCTTTTGCAAGCGAAGCCAACCTGGTTATTCCTGCAGGCATCAAAGACGAATCTATTCTTTACTGGGGCTTTCTGATAACACTGGCTGGCTTTATGTTCGGGCTTTATCAGTTTGTAAAAGTCAAAAAAATCAAAGCCCACCAGTCGATGCTCGATGTGGCACATGTAATTTACGAAACCGGCAAAACCTACTTGATACAACAAGGGAAATTTTTGTCGATTTTGTTTTTATTCATCGGCGCTGCCGTAGCTTTTTATTTTGGCTACCTATCGCAACATGAGGTTATCGACGCTGTAACAGGCAAAGTAACTATGGAAAATTCTTTTGGCGTAGGTGGCGTGTTGATGATATTGGGCTGGACTGTGGTAGGTATTCTGGGCAGTTATAGTGTAGCCTGGTTTGGCATCCGCATGAATACGCTGGCCAACTCACGCATGGCTTTTGCATCGCTCGAGCGTAAGCCTATCAAGTTGTTGAATATTCCGCTTAATGCCGGAATGAGCATCGGCGTGGTGCTGATTTCGCTCGAACTGATCATGATGCTTATCATTTTGCTTTTTGTACCAGGCGAATATGCCGGCGCCAGCTTTATTGGTTTTGCCATCGGCGAATCGTTGGGTGCTTCGGTGCTTAGGATCGCAGGCGGCATCTTTACCAAAATTGCCGACATCGGCTCCGACCTGATGAAGGTGATTTTTAAAATTGGTGAAGACGACCCGCGCAACCCCGGCACCATTGCCGACTGTGTGGGCGACAATGCCGGCGACAGCGTCGGCCCCACCGCCGACGGTTTTGAAACCTATGGCGTAACCGGTGTAGCTTTGATCTCTTTTATCGTTCTGGCTGTAGTGGGCGAAGCCCTGCAGGTGCAGTTGCTGATGTGGATTTTCCTTATGCGCATCCTGATGATTGTAACCTCTGTAGTTTCTTTCTGGATCAACAATGCTATTACCAAAGCAAAATACCAACATGCCGATGACCTCGACTTCGAGAAGCCACTTACCTCACTGGTATGGATTACATCCTTGCTCTCAATAATTGTAACTTTTGTCATTAGCTATTTCGTCATTAGTGATCTGCCTGGCAACCTCTGGGTCATCCTTTCGGTAATTATCAGCGTCGGCACGCTTGGTGCAGCGCTCATTCCAGAATTTACCAAACTCTTCACCAGCCCCAAGTCGATACATGTAAATGAAGTTGTAGAAGCTTCCAAAAAAGGTGGCGCCTCGCTCAACATTCTTTCGGGATTGGTAGCCGGAAACTTCAGCGCTTTTTGGCTGGGCATGGTATTTTTTGTGTTGATGTTTTCAGCCTATTATGCCAGCACCTTTGGTTTGGGCGCATTTATGGACTATCCCTCCATCTTTGCTTTTGGCCTGGTGGCTTTTGGTATGTTGGGCATGGGCCCGGTAACCATTGCCGTGGATAGTTATGGCCCGGTAACCGACAACGCACAATCCATTTATGAGCTTTCGCTGATAGAAGAACGCGAAGGGGTGTCGGCTGAAATAGAAAGAGATTTTGGCTTTACGCCCGATTTTGAAAAGTCGAAATATTATCTCGAAGCCAATGATGGTGCGGGTAATACTTTTAAGGCCACGGCCAAACCTGTTTTAATAGGCACTGCTGTGGTAGGCGCTACCACCATGATCTTTTCGCTGATTCTGGTGATAAGAGATACGCTGGGTGTTGATCCTGCTGAAATTCTCAATCTGCTGAATCCTTACACAATTTTGGGATTTCTGCTGGGCGGAGCGGTCATCTATTGGTTTACGGGTGCTTCCATTCAGGCCGTATCCACCGGAGCTGCCCGCGCTGTTGAATTCATCAAGGAAAATATCAATCTCGATCCCAATGCTCCCAAGAAAGCCGACGTTGAAATGTCGAAGCAGGTGGTGCAAATTTGTACCGTGTATGCTCAAAAAGGGATGTGGAATATCTTTATCGCTATCTTCTCCTTCGCGATGGCATTTGCACTGCTCTCGGCACCTTCCGAAAGCAACCTGCCCGTGTCGCTGTTTATAAGTTATCTTATCTCCATTGCATTCTTTGGATTGTACCAGGCCATTTTTATGGCCAACGCAGGTGGTTCGTGGGACAATGCCAAAAAAGTAATTGAAGTGGATATGAAAGAAAAAGGTACCGAACTACACGCTGCCTCCGTGGTTGGCGATACCGTGGGCGATCCTTTTAAAGATACCTCTTCCGTTGCCCTTAATCCCATCATCAAGTTTACAACACTGTTTGGTTTGCTGGCCATGGAAATATCGCTGGCCGAAGGATTCCGCGAATATGCTCCTTATGTGGGCGTAGTATTCCTGCTCGTTGCACTCTATTTTGTGTATCGCTCGTTTTACAAAATGCGTATTAACCAATAGTACCATTAGCTATCAAAAATCAGCCGGACGCCAGGTGTGTCCGGCTTTTTTGTTTTTATAGAAAAAAGAAATGTTTCCGACCCAAATGCCGCCATGCAACAGTTGCAATCGAATGTTTATCTTTGCTCCATTACTAATTCAAAAATTCTTATGCTAAAAAAACTAACACTACTATTCTTTCTTGGCTTTTCAGTATTATTTGCTTCGGCGCAAATCAACGAGGGCGACAAATATTTCGTGGCATTTACCGACAAAGCCAACTCACCTTTTTCGATAGAAAACCCTCAGGAATTTCTTTCGGAGCGGGCCATCGAACGGCGTGAGCGTTTCAATATTCCAATACACATCAGCGATCTGCCTGTAAATCCTGACTATATTCAGGCTGTAGCCGATATTGGTGTAGCCATTACTTATCCCACAAAATGGCTCAACGGGATAGTTATTCTAACCAACGACCCCTCTAAGATTGCCGAGATAGAAGCGCTCCCTTTTGTAAAAAATACCGTAAAAAATGTCAGTTTTAAAAATGATCAATCGAAACAAGTAGAGACAGACATTTTCGGGATGAACAAACCTTACGAAATGAAGGAGTTTATTAATGAAATTAAAGCCACGCAAAAATCCACCTCGGCAACTTCCAGCCTCGACTATGGCTCCAGCCTCAACCAGATAGATATGATTGGCGGCGTGGCACTTCACGACGATGGCTATCAGGGGCAGGGCATGGTAATAGCCGTCTTGGATGGCGGATTTCTTTTCACCGATCAGATGATTGCGTTCGATAGTTTGCGTCTCAATGGCTTAATTCTTAGTACCCGCGACTTTACTGAGCCTGGCAACAATGTGTATCAGGTGAGCACCCACGGCACTTCGGTGCTATCTACCATGGGAGCCAATTTGCCGGGTGAGATCGTGGGCACAGCTCCCAAAGCAGCTTACCATCTTATCCGCACCGAATACACACCCACCGAATATCTTGTAGAAGAATACAACTGGGTGGCTGGTGCCGAATATGCCGACAGCGCCGGTGCCGATATTATCAACTCCTCGCTGAGCTACAAAACTTTCGATAATCCGGCTCAGGATCATGTGTATGCTGACATGGATGGCAATACAGCACCTGCTACCATCGGAGCTGATCACGCTGCAAATGTTGGGATGATTGTGGTAAACAGCGCCGGGAATTCTGCTGGTACCAACTGGCCCTGGATAGCTTCGCCGGCTGATGGCGACAGCGTTTTTTCGATTGGCGCCGTCAATGCCGATGGGCAATATGTGAGCTTTAGTTCCATTGGACCTACTGCCGATGGTCGTCAAAAACCCAATGTTGCAGCGCAGGGAGCCAGCACGGTGGTAGCTTCGATCAATGGTGGTATTTCGGCGGCAAGCGGCACTTCATTCTCGTCGCCTATCATTGCCGGAATGACCGCCTGCCTTTGGCAAATGGCGCCCGACTTGCGCAACACCGACATCATGACTGCCATCCAGCAAAGCGCTACCCAGGCCAACAATCCCGATTATTTGCTGGGATACGGAATACCCAATTACGCTGTGGCAGGCATTATCCTTTCGGGTTTCAACACCAGCCGCGTGGTCAACAACAGCGACATAAGTCTCTTCCCCAATCCTTTTACCGACCAGATCAACATCGTTTATCATTCGAGCGACACGCAGGCTGTGACTATTCAAATCGTTGATATGGACGGACGCCAGGTTTACACCGCAGAAAATATAGCGCGTAAACAGGGGCTTAATTATTTTAAAATACCACAGCTTCAATCGCTCAAAAAAGGCGTGTATGTTGTCCAAATTTCCTCAGAAGGGGAGGTGATCTCTCGCAAAATTCTTAAATCGCTTTAGCGAATATTCTCATTCATCAGAATCAAAACACGTAAGCAGCCGGATTATTCCCGGCTTTTTTTTTGCTTTATTAAAACAGAAAATCAATCACGATTTACGTTTGATTTCAACACATTTTGAACCTTTTACATTAATAGAATCATCATTTCCACCCAGTTTTATCTTCTAATAGCTTCAACAATTAGCATCTGCAGGCATCGATGTCTGGAAAATTTAAGCCATAGGTCTTTATTTTGAGAAGCCATCTACATTCCCATCAGTGCTTCATCAAGTTTAAAATTATAATATCAACACCTTCATTTAAAACCATAGTGCTTGAACTTGCAGCTATTGGCCTGTTCTAATATCATGCTTGATTGATTTTTTACAGAAGCACCAAGTGGAGGAGGAGCAGCAGTCTTTATCATTTAAAAATAGTGTGATGCTAACAAATACATTTGTAAATCTATCAAAGGTGACAAACGTGAATATCAATATTGTTCACAAGTGTAAACGCGAAATACAATTGTGATTAGGTTTACAGTTGTAAATTTTAGAGATCGTTGCGATAAATTATTAACATTTGAATGGATACACTATTTAAATGATTAATAACCAGTGGTTAAAATGATTTATCTTAACTTAAACATTAGCTTTAGAGTCATAACAGGTTATTATCAAAAGGTTAGCTCTAAATACCTAAATAAAACATAGATATTCAATGCATTAAAACAAATATTCAAACCAGACTGTGATTAGTTTACATGTGTAAACTCTTTGCAGAAATGTAAATTTGCACATTGACAGTGAAACCATTCAAATAAGAGTACATTTGTAAAGTTAAAAACAACGGTACATGGATAAACTCAAAGAGAGAATAGAATTGTTAATCGCCACGAAAGGAATGACCAATGCTGTATTTGCCGAAAGCATTGGTGTGCAGCCGAGTAATATCTCGCACATCCTCTCAGGAAGGAATAAACCCAGCCTGGATTTGGTAACGAAGATTCTGGAACGTTTTAAGGAAGTGCGCACCGAGTGGCTCATCAATGGCAAGGGTTCGATGACGGGTAACTACACTTTGTTTGATGAAGATAATCCGCCGGCACAAGTGTCGATGGCGCGTAAAGCCGACAGAGACACCGCGAATCCTTTGCCGCAACACACGGCACCGGAAATATCGCAACCAGCGGAGGCGAAAAATTTTCAGAAAAAGCGAGAAGAGATTGAAAATGAAGAGGATGTTGCTACAAAACACCCCTCAGCAGAGGAACAAAGAATTTATGCAGAAAAATCCATGATGGAGGTTCCCGGAAAAAAAATCGAAAAAATGGTGATTTTCTACAACGACAGAACCTTCACCATTTATTCTCCTGAAAGCTAAACCGCTCGAGTGTGGAGAAAAAGAAGGCGGCTTCTATCTGCGCGTTTTCGTCGCTATCGGAGCCATGCACGGCATTGGCCTGCATGCTGGTACCAAAAAGCTTTCGTACCGAGCCTTCTTCGGCTTTGGCCGGATCAGTAGAGCCGATCAAATGACGATACTCTTCCACGGCATTTTCGCGCATAAGAATAGCAGCCACTATGGGGCCTGACGACATGAAATCTACGAGCGAGTCGAAAAAGGGTTTGCCAGCATGAACCTCATAAAACTTTTTGGCCTGACTTACGGTAAGACGCGTAAGTTTAAGTGCTGTGATTTGAAAACCGGCATCGATGATTTTGGTTAAAATATGACCTGCATGGCCTCTCTCAATAGCCGTCGGTTTGATCATTGTAAAAGTGATGTTGCCTTTCATTGTGGGATGTTTTTGTTTGAGGCAAAAATAGCAAAACTGCCAACTGCCGCAGTGATTTAACGTTTTTTATTATTTTTGCCGACTAATGGAAATCGCTAATAATCCTAACACTTTGACCACTACACAAATTACTGCCATCCGGCATCTGCTGCAAATTACCGAAAACATTCTTATTACCACACATCACAACCCTGATGGCGATGCTATAGGAAGCAGTATGGCCTTGTTTCATACGCTGAATGATGCTGGCATAAAAAGCATAGTAATAGTGCCCAACACCATTCCTGAATCGATCAACTGGATTGAGCGCAGCGATGAAATCATAGTTTATGATACGCAAGATTCTGAAGAAATGACCAGATTGTTTGATGATGCAGGATTGATCTTTTGCCTCGATTTTAATGATTTTAAGCGTGTGGGTGACGGGATGCAAAAACCGCTTGAAGCCTCACCCGCTATAAAAATACTCATCGATCATCATCCGCAGCCTGAGGTGGATGCTTTCGATTATTTGTATTCCGATACATCGGCATCCTCCACAGCCGAGCTGGTTTATAAGTTTTTGCAGCTTTTGCAAATGGACGACCACATCCACAAAGCAGCAGCCGAAAGCCTTTACACAGGCATAATTACCGACACTGGCTCATTCAGCTTTTCGTGCAACAAGCCCGACATTTATCTCATCACCGCCGATTTGATAAAGCGTGGCGTAGATGCCGAGTTGCTTCACCGGCGGATTTTCGATACCTTTTCTGAGAAGAGACTACGACTGATGGGCTATGCCTTCGATCAGAAGCTGATTATTCTGGATTCGTTTCACACGGCCATTATCTGGCTCGCCAAAGAAGAATTAGAGCGATTTGACCACAAACCCGGCGACACCGAAGGAATTGTCAATTATCCATTGTCGATCAGCACCATCAATGTTTCCATCCTGCTCACCGAGCGTGATAATTTGATTCGGCTTTCGTTTAGGTCTAAAGGCGATTTTGCAGTAAATAAACTTGCACGTGATCATTTCGATGGTGGTGGCCACCACAACGCTGCCGGCGGCAATTCGGAGCTAACCATGCACGAAACCATCGAAAAGATTAAATCGGTTTTGCCGTTGTATCAGGATGAATTACAATATCAAATCTGACCCAACCCGGATGATCCACAGGAAACTTTTGTTGCTACTCATAGTTGCAGGATTCATCTCTTTTGGATGTTATCACAATCCTCAAAACGGTACCACACATGCACAGCCATCAAACGACGCCGTGCTGCAGGAAAAGCTATTTGATGCCAATCGTCAGGCTGTTAGGACAGAAGATCAACAAATTGATGATTTCGTGGAGCGGTATAGATGGGAGATGAAAACCACCGGAACCGGGCTGCGTTACATGATTTATGAACATGGATCAGGCCTCCAGGCACAGGATGGAATGCTGGCAAAAATAGCTTATCAGGCCAGTCTGCTGAATGGGGAAATAATTTACAGTGCGAACCAAACTAAGCCGCTCACCATTAGAATTGGACAGGATGCCGCCGTTCCCACGGGGATTCATCAAGGAATATTATTATTACACGCAGGCGACCGTGCTAAATTTATTCTACCTTCGCACCTTGCTTTTGGGCTTACCGGCGATCGAAATAAAGTCCCCCCAAAATCAACTTTAGTGTATGACATTCAACTTGTTGAGCTTAGATAAATTTTTAAAACAGAGATGAAAAAAATTTTTGTAATAAAGCATTTTTTAGGAATTTTTATTGCCATCATGCTTTTCAGTTGCAATAATCAGGAGAAATTTGAACAAACAGCCAGTGGCCTGGAATACAAGTTTCATGTTAAGCACGACACAGCACGACAGGTAAAACTTTTCGACATTGTGGAAGTGCGTATGAACTACCGCACCAAGGATAGTGTGCTCTTTGCCAGTGGCAACAGCACCGTGCCTTTTCAGATCGACCCGATCTACGAAGGCGACCTGCTCGAAGGCATCATGCTGATGCACCAGGGCGACAGCGCCACCTTTGTAATTAATACAAAGGATTTTTTTAATAAAATGATGCAGTCACCGGAGGTTCCGGATTATGCCAGTGGTGAGGATAAAATATATTTCGATCTGAAAGTGATGAAAATCACCAGTGAAACCCCCGATGTAAAAGCCCGCCGCCTGGAAGCTACCGAAAGGAAATCATCGGAAAAACAAGCTATTGCTGATTACATCAGCCAAAACAATATTGAAGTGGCTCCCACCGAGAGCGGGTTGTATTTTATTTCGGTGCGTGAGGGCAGCGGCCCCAGGGCGAGAGCCGGAGATACCGTAAAAGTTAACTACACCGGATCGTTGCTCGACGGCACGATTTATTCCTCGACATACGACCACCAAATGCCGCTCACCTTTGTGGTAGGTAATGGCGAGATGCTGGCAGGTTGGGAAGAGGCCATACTGCTGATGAAACAAGGAGGCAAAGCAAAGTGGATCGTGCCTTCGTCGCTGGCCTTCGGGAGTTACGAGCGAGAAGGTGTGAAACCCTACAGCCCACTGGTTTTTGACGTAGAACTTATCGAAATTGTAGATTGATTAACTATTTTATAAACTGACAATTATTAGCAAATTAAAAAAAGTAAAATTATGATGAGAAGCAAATTGATGCTTATGACGGTTGCAGTCGCCCTGCTGACTGTGATGAATGCCTGCAACGGACAAGGTTACAAAACCACCGACAGCGGACTGAAATACCAAATTCATGTGGTTAACGAAGACCAGCCTATGCCTGCGGCGGGCGACATCCTTTCGATGAAAATGACCTATGGAACACCTGACACCTTGTTTTTTAATTCGGCTGAAATGCCCGAACAGAACATGATGCTTGCCATGCAGGAATCGACTTATCCAGGCGATTTTTATGAGATGATGGCGATGCTACACCAGGGCGACAGCGCCACTTTTATACTTGCTGCCGACTCCTTCTTTCTGAAAACCGCAGGATACCCTAAACTCCCCGACTTTGCCACCGACCTCAAAGAGCTGGAGTTTAATGTGATGCTTACCAAAATTCAAACTGAAGAACAGGTGATGCAGGAGATGGAAGCAGAGAAGAATAAAATGCGGGACGAAGAAGGTGAAAAAATAGCCGCTTACGTGCAGGAAAACAATCTTAACGCACTGCCTACCGAATCGGGAATGTATGTAATTGTTACCAAAGAAGGCACCGGATCAAAACCCGTTGCCGGCGACAAAGTGAAAGTTCATTATACCGGGATGCTCCTCGACGGCACCAAATTCGACTCGTCCGTTGACAGAGGAACTCCGTTTGAATTTGACCTCGGACAAGGCCGCGTGATAAGAGGATGGGACGAAGGCATAGCCATGCTCAATGTAGGCAGCAAAGCTACATTGATTATCCCAAGCGAAATGGGCTATGGCGAACGTGGCGCCGGTCGCGATATTCCGCCTTTTGCTCCATTGATTTTCGAAGTAGAGCTGCTCGGCATTGTAAAATAAGGGCTGCACGAAACACATAAAAAACGCCGGACTCATTCAGATGATCCGGCGTTTTTCGTTTTCCTAATTTTCAAAAATAAAAAGCTTTTGAACATGCCTTCTAAAAATAATTTACTTTAGTGGCTTGTTCACAAAAACCCTCACCTATGAAGTTGCTTTTCAATCGTACCTTTCTCGATCACAACATCGGCAGTGCCTACGAGGGCAGCTACCGGCTGCGCGACTTTGCCGACCTGGAGAGCCGATACGCCAGCGGTGAGGAGTTTCTTACTTTGGTGCATCCGCAATCGTATATCGACACCATCAAAGATTATTGTGAAACAGGTGCAGCATTTGCCGAAGTAAAACTTGCGCCGGTGAGCTATCAGGCGGCTTGTCTGGCCGTAGGCCTGGCCATAGAAGCATCGCAGAACGGGGATTTTGCCGTTATCCGACCGCCCGGTCATCACGCCAGCCAAAGCAAAGCATCAGGTTTTTGTTTGTTTAATAATGTGGCCATTGCTTCACAAAAACTGGTTGGGGAAGGAAAAAAGGTTTTTATCCTCGACATCGACGGGCATCATGGCGATGGCACCCAAAATATTTTTTACGAAAGTAACAAAGTTCTTTATTGCTCTATCCATCAGCAAAACAGCTATCCCTACACCGGAACTTTTATGGAAATTGGAGCCGGCGCCGGATTGGGTTTTACCCTCAACATTCCAATTCCTGAAAACAGCGGAGAAAAGGAATTCTTTAAAGCTTTACAAAAAGCCATCGATGCAGGCTCAAGGTTTGAACCCGATGTGGTGGCTATTTCGGCCGGCTTCGACGGTTACCGCAAGGATAAACTGCTGAATATGAATTTTTCGTTGCACGCCTATTACGAATGTGGATACAAGCTCAGCAAAGCCTTCAAAAATGTTTTCGCTGTGCTGGAGGGCGGCTACCACGACGATCTTCGACAATGCGTGGATATGTTTACCGAAGGTATTAATATCGGCGCAAAACCTTCGGCTATCAAGTGGAACGATGATATGTCGATTGGCTGACCGGACGCTTTATTTTTGGCATAGTTTCAAATACCTTATCCCACAATGACGACGAAACGTTAAATACCATCATTTAATCTTTGTAGTGATGAATGCTGTGGTGCATCCACTCTTTCGTCTTTACAGCGGCCATTGTAGCTCAACTTCCAAAAAATGATTTATTTTGCTGCACAAAAAACTATAACCGAACCGAAATGAACCTTCTTATTATTGCTGCTGTAGTGTTGGTGCTGGTAATTATTTTTATCAGAATGTATCCACTATTACACATCACCACCACGCGCTTGTTCTTTGGAAAATATAGCGCGCGCTATGTTGCCACCTACAAGCGCTACACCCTGCAAAGTCCCTATTCGTATTGTATCAAAGACGATTTTATCAATCACCTGGCTGGTTGTTACAAAATTGAACCCACGCTGCCTGTTTACGATTCAGCATTGGAAATAGAATTTTCGGACGTCCCTTTCGGGAAAAAATTTAAGGAAGTCATCCGCGCTTTTCCATCGCCAATTTGTATCAACGCTAACCGTTTCCCTGCATTCGAGCTGCAGGCTCTTGGCTATAAGAATCAGGTTTTTGGCCATGAGATGAAGAAGTATCTCTTCTTTGCCAATGGCATTTTTTTTATGGGTCAGATTACCTTCAACCACTCCACTGCAGAAAGTCGCGAGGAGTTAGTTATTCTTTTGCAAAAAAAGTATCTCAATGGCACCAAATCCACTATCACCGACTTTTTGATTCGTGGTAAAAATCAAAGCTTTTTGCGCTGCGAGTACAATGGTTTTTATCTTATACTCAGCTACCTGTCGCGCGCTAATGCCAATACTATTGGTTTGGTTGACGAACACTGGGAGAGCAACGTGGCCACCAGCCAAATCGTTCAGCAACCAACACTGCAAGCCGAGCTAATGGATAAACTATAAAATTTGCTATCGCGCTATTCATGCCAGGGATTTCCCATAAAAAAAACTGCACTGTTTCAACCGAAACAGTGCAGTTTTTTATTATCAATAAATTACTAAAATCCTAATTTGCCGAAGGCAATTGCTTTTCTACAGCCACTTCCTTGCGGATGCCGATGTTCAGCTCCTCTTTACCTTCTTCCGATTCTATCATAATATGATCGCCTTCGGAGAGTGTGGTCTTGATGATTTCTTCGGCCAGCGGGTCTTCTACATATTTCTGTATAGCCCTTTTTAGTGGCCTTGCACCATATTGGGCATCCCAGCCTTTTTCGACGATGAAATCTTTGGCTTTGTCCGATATTTCGATTGTGTAACCAATTTCTTTCACGCGTTTGTACAGATGGCCAAGCTCGATATCGATGATCTTGTGAATGTCTTCGCGCTCCAGCGCATCAAATATTACGATGTCGTCGATACGGTTGAGAAACTCGGGGGCAAAGGTTTTCTTCAGCGCATTTTCGATCACACTTTGCGAGTGCTTACCTTTGGCCGTTTCGCGTGCCGAGGTGTTGAAACCTACGCCAAGCCCAAAATCTTTCAACTGACGCGACCCGATGTTGGAGGTCATGATGATGATGGCGTTTTTGAAGTCGATGCGGCGCCCCAGGCTGTCGGTAATTATTCCGTCGTCGAGCACCTGAAGAAGCAGGTGATAAACGTCGGGGTGCGCTTTTTCTATCTCATCGAGTAGAACGATCGAGTAGGGTTTGCGTCGCACTTTTTCGGTAAGCTGGCCGCCTTCTTCGTAGCCAACATATCCCGGAGGTGCGCCCACCAGACGCGATACCGAAAATTTCTCCATGTACTCGCTCATGTCGATGCGGATAAGCGCCTCCTCGGTATCGAAAAGATAGCGTGCCAGCACTTTTGCCAGATGCGTTTTACCCACGCCGGTAGGTCCCAAAAAGATAAAACTCCCAATGGGCTTGTTGGGGTCTTTAAGCCCGGCACGGTTGCGGCGTATCGAACGCACCACTTTATTTATGGCTTCATCCTGTCCTATCACCGAATCCTGCAGCTCGTATTCCATTTTCACCAGGCGGTTGCCCTCCGATTGTGCAATTCGCTTGATGGGAATACCTGTCATCATGGCCACCACTTCGGCCACATTATCTTCAGAAACTACCTCACGATTAATGCGCGCTTCTTCCTCCCATTTTTTCTTTTCCTGTTCCAGCTCCTGCATCAGCTTGCGCTCCAGGTCACGGAAGCGTGCTGCTTCCTCAAATTTCTGACCGCCGATAGCTTTCGCCTTTTCAGTTTTCACCTCTTCTATTCGGCTTTCAATTTGAATGATTTGCGATGGCACGTGCATATTGGTAATGTGCACGCGCGAGCCGGCTTCGTCGAGTGCGTCGATGGCTTTATCGGGCAAATAACGATCGCTGATATAGCGGTTGGTAAGATGCACACAGGCTTTGATGGCATCATCGGTATATTTTACGAGGTGATGATCCTCGTATTTTTCTTTGATATTATTAAGGATGATGGCGGTTTCTTCGGCAGTAGTCGGATCCACCAAAACCTTTTGAAATCTGCGCTCCAGCGCACCATCTTTTTCGATGTACTGGCGATATTCGTCGAGGGTAGTAGCCCCGATGCACTGTATTTCGCCACGCGCCAGTGCAGGCTTAAACATATTGGATGCATCCAGCGAACCTGAAGCATTACCGGCACCAACGATGGTGTGTATCTCGTCGATAAAAATAATGATGTCGGGATTTTTCTCCAACTCGTTCAGGACAGCTTTCATGCGTTCTTCAAATTGACCCCGGTATTTGGTACCAGCTACAATCGAAGCCAGGTCGAGTGTAATAATACGCTTATTGAACAAAGCGCGGGATACTTTACGTTCCACTATCCGTGAAGCCAATCCTTCGGCTATGGCGCTTTTACCAACGCCCGGTTCGCCAATAAGTATGGGATTGTTTTTCTTGCGCCGACTCAGAATCTGAGCAATACGTTCGAGTTCTTTTTCGCGACCTACGATGGGATCAAGGCGGTCTTCTTCGGCAGCTTTGGTAAGGTCGCGGCCAAAATTGTCGAGCACAGGTGTTTTTGATTTTGCTTCACCCGGCTTTTTACTTTGCTTTTCAAATCCACGTCCTTCTTCAAAGTCGTCATCCATCGAGCCTGGGAATTCGTCCACAGGGTCCATCTTCTGAGCAGCCTTGCCCTCTTCAGCCTTGTCGGGATGATGGCCTGTCATGATGGCCTGCAACTCTTCTTTTACACTCTCATAATCTACTCCTAAAGAGGCAAAAGTTTGTGTCACAATGTTGTCTTCATCTTTTAAAATGGCCAATAGGAGGTGCTCGGTACCAATAAGATCACTATTAAAAAGCTTCGCTTCGAGATAGGTTAGCTTCAGCGCACGCTCGGCTTGTTTTACCAATGGGAGATTAACCATCTTTTTCTCACCCTTCACTGCGGCACCTTGTTTACCAATAGATTGCTCGATGGTGCTTCGGTAGGTTTTTAAATCTACACCCAGATAATTTAATATTTGTATTGCCAGCCCTTCGCCTTCGCGTAATATGCCAAGTATCAGATGTTCAACGCCTATATAATCGTTCTCCAAACGTAAAGCTTCTTCCCGGCTGTAGTTAAGGACATCCTTAACACGTTGTGAAAATTTTGCTTCCATTATATTTAATTCCTTTCCTTATTATTTCTTAAAAATAGCGTACGAATCAAATAACGTTCCAATTAGTAAATAGTTTTCTGACGGCACTTTTAGATGCATTAATGATAATCCGACAAAAGTAAAGGTTCTTTGATGATGCTAAGTGTTACCATACCGCCGTTTTTATCAACAAGGGTTGTTAGTTAATAAAAGATTTAGCTGTAGCCGACAATCATAAAAAAGCCTACTTTTGCTGGTCATTTCACTTTTGTATTAAAGTATTATTATTGAATAAGTTAGTAGATGGAAAACAATCAGGAAGGCGAAAAAATAGTTAGGGTAAATATTGAAAATCAAATGAAAGCGGCCTACATCGATTATTCGATGTCGGTAATTGTTTCACGGGCATTGCCCGATGTTCGTGATGGATTAAAACCTGTTCATCGCCGCATTTTATTTGGTATGCTCGATCTGGGCATACTTTCCAGCAGGTCATTTAAGAAATCAGCCAGAATAGTAGGGGAGGTGCTGGGTAAGTATCACCCCCACGGCGACTCATCGGTTTACGACGCCATGGTGCGCATGGCGCAAGAATGGTCGCTGCGCTATCCACTCATCGACGGGCAGGGAAACTTTGGCTCTATCGACAACGATAGTCCGGCAGCTATGCGTTACACCGAAGCGCGACTGCGTAAAATAGCAGAAGAGATGCTGGAAGATATCAACAAAGAAACTGTCGATTTTCAGCTCAACTTTGACGATTCGCTCGAAGAACCCACAGTGCTACCTGCCAAAGTCCCCAACTTGCTTATCAACGGCGCTTCGGGTATTGCCGTAGGGATGGCTACCAACATGCCACCGCACCATCTGGGAGAAGTAGTGGATGGTACAATTGCTTACATCAACAACCGCGAAATCACCATAGAAGAGTTGATGAAATATGTTAAAGCTCCTGATTTCCCTACAGGCGGCATTATCTATGGCTACGATGGAGTAAGAGAAGCCTTTTTGACAGGCCGGGGACGAGTGGTTGTCAGAGGCGAAGCCATTATAGAAACCACTAATAGCGGTCGCGACCAAATTATTGTCACCTCTATCCCTTTTCAGGTGAACAAGGCGGAGATGATCAAAAAGACGGCTGATCTGGTGAATGATAAAAAAATAGAAGGAATAACGGATATCCGGGATGAATCCGACCGCAACGGCATTCGTATCGTTTATGAACTGAAAAGAGACGCCGTTACCAATGTGGTGCTCAACAAGCTCTATCAGCAAACAGCTTTGCAGACTTCATTCAGCGTCAATAATATCGCGTTGGTTAAAGGCCGGCCTATGCAGCTCAACCTGAAAGATATGATCCGGCATTTTGTGGATCATCGTCATGAGGTGGTAGTGCGGCGCACCCAATACGATCTGCGCGAAGCCGAGAAACGTGCGCATATCCTCGAAGGCTTGCTCATCGCACTGGATCATCTCGACGAAGTAATCACACTGATCCGCCAATCGCGAACTCCCGACGAAGCAAAAAATGGTCTGATGACCAGCTTCGAACTGACAGATGTGCAGGCCAAGGCCATCCTTGAAATGCGTTTGCAGCGTCTTACCGGCCTTGAGCGCGACAAGATAAAAGAGGACTACAACGCCCTGATGGAGCGCATTACCTACTTCAAGCTCTTGCTCGATAATGAAGAAATGCGCATGGAGTTGATAAAAAATGAGCTTATTGAGATAAAAGAAAAATACAAAGACGAACGACGTACCCGCATCGAATATGCCGCCAGCGACTTCCGCATTGAAGATACTATTCCCAACGACGAGGTGGTGGTAACTATTTCGCACATGGGCTACATGAAACGCACTGCACTCACCGAATATAAAGTGCAGGGCAGGGGAGGGCGCGGCTCGAAAGCTTCGGCGGTTCGAAACGAGGATTTCCTTGAACACCTGTTTGTAGCTTCCAACCACGACTATATGCTGTTTTTTACCGAAAGTGGAAAATGCTTCTGGCTACGGGTTTTTGAAATTCCGGAAGGTACACGCCACTCCAAAGGCAGAGCCGTGCAAAACCTGATCAATATCTCATCGGAAGATAAAATCAAAGCTTTCATCAACACCAAAGACCTGAAAGATGAAGACTACGTAAATAGCAATTACATTACGATGGTTACTGTGCGTGGTATCATCAAAAAAACCAGTCTCAAAGATTATTCGCGGCCACGCCAAAATGGTATCAATGCCATTATAGTGCGCGAAGGTGATGCACTGCTTGAAGCACGCATGACCAATGGTGAAAACGAAATCATCATCGCTTTGCAGTCGGGACGCGCCATCCGTTTCAACGAGAAAAAAGTTCGCCCGATGGGTCGCAATACCAGCGGGGTGAGAGGCATTACGCTGGCGCATGCAAACGATGCTGTGGTAGGGATGATCTGCCTGGAAACTACTGAATATGACGTGTTGGTGGTTTCGGAAAATGGCTATGGAAAACGATCTAAACTCGAAGACTATCGCGTGACAAACCGCGGTGGCAAAGGAGTGAAAACGCTCAACATCACCGAGAAAACCGGAGGGCTCATCGCCATCAAGAACGTAACAGATAACGAAGACCTGATGATTATCAACAAATCAGGACTAACCATACGCTTGGCCGTGAGCGAGCTGCGCGTGATGGGTCGTGCCACCCAGGGCGTGCGTTTGATCAATCTTCGCGACGAGGATGCCATAGCTGCCGTGGCTAATGTGGCACGGGAAGAAGAAGAGGAAATCATTGCTGAGGATATTGAAAACAATGATGAAAACGTTGTAGCCGACGATGAGCAACAAACACCATCAGAAGAATAATCAACCATTTTAATAAATAGCGGTTAGCCAAAAAGGATATTCTTTATGGCATGACTATTGAAAACAAAATAAATTTTAACAAACTAAACTTCGCAGGAAAATGAAAAAAATCGCAGTGTTATTAATTTCAGTCATGGCTTTTTCAGGAGTTTATGCGCAGCCCAACAACGTTGTGGCTGCCTACAATTACCTGAACCGTGGCAAACTCGACAAAGCAAAAGAAGCCATCGACAAGGCCACCGAACATTCCAAAACTATGGACGATGCCAAAACCTGGTTTTACCGTGGTAATGTGTATTTATCTATACAATTGACTGAAGAGGAGGAGTATAAAAATCTCGATCCCAATCCTTTGGAGAAAGCTTTTGAAGCCTACACGAAATCCCTTGAGCTTGACACCAAAAACGAATATTCCGACCAGGTTGAAGACAGAATTCAGGTGTGCTCCGAACAGTATTTTAATAAAGCAGTGTCCAAATACAACGAACAGGATTACAAAGCTGCTGCCGATGCTTTTGCCAAAGCAGCCACAATTCGCCAGGAAGTGGGCACCATCGACACTGTTTCAGCATTTTATGCAGGGCAAAGCGCCTACCTTGCTAAGGACTACGAAACTGCCCGCATCTACATGAACCAGGTAAAAGCGCTAAAGTACGGTGACCCTGCTATTTACAGCATCCTGGCCAGCGTTTATAAAGTGGAGGGCGATACATCTGCAGCCATAGTAGTTATCAACGAAGGCCGGCAGATATTTCCGGAAGATTATAGCCTGATCATTGATGCTGCCAATTTGTATCTTGCTACGGGCCAAAGTCAGGAAGCATTGGATGTTCTGAATCTCGCCATCGTAAAAGACAAAACCAATCCGTCGCTGTTTTTTGCTGCCGGAACTATCTACGATAAAATGGGCAATTTTGAAAAAGCACGCGATATGTACGTGAGCGCCATCGAAACCGACCCCAATTATTTCGATGCCAACTACAACCTCGGAGCGCTTTACTTCAATAAAGCAGTCGAAAGGATTACCGAAGCCGGAAATTTACCACTCAACGAAACAGCCAAATACGACCAGATGATGGATGAGGGTAAGGTGATGATGCAGAAGGCTTTGCCATATCTCGAAAAAGCTGACTCGATCCAGGAGAGTGATCAGATAACCTTGCAAACCCTAAAGGAGATTTATACCCGCCTGGGTATGATGGATAAGGTAAAAGGTGTGAACGAGCGCCTGAACAATTAAAAGTAAATTCTGTTTTACAGACAGAAAATCGAAATGGAGAGATCAGTCAACGATTCTCTCCATTTTTTTATTAATAACTGTAAAAACCGACATCATGGAAACTTTTGAAGAGAAACGCATTCATTACCAGAAACAAATCGAAAAAACTCCGTCACAATTTGAGCCGCATTACGCGTTGGGAAAACTCTATTATGAGCAAGCTGCAAAGGGTGGTGGCAGCACAGACCCTTCAGTAACACAATGGTTGCAACACTCGGCTGAACATCTCGAAAAAGCCGACCAGATTAAGCCCGATAACCGCGATAACCTTTCGATGCTTCGCCAGGTTTATACAATGACCCACGATTCCGAAAAAGTGAAGGGCATCAATGAGAGGCTGAACACATAAGCCTCTCAAAGTATTTTTCAGGATAATTATCCGCAACAACTTTATTTGGGCTAAAGCCCACTGAATTATTCTCACCAATTATACACCGGCCTAAAGGCCGGTGTTATTGATTAAATAGCCTCACAATTTTATTTCAGAGCCAATAAATTTCATGTTAAGGCTGCAGTATTGAAGTTGAAAGAGGAAGGTACCAGAAACTGCCATTTAACATAATATTAATTATCGGACTATTTGCAATTTGCAAAATGATCGTTTGTTATAGGAATAAGCTTTGGATTGGGATTGATAAAAAGAGCCCGACATTAATCGAAAGATCAACTGCGCAACGTGTAGAATCTCATTTTTTCTTTGGTTTCTTTTTGTTATTCTCAACGATTGTATCGTCTTCAGCCAACAAAGCGCGCCAATCGTTGGTTGGGGTTTTTGCTTCAAGCAACACTTCGTGATATTCCTTTCCGGTCATCACAATGCGATGAATTGGTTTTCCGAGCGATGCTTCAATTTCGTCGAGCATGGGTTTTTCTTCGCTGCTGCAAAAAGCAATGGCTTGACCTTTGGCAGTACCGCGTCCCGTGCGACCCACACGATGCACATATTGTTCGGCGCTGTCGGGCAAATCGTAGTTGATAACAAATTCTACGTTGGGAATATCTATGCCACGGGCGCTCACATCGGTGGCGATAAGAATTTTGAGGTCGCCGGCTCTGAAGTTTTTCATGGTCAGCTCGCGCACCGACTGCTCTTTGTCGCTGTGTATGGTTTCCGTTGCAATACCGATGCGTTCCATGGCGGCTTTAACACGCTCGGCGCGCACTTTTGTCCGAACAAAAACAAGCATTTTCTTATCAGGATTCTGACGGATAAAATCTTCGAGAAAAAACCTTTTGTCGTCCATTTCCACAAAGGCCACCCCGTGCTCAATGTTTTTGGCCACAGGGTCTTTTGGCGAAATCTGAATGCGTATCGGGTTTACCACCAGCGAGTAAGCCAGGTCTTTGATGGTTTCGTTGATGGTGGCGGAGAAAAACAGTGTCTGACGTTTTTTGGGCAGCAGACGCATCAGGTCACGGATATCTTTGATAAAACCCATGTCGAGCATGTGGTCGGCCTCGTCGAGTACAAGTATTTCCACACGGCTTAGCCGCAGTGCGCCCTGGCTTACCAGATCGAACATGCGCCCGGGCGTTGCTACCAGCACATCCACGCCTTCATTCAGCGTGTCGATCTGTGGCTGCTGATCTACTCCACCATGAATGCAAAAAGTGCTGACGCGTGTATGCTTGCCAAGTGTGGTAAAAACATTGGTGATTTGCAGCGCCAATTCATGCGTGGGCGCCATTACCAAACATTTTACACCATCCGGCCTGCCGGAAATCCTACGGCTTTGCAGCAAATGCAAAACAGGAATGGCAAAGGCAGCCGTTTTTCCGGTGCCTGTCTGCGCTATCGCCAGCACGTCCTCCCCTTTCAGAATGGCAGGTATCGACTTATATTGTATGTCGGTGGGTTTTTTAAATTCCAGCTTCGACAAACTGGTTTTGATACCCTCATGGATGTTGTATTGATCGAATTTCATAAAATGAAAATAAGCTGCAAAGATAGCCAAATGAACAAAGGAGGCTGGCCGATGCTTTAAGGGACGACATTTGATAAACAAAAAAAAAGATGAAAGAAATAGATAAAAAGACGCCTGTCATGGTCACCGGCGCAACGGGTTATGTAGCAGGTTGGTTGGTAAAACTTCTGCTCGACAAAGGGTTTACTGTTCATGCGCCCATTCGCAATCCAAACGATAAAAATAAAACGCAATATCTCGACAGGCTGGCTGCTTTAGCGCCAGGAACGCTCCGCTATTTTGAAGCCGACCTGCTGCACGAAGGTTCCTACGATGAGGCCATGCAGGGATGTACGTTGGTGTTTCACACCGCTTCACCGTTTGTTTTGAGTGTAAAAGATGCGCAACGCGATCTGATAGACCCCGCGCTAAAAGGAACCCGCAACATCTTGAGCTCAGTGAACAAAACTGCGTCGGTAAAACGCGTGGTGCTTACCAGCAGCGTGGCAGCTATGTACGGCGATAACAAGGACCTGCTCGAATTGCCCGATCAAATCGTTACCGAAGAATCCTGGAACACAACCTCTTCGTTGCAACATCAGCCTTACAGTTACTCCAAAACTATAGCAGAGAAAGAAGCCTGGAAAATTCAAAATCTGCAGCAGCGCTGGGATTTGGTGGTAATAAATCCTTCGCTGGTGATGGGTCCCGGAATCAGCCCCGAAATAACTTCTGAGAGTTTTAACATTATAAAACAACTGGGCGACGGCACCATGAAAATGGGCGCACCAGATTTTGAAATTGGAATAGTGGATGTGCGCGACGTGGCACAGGCACATTTTGCCGCCGGCTTCACTCCCACCGCCGAAGGCCGCTATATCATCTCCGGCCATAACTCCAGCATATTGGAAATATCAAAGATGCTGCGGGATATTTATGGTAATGCCTATCCTTTTCCCACACGAAAAATCCCGAAGTTGCTCCTATGGCTCATCGGGCCTCTGGCTGGGTTTTCCCGAAAAATGATCAGCCACAATATGGGTTATCCCTTCCGCGCCGACAACACCAAAAGCATTGAGGAGCTAAGCATGTCCTATCGCCCGGCGCAGGTGTCGGTGGTGGATTTTTTTAGGCAGATGATCGAAAAAGAAGAGGTTAGAGGAAAGAAGTTAGAGGGTAGAAGTTAGAGGGTAGAAGTTAGAGGGTAGAATGTAGAAATGAGTTTAATTGAAAAACCCAAAATCTTCTGTTTTTTAGTCCTTTTTACCTCTGATCCGCCAGCCTGCGTAAGAAGTACAAAAAATCAGTAGTTTGAACTGGTTCCCTTTAGGGGAATTAGGGGATCTACGGCTTTTTAGACTGGTCTCAGAAATTGAACATTGAGTGCGAGGGATGCAAGCCCTGAAAGAGATGGCAACCCTAAATATCTAATACGATTTTCTTAAGCATACAAACCCGCGTCATATTTCAAACAACGATTGCATCCTCTTCGGGGCTGCGAACCAGGAAATATCCGCTAACCCGACAACTTTACAACCCGACAACTTCTCCCCTATCCCGAAAACTTCTATTGATTATTTTAAAATCTGATAAGCCACCACACGGTTGTCGAAAAAGGTTGGAACGAGAAGAATATTTTTGTCAGTCATCAGATGGATGTCGGCGGCATTTACTTTTTGGTCGGTGGTATTGAAAAGAACTTCCGGCTTGCCACCAGGCGCTACACGACGCACAAGGCCACTCCAATCCGAAAAGATAAAGTTCCCCTCCTTATCTATTTCCAATCCGTCCACACCACCATCGAATTCGGCGATTATCGTTTGTGATTTATCTGACGGATCGATGCGGATAATCTTCCCCTTAGTACCCAGATAAATAAAGCCATTGCGGTAGTTGATTCCGTTGGGATTATCAAAAGTACCTGCCGGGAACCATGTTTCAATTTCGCCGTCAACAATCCGGTGCACAGCGCCTGTCTTCATATCGGTTATATAAATCCGTCCTTCGTCGCCGACGATACAATCGTTCAAAAACTCAGTCTCAGCAGCTTCATAAAACTTCACGACAGTACGTTTTTCAATGTCGATTTCCGCTACCCGATCGACGTCGGCAACATAAAGTCTGCCGTCGAGCATGGCCATACCTTTGGGTGCATGCAGCCCGGTAACCCACTCCAGGCGGGTGATGCGGCCATCAGGCTCCATTGCCGAAATGAAACCGTTAGAATCTTTATCGGTAGGCTTTCCGTTGATATTAGCAACATACAAAACCTGATTGTTTTCGTCGTAATACACCGATTCAGGCACCAAAAAAACCGGATCGGTAGCCCACAGTTGCTTTACTTTTTCGGAGGCAGTTGCTTGTCCGATAGCTGAACTCCCGCTGAAAATCAAAGCCATTGCGAAAGCGAAAAGAAAGATTGTTGTTTTATTTTTCATAATAATATGTTTTGTGATTGGCTCTAAAACACGAAAGCCTGCTGATTTGTTGAGCAGGCTTACGCAAAAATAGATTACCAGGGTCTTTCGCCCTAATAAACTTTATCGAAATGATTATTTTTCAGGGGCAGCATTTTCTTCTTTCTGATCTTTGTCAGTACCCAGCGCAAATTTTATGGGCATGGTAAATTGAACAGCTACTGCTTCCCCATCCTTTCTTCCCGGCTCCCAGGCGGGCATTCCCATTACCACATCATAAGCAACTTTGTCGAGCGCTTCATCAACTCCGCGAAGCACTTGTGTATTCGTAACGCGACCATCAGCCTCCACCACAAAAGTGATGTACACGATGCCTTGCTTACCAGCCGTACGGGCAGATTCGGGATAAGTAATGTTTTCCTGCAGATATTTTATTCGTCCGGCATCACCACCCGGAAAGCTTGGCATATGGTCAACCACATCATATACTTTACGCTGTGGTTGAAGCGTATCAGGAACTGCATCGTTAAGAGCAGCAACCGGCTGGCTTGATTCAACGGCAGTTGAAGAAACCTTTTGCAACAGCTCGCCGGCAGGCAGGCTGAAAGTAAAAGCTGCAATGAGCAGCAGTGTCAATGGAAGCGCCAGCAGCACTTTGAGCTGCGACCATTGGTGCGATTTGTTTTTTGTCATCATAATAATGCGTTTTTTGATTAATGAATGATTAAAATGGTTAGCAAAGCCAAAGGCAGAAATGCCGGTAGCCTGCACTAATAAAAGATTCTGATAATTTACAGATTCGTACCCGTTTCGTAGCACGCCATCGTCGGCCAGATACTCATGCACAGTTTCCAGCGCACTGCGATAAAGCCACACAAACGGATTGAACCATTGAAAAATCGTTAGCAACTCCGCCAGCAGCAGGTCGGCCGAGTGAAGCTGGCGCCAATGCACCTGCTCATGTGCCACAATGGTTTCGAGCTGTTGCGCTTTCATGCGTGACCGATCAATAAAAAAATAGTTAAAGAATGAAAAAGGTGCCAGTTCCTCCTCCATCACAACAAGCTTCCACGATCCGTAGCGCGTTACTTCGCTGCGATGGATAAGCCTGAAAAGTTGCGCCATTTTTATCACAAACCGAAGCGAAAGAAAAACAACGCCGAAGAGATAAATTCCTGTTATTATTTGGAAATTGCCCACGTTCTTTTGCGCGATTTGCTGCACGTCAGAACCATTGATGAGCACCGTATCGAGAAAAATCATAGTGTCGGCAGGCATGGCAATAGGTGCAAAAATATTGGCTCTGGCCAATGGCAGCAATAACGAAACTAGCGCCGCCAGCAAAAAGTAAAACCGATGAAGCCCAAAATGCGTGTCGCGCTTTAGCACCAGATGATACAGCAAATAAAACAGCGAAAGCGCGATGGACGATTGTACCAGGTATAAAATGAGATTATCCATACAAATCTGTTTTTATCAATTTATCAACTTATTCCGGGTCTTGCTTTTTCTTTTCGATCTGTGCATCAATCAGGCTGCGGATTTCCTCCATCTCCTGCACGCTCAGGTTTCCTTCCTTAGAAAAAAAGGAAACCAATTGCTTGTACGAACCGCTGAAATAGCCCGACATCATTCCGCTAAGGTAACGCCGCGTGTACTCTTTTTTGCTAATCAGCGCATAATATTTATGGCTTTTGCCCAACGAATGATGACCAACGTATTCTTTCTTTTCGAGAATGCGTACCACCGTCGATACGGTGTTGTAGGCGGGTTTGGGCGCATCGAACTCTTCGAGTATGTCATTCACAAAACATTCGTCTTTGCGCCACAAAATCTGCATGATCTGCTCTTCGGCTCTGGTAAGTGGTTTCATCTGTTTCGTTTTTATAATAATTTCAAAACGCAAACATAGAACTATTATTTTAGTTGATTAACTAATTATGTAGTTAATAAATATTAAAAGTGATAAATCTTTGCAACGGTTTCAATTCTTCGATAGTGCAATTAAAAGCTTCGTTTGTCGCCATAGCTACAAGAGCTGTGGACTTGTTTCAATTCCTTGATGGTGCGATTAAAAGATCAAGTAGGCAGCAGGCAGTCCACAGTAGGCAGTAAGTTGTCAGGTGCAATAAGAAGTTAACTACAGCGGGA